>JAFGPB010000074.1 GCA_016926205.1 Bacteroidales bacterium
TGCTTTAAAATTTAAGTCCTCCTTCCCTGGCCGCTTCAGCCAGTGCTTTTATCCTGCCATGATACAGGTAGCCGTTGCGGTCAAAAACAACCTTGCTGATGCCTGTTTCCAGAAGCTTTTCAGCTGCAAACTTTCCGACCAGACGTGCCTTTTCAGTCTTTGTAACTCCTGTCTTACCCGCAACTTCCTTACTGCGGGATGAAACAGAGAGCAACGTATTGCCCTTTGAATCATCTATGAACTGCACATAGATCTCCTTATTGCTCCGGAACACTGAGAGACGGGGCTTTTCGTCAGTACCGCAAATGCTTTTACGGATGCGCAGTTTTATTCTTTTTCTTCTTTCTGATTTGGTTAAAGCCATATCCTTTGTTTTTAAGCTTTATTTGGTTGCTGCCGATTTGCCGGCCTTCTTGCGTAATTGTTCATCTACAAATTTGATACCTTTCCCTTTATAGGGCTCAGGTTTGCGGAATGACCTGATCTTGGCCGCTACCTGACCGATGAGTTGCTTATCAGCACTCGTGAGTGTAATCACCGGATTGCTTCTTCTTTCTGTACGCGCTTCCACTTTCACTTCATCCGGAATCTGAAAATAGATGTCGTGTGAATAACCCACATGAAGCTCCAGCACCTGGCCGTTTGCGTCAGCTTTAAAACCGACCCCCGCAACTTCCAATTCTATTTTATAACCTTTCGTAACACCGGTTACCATATTGCCGATCAGTGAACGGTACAATCCGTGCATGGCCTTGTGACGTTTCTGTTCGGTTGGTCTGCTTACGGTCACCTCATCATTTTCCACAGTGATTTTTAAATCCGGATTTACTTTCTGATGAAGTTCCCCGCCGGGACCTTTTACCGTAACTGTATTGTCATCACTTACTGTTACAGTAACACCCGGAGTCAGTTTAACCGGAAGATTTCCTATCCGTGACATTGAATATTCCTCTTATTAATATATATAACATAAAATTTCTCCGCCGATTCTGAGTTTCCTTGCTTCCTTATCGGTCATCACTCCCTTTGATGTCGATACAATTGCGATACCCAGACCGTTGAGGACTCTTGGCATCTCCTGGAAACCGCTGTATCTTCTGAGTCCCGGAGTGCTGATCCTTTTCAGGGTTCGTATTGCAGACTGCTTGGTTTCGGGATGATATTTCAAAGCAATTTTGATGATACCCTGAAGCTCATCATCAATGAACTTATAGTTGAGAATATAACCTTTGTTGTACAATATTTTGGTTATATCCTTCTTTACATTTGAGGATGGGATCTCAACAACCTTATGCTTGGCTGAAATTGCATTCCTCAAACGGGTAAGATAATCTGCTATCGGATCTGTCATCATAATATATTGTTCTCCTGTTTGTTCAAATGGTTACCAACTTGCTTTTTTCACTCCCGGTATAAGTCCTTTGGAAGCCAGATCACGAAATACAATCCTGCTGATGCCGAATTGCCGGATATATCCTTTCGGCCTGCCGGTAAGGTTACACCTGTTGTGCAACCTGATCGGACTGGAATTCCGGGGCAGGCGGCTGAGCTCCTGATATTCTCCCTGAGCTTTCAGCTTTGCTCGTTTCACTGCATATTTTTCCACCAGTTTTCTGCGCCTCACTTCACGGGCTTTCATTGATTCTTTAGCCATATCAGTCAGTTCTTTTTAATGTTTTTAAACGGTAAGCCAAATTCACGCAAAAGGGCAAAAGCTTCCTCGTCAGATTTGGCTGAGGTTATAAATGATATCTCCATACCCAGAATTTTATTGATCTTGTCAATGTCGATTTCAGGAAAGATGATCTGTTCAGTAATGCCAAGGGTGTAATTGCCTCTTCCGTCAAATTTTGAATTGATGCCCTTGAAGTCCCTGATCCTCGGTAAGGCAATGCAAATCAACCTTTCGAGAAATTCATACATCCGGTCTCTTCTCAATGTTACCTTCACACCGATAGGCATCTTCCTGCGAAGCTTAAAATTGGAAACATCCTTTTTACTTAAGGTCTGTACCGCTTTCTGCCCTGTGATCAATGTCAGTTCTTCCTGCGCCACATCCACGATCTTCTTGTCGGAAACCGCCTGGCCCACACCCTGGTTGACTACAATTTTTGTAAGCTTTGGTACCTCCATTACTGAATGATAACTGAATTCCTTTATCAGTGCGGGTACTATTTCTTCCCGGTATTTAACCTTCAAATTTGGTATATAAGCCATTATTTAATCTCCTCACCTGATTTTTTTGCGTATTTCACCAGTAAACCCTGTTTGTTCAGCTTTCTTCCGATCCGGGTGGGTTTTCCGGATGAAGGATCAATGACCATAAGATTTGATATATGCACGGGAGCTTCCTGTTTCAGTATGCCACCCTGAGGGTTTTTGGCATTCGGTTTTGTATGCTTGGAAACAATATTGATTCCCTCAACGATTGCCTTGTCCGATTTCCTGATCACCTCGAGCACACGGCCTTGCTGACCTTTGTTCTCTCCGGTATTCACATAGACAATGTCACCCTTTTTAATATGTAACTTCTTTTGCATGGAATTTGTTTTTAAATTACAACACTTCAGGTGCAAGCGATACAATTTTCATATACTTGTCGCGCAGTTCGCGGGCAACCGGACCGAATATCCGCGTACCCCTGATCTCATCCTGATTCGTAAGCAGCACACATGCATTGTCATCAAACCGTATGTATGAACCGTCGGAACGGCGTATTTCTTTCTTTGTACGGACGACCACCGCTTTGCTTACGGTTCCCTTTTTGACTTCACTGGCCGGAAGTGCGCTCTTGACGGTCACAACAATTTTATCACCCACAGAGGCATATCTTCTGCGTGTTCCTCCAAGTACGCGAATGCAAAGTACTTCCTTTGCCCCGCTGTTATCTGCAACACTAAGTCTACTTTCCTGCTGTACCATAGTTATTTAGCTCTTTCAATGATTTCAACCACCCGCCAGGTTTTGTTCTTGCTTAACGGACGGGTCTCCATGATCCTGACCACATCACCGATATTGCAGTCATTCTTTTCGTCATGTGCCATATACTTGCTGGTCCGGCTGATAAACTTGCCGTAGATCGGATGTTTTACCTTTCTTTTCTCCACAACAACAATGGTTTTATCCATCTTGTTGTTTGCAACGGTACCGATCCTTTCTTTTCGTATATTTCTTTTTTCCATTTCTGTCATTTTAGCCGATTATTTTACCGTTTCTTTCCTTTTCTGGCGAAGGATGGTTTCCAGCCTCGCAATGTTCCTTCTCGTTTCTCTTATTTTCATAGGATTGTCGAGCGGAGATATGGCATGGTTCATTTTCTGACGAAATATCAGGTTCTTTTCATTTTCCAGTCTTTCTTCAATCTCCTTGACTGTCAATTCTTTTATCTCGGTAGTTCTCATTTCTCGGTTTGTTTTGCTTTAATGTTCCGTATGCAGTTTTGTTGCTTTTTCATACCCCATGTTTATGGTCCTTCAGCCGGAAACTCCTTATAAGAATGATCCTCAGCTTTCCGCATAATCCCTTCTGATGACAAATTTCGTATGTATCGGTAACTTCTGGGCACCCAGCCTGAGGGCTTCTTTTGCCACTTCGAACGGAACGCCGTCGGCTTCAATAATGATGCGTCCCGGCGTTACGGGTGCGACAAATCCTTCAGGTGCTCCTTTCCCTTTACCCATTCGAACCTCAGCAGGCTTCTTGGTAATCGGTTTGTCAGGAAAGATGCGTATCCAGATCTGACCTTCACGTTTCATGTGACGTGTGACAGCCTGACGGGCGGCCTCTATTTGCCTTCCTGTGATCCATGCATTATCCAGGGCTTTGATTCCGAAGGAACCGAATGATAAATCATTTCCCCGGCCTGCATTGCCTTTCATTCTGCCCTTCTGCTGTCTTCTGTATTTGGTTTTCTTTGGCTGTAACATGACAATCGATGTTAATATGTGTACCCGTTATTTTCTGCGTTTCTTAAAAGATCCCCTGGGTTTGGCAGATTTTGCACCGATGTTGGGGGCCAGATCCCGTTTGCCATAGATCTCGCCTTTGCAGATCCAGACCTTTACGCCGATCAAACCGACTTTGGTCAGTGCTTCACCCAATGCGTAATCAATGTCCGCGCGAAAGGTATGCAGGGGAATCCTCCCTTCCTTCAGCATTTCGGTCCGGGCCATTTCAGCACCTCCCAGACGACCTGAAACCTGACATTTAATGCCTTCGGCACCCATTCTCATGGTTGAAGCAATTGCCATTTTGATTGCCCTCCGATAGGAGACCTTACCTTCAATTTGCCGGGCAATGTTATTGGCAACAATTGCTGCATCAAGTTCGGGCCTTTTTACCTCAAAAATATTGATCTGTATTTCCTTACCCGTGATCTTCTTCAATTCTTCCTTAAGCTTGTCAACTTCCTGACCTCCCTTGCCAATGATAATCCCGGGCCGGGCTGTATTGACCGTAACCGTGATCAGTTTCAGCGTCCGTTCAATCACTATTTTTGAAATGCTGGCTTTGGCCAGTCGTGCATTGAGATATTCCCTGATCTTATAATCCTCAACAAGTTTATCAGCATATTTCCTGCCTCCATACCAGTTAGAATCCCATCCTTTAATGATTCCAAGCCGATTGCTTATTGGATTGACTTTTTGTCCCATGAATCTTATTTTGTTTGACTTTCGGTTTTCACCTGATTTTTATTAAGACTATCCAGAATGATGGTTACATGATTGGAACGCTTCCGGATCCTGTGACCCCTTCCCTGGGGAGCCGGACGAAGTCTTTTGAGCATACGGCCAACATCCACATGCACATCCTTGACAAAGAGGTTGGCCTGTTCGATACGAACGTCCTCATTTTTTCTCTGCCAGTTCGCTATGGCTGAAAGAAGCACCTTTTCCACTTTTCCGGATGGTTCCTTCTTACTGTAACGTAAAATATCCAGCGCCCGGTTAACTTCCTGACCTCTGATCAGTTCAGCAACCAGCCGCATCTTCCGCGGGGAGGTCGGACAATTCGCAAGCACTGCCCGGGCAACATTTTCATTCTGCTGTTTACGTTCTTCCGCTGCAATTCGCTTTCGTGCTCCCATGTTTCAATGTATTAACGAATTCGTTCAAATTAGTTCTTTTGTTTACCTGCATGTCCCCTGAAAGTGCGCGTCGGTGAAAACTCACCCAGTCTGTGCCCCACCATATTTTCCGTTATATAAACCGGGATGAACTTATTCCCGTTATGCACTGCAATAGTATGCCCGACAAAATCCGGAGAGATTACAGACCTTCGGGACCAGGTTTTAAGTACCGATTTTTTACCGGCCTCGTTCATGTCCACAACCCGTTTTTCGAGTTTGAAATCAATAAAGGGACCTTTTTTCAGTGATCTGCTCATAATACGCTATCCTCAGTTATTTTTTACGTTTTTCAACAATAAATCTGTTTGATGGATTTTTTCTGCTTCTTGTCTTTTTCCCCTTGGCATGCAACCCTGTACGAGACCTCGGATGTCCTCCGGAAGCCTTGCCTTCGCCTCCGCCCATGGGGTGGTCAACCGGATTCATGGCGACTCCGCGGACCCTGGGGCGTTTTCCCAGCCAGCGGTTACGACCTGCTTTACCGGATTGCTCCAGTCCGTGATCAGGATTGGATACAATTCCCACCGTGGCTCTGCATGTGGTCAGAATCATCCTTGACTCACCGGAAGGAAGTTTGATGATGGCATACTTTCCATCGCGCGATGTCAGCTGTGCATAAGTGCCTGCACTGCGTGCCAGCGCACCTCCCCTTCCCGGCTGCAATTCAATGTTGTGAACCAGCGTACCCAGAGGTATTTCAGCAAGCGTGAGACAATTGCCGATCTCAGGGGCAACACCGGATCCCGAACGAACAACCTGTCCAACTTTCAAACCATTCGGTGCAATAATGTACCTTTTTTCTCCATCCTCATACAGCAAGAGTGCGATGCGGGCTGACCTGTTCGGATCATACTCGATGGTTCTCACAGTTGCAGCCATTCCATCTTTGTTCCTCATGAAATCAATCACCCGGTACATCTTTTTATGCCCTCCGCCAATATACCGCATGGTCATCTTACCATCATTGTTTCTGCCACCCGACTTCTTCAACGATCTCAGCAACGACTTCTCGGGAGCAGCAGATGTAACATCGTCAAAAGCTCCGACAACCCGGTGTCGCTGACCAGGGGTCACAGGTTTAAGTTTTCTTACAGCCATAATAATAAATTAGATATTGCTATAAAAATCAATTATATCACCTTCCCGCAATGTAACAACA
>JAFGPB010000075.1 GCA_016926205.1 Bacteroidales bacterium
ACACCTTTGCAGCACCCAAATTAAAAAAACTATTGCTGATAATCAAAAAGTTAGAAAGATTTTATCGAAGTCTGCGGAAAACAGGAGCTTTCGGGTTGGGAGAACATATGTTGTTTGACTATATGTTTTGTTCTGGCTGTATTTTGTTCTGGTTGTGAATGAATGCAACTTTGATAAATCAGGACATAAAACCAGAAATCGGATCTTAAGACTTTATCGCATCGTGTAAATAGTCTTTTTAACTACTTCCAGAAATTCGCTAAGTATCATTGCAGTTGCACCCCAAATATGATGGTTGTTGATGTCATAATAGGGTGTTTCGATCTCAAAATCCCCGATACGAATCATTTTTCGTTTTATGTTCAACGGATTTGCCAGGTCTTTGAGTCTGGCTTCAATTATGAATTCCACCTCCTCCGGGTTGGGAACAAATAAGGGTTGACCATTAACAATAGCAACTACCGGTAAGATATCCACATTGCTTATGGGAACATGCAATTCTGTCAACCTGCCGATAATGTTTAAGGAGTTTCGTGATATGCCGATTTCTTCTTCACACTCTCTGAGCACCGTGATGATCAGGGAATCATCACAGTATTCGTGCATGCCCCCCGGAAAGCTGATCTGCCCGCTGTGCACTCCGTCGTATTCCGTACGTCGGATGAATATTGTACAGATTTCTTGCTGCCGGATATAAAGTAATACTGCCACGCTTGCCCGTCCCGCAGGTAAAACGGTTTCTGCAGGCCTGCGGAAAGATGGTGACATCCTGAGTTGCGCCTCTGGTCCCGGTAACGGTTTTAAAAGTTCACTTTTCAATATTGAAAACCACTTGTACATAGCAATTAATCGAATCGTATGGTCTGTGCCGGACTGATACGGGCAATCAGCAATGAAGGCAGCACAAGTATGGACATCGTAATGATCAGGGTTCCAATGTTCAGAATTATAAAGTTGATCAGGCTAAAATTGATGGGTACAAAATCCAGAAAATAAGACTCGGCATTGAGTTTTAGAAACCTGAAATGATATTGGAGCCAGCAAAGACCTGCACCGATCAGGTTGCCCCAGATCAAACCTTTCAGCATGAGGTATGCCGATTGATACAGAAAGATATTACGGATTCCCCTGTTGTTCATGCCGAGGGATTTCAGGATGCCGATCATCGTGGTTCTGTCAAGTATGATAATGAGCAAACCGGAGATCATATTAAAGGCTGAAATGATCAGCATCAGTCCGAGCAATACCCAGACATTCTTATCGATCAGTCCCAGCCAGTCAAATATTTGGGGATATTTTTCCTTGATGTTTATAATGCGCAGCTTTGAGCCGTCAGGATTAAATGTAACACCTGCATATGCGAAAACTTCATAGGACAACTTGTCGATATCAGAATAATCATTAATAAGTACTTCAAATCCTGAAACTTGCGTACTTTCCCATTGATTCAGCAACTGTATATGCCCGATATCACCCAGAATAAACTGCCGGTCAAATTCCACCAGACTGGTCTGATAGATACCCGAAACCACAAATGACCTGATCCTTGGTCTGTCATCAATAAAATACATGCCAAATCTGTCCCCGACATCAAGTTTAAGGAGTTTCGCCTGATAATTCGAGATCAGTACGCTGTCCGTCCTCGTGCTGTCACATACATTGAAAATTGTTCCCCGAACCAAATTTTCAGAAAAAAAACTCCAGTCAAAATCACTGCCGATCCCTTTCAGGATTGCACCCTGTATGGCTTCCTGTGTTTTGATAATTCCTGGTTTTGTTGCAAAGACTTGTATGTGCCGGATCCCTGGAGTGGTTTTCAATGCTTTCAGAAAAGGTTGTACCCTGGAAATGGGTTCGGTTTCAAATGAAGCATTTACATCAAAATTAATGATCTGAATGTGTGATCCGAATCCGATGATCTTTCGCCGGATTTCATTTTTAAAACCGGTGACTGTAGCTACTGAAATGATCATAACGGCCAGACTCAGAGCAATTCCGATTACGGATATGCGGATTATTGGCCTCGAAAGGGCTTTCCGTCCTTCTTTGTCAAAAATTAAACGTGTTGCTATAAAGAACTCTGTATTCAACAGGTATAAAATTTAAATGTGCTAATTTAGCCCGAAAAATCACAGATTAAATTATTAAACTGGTGAATTATTCCCGATTCCAATGAAAAGTTTTTGTTTTAAGCGAGTTACTTTTATGACAGTTGCTTTTTAGGTCGGGTTGAAGGTATATGATCCGGAAGAAATTCATGAAGGTGAATAGCGGACATTTTGTTTTTTCTTTAGGTGCATTGCTGATACTGACAACATTCAGGAATTGCACGGCTCAGGAAATTCAGATACAAAACGGTGCCGAACGTTTGGAATTGTATATGCCTCTTCTCAGAAATGAAAATGTAGGCATGGTAGCAAACCAGACGTCCGTTATCGGATCCTTACACCTGGTCGATGTACTGCTGGACAATGGTATCAAGATGGTGAAAATATTCAGTCCCGAACATGGATTCAGCGGATCCGTGGATGCGGGAGTAGCTGTTATTGGCGCAGATGACATAAGAACCGGCATAAGTATATATTCTCTTTATGGATCCAAGACAAAACCCAGTCCGGACGATTTGAAGGAGATCGACGTCATGATCTTCGACCTGCAGGATGTTGGTGCACGGTTTTATACCTATATATCCACACTACATAATGTAATGGAAGCCTGTGCAGAAAACGGAATAGAATTGATAATACTCGACCGGCCAAATCCGAACGGACACTATATTGACGGACCATTGCTTGAAAAGGGATTTGAATCATTTGTCGGAATACATCCGATTCCTGTTGTGTATGGAATGACGATCGGTGAACTTGCTCAGATGATAAATGGTGAAGGCTGGCTTCAGGGAGGTATTCAATGTGATCTGAAAATAATTCCATGCAAGGGTTACACACACGGAACACCATATACACTGCCTGTTCATCCCTCACCAAATATAACCACTATGGAAGCGGTGTATCTGTATCCTTCTCTTTGCTTTTTTGAAGGTACGGTGATGAATGTTGGCAGGGGGACGGATTTTCCTTTCAGACTGTTCGGACATCCGGATTATCCTGACCGGTCATTTTCCTATATGCCTTCATCCAATTCCGGGAATGCAGATCCTTTGCACAAGGGTCAGCAATGTTCGGGTGTAGATCTTACCGGAATGCATGCGGACAGTTTGTTTGCCATGGGGAGGATCAATCTGGGCTGGATTATGGAAGCCTATGAAAGCATGGACATGGGCCGTAGTTTTTTCAACGGTTATTTTAATACGCTGGCAGGAAACAGCAGCCTGATGGAACAGATCATTAAGGGACTGACTGAAGAAGAAATCAGAAAAACCTGGGAGCCGGATCTTAATAAATTCAGGCAAATAAGGACAAAATATTTGCTTTATGAATAATATAACTGCCCGACAGGATTTTAAACCTGTCATGATGTCCGGTTTTAACGATACTTTATGAAGGAAATGATGTTAACCGGTTTCTGGCAGACGGAAATGACAGATGCTCAAGAGGACCGGACGACTGCATGGTTTATGCAATCTTTATTTTTACGTGGTCAGCACTTGCTTTCGGTAATATCCGTCCCGGATAGGATTCGAGTCCCTTCTGCAAACACTCTATTGCATTTTTCAAATCTTTCAGTTTGAGCACGTATGCAATACGAACTTCCTGTTTCCCCAGGTCGGTATTATAGTAAAAACCTGAACCCGGCGCCAGCATTACAGTTTGCTTATTGTATTCAAATTCCTCAAGCATCCACATGGAAAATTTCTCGGCATCGTCAACAGGCAGTTTGACCATAACATAAAATGCTCCTTTTGGTAACGGACAATATACACCTTCAATATCGTTCAATGCATGGACGATAAAATTCCTCCTTTCCAGAAATTCGTTGAATACATAATCAAGGTATTCCGGTGGAGAGTCGAGAGCCGCTTCAGCTGCGACCTGACCGATGTTGGGAGGACATAACCGGGCCTGGCAAAACTTCAGTGTTGTCTGCAACAGTTCACGATTTCTGGATGCCAGCACACCCACCCGGAGTCCTGTGGCACTGTATCTTTTGGAAACGGAATCGATCAGTATCAGGTTTTTCTCAATTCCTTCAATCTGCATTGCTGATGTAAAGATACCTCCATCATAGCACAATTCCCTGTATACTTCATCACATAAGAAGAACAGATCATGTTTATTAACGAGATCGCGAAGTTGTTCCAGTTCCTTGCGGGAATAAAGATGACCCGTCGGATTGTTGGGGTTGCAAATGATGATCGCTTTGGTTTTGGGTGTAATCTTCTTTTCGAATTCTGTAATCGGAGGTAAAACAAACCCATTTTCAATACTGGAAGTAACCGGTATAACCTCAACATCGGTTGCAGTGGCAAAACTGAAGTAATTTGCATAAAAAGGTTCCGGAACAATGATTTCGTCACCGGCATTCAGGCAGGTCATTAAAGTAAGTATTATGGCTTCTGAAGCGCCGATTGTGATAAGAATATCCTCATAATCAAGAGGAATGTTAATTTTTTTGTAATAATCTGAAAACTTTTTTCGGAGCGATTCATTTCCAGCACTGTGACCATAATCGATAATGTTGCCATCATATGTATGAACTGCTTTCAGAGCATTCGGTGATGTCAGGATATCAGGCTGGCCAATATTCAATCGGTGAACCTTGATACCTTTTCTGATTGCCTTTTCCGCTAAAGGCACAAGTTTGCGAATGGGTGAATTGGGCATAAGTTGTCCCCGTCTTGAAATTTCTGGCATTTTGTGATATTTAGGATTATTCTTCCGGTTCCTCAACCTTACCTTTAATAACGAGAATCACAGGTTTTTTCTCAGCATTGGAATATATCGAAATGGACTTTGAAAAAGAACCTGTGATCACGGTGTTATAACTGACCTTAATGATTCCGGCTTCTCCCGGAGCAATTGGCTCTTTTGACCACTCAGGTACCGTACAACCGCATGAAGACCTGACATTATTCAGTAACAAGGGCTCATTGCCTGCATTGCGGAATACAAATTCATAAGTTCCATCACTTCCTTTAAGAATAGTACCGTAATCGTGCTCCGTTTCTTCGAAAATGATCTCAGCACTTTTGGAATTTTTACTATCTGACTGCAGGCTCTGTGAGCAGCTCAGTGAAACATAAAACAAGGATATTATCAAGACAGAAAAGAATTTCCTCATTTATAACGAATATTTAGTCTGATACTTTCATGATTTTAAAAACGATACAAAAATAAATGAAAAAGATGTAAACTGTTTGCACAATTCTGTTTTTTATACACATAATGAAACGGAAAGGGAACAAAGAAATCAGGCTTTTACCGGTAAACAACTCACAGTGAATTGACATGAAACTTTTAAAGGGTTTGTAGAAAGAAGTATTGACAACACGATATAAATGAACGGCAGTTAATTCCTGAAAAGTTTTAATTTTGTCCCGGTTTTATGCCGGATCTCATATTCAGGAGGGCGTTTGAAAAGCTGTTCATGATGCTGTGACTGATGAAGAATTTTCCATTTATGACCGGCTGTTAACAAATAATCAACACAACTATGGATATCCCAGCCAAGTATAATCCAGGGCAGGTTGAGGAGAAATGGTACTCATACTGGCTTGAGAATGGATTTTTCAGATCGGTGCCGAATGAGCGCGAACCTTATACCATAGTAATTCCGCCTCCGAATGTTACAGGTGTCCTGCATATGGGTCATATGCTCAACAATTCCATTCAGGACATTCTCATCAGAAGGGCACGAATGCTCGGAAAAAATGCCTGCTGGGTGCCGGGGACAGATCATGCTTCGATTGCTACGGAGGCAAGGGTTGTAGACAAACTTAGAAATGAAGGGATTGAAAAGGATCAGATTACCCGGGAACAGTTTCTTGAACATGCGTGGGAATGGAAACGGAAACACGGGGGGATCATCCTTGAACAGTTAAAGAAATTGGGTGCATCATGTGACTGGGAACGCACAAAATTTACCATGGATGATATCATGAGTGAAAGCGTGATCAGGGTATTTGTCGATCTTTACAGCAAGGGGAAAATATACCGCGCTGTGCGGATGGTAAACTGGGATCCGCAGGCGAAGACTGCCATATCAGACGAGGAGGTAAACTATCATGAAGTCACATCGAAGTTGTATTATGTAAAATACAGGATCACCGGCAGTGAAGGATTTCTGACGGTTGCCACAACACGTCCCGAGACCATTCTGGGCGATACCGCTGTATGCATCAATCCCTTTGATGAACGATACAGGCATCTGAAAGGTAAAAAGGTTGTTGTGCCTTTGGTAAACCGCATTGTGCCAGTTATTGAGGATGAATATGTGGACATGGAGTTCGGTACTGGATGTCTAAAAATTACGCCGGCTCATGACGTCAACGATTACGAAATAGGGTTGAAATTCAATCTTCCGGTCATTGATATTTTTAATGACGACGGAACCCTTAACAGCAGGGCTGAGGTTTTTGTCGGTACCGACCGGTTTGAAGCACGGGAACTTGTTGTAAAGAGGCTCAGGGAGGAAGGTCTGCTTGTCAGGGAGGAGGAATTTGTCAACAAAATTGGTTATTCCGAACGCACGGAATCCGTCATTGAACCACGGCTTTCCATGCAATGGTTCCTGAAAATGAAGGAAATGGCAGTCCCTGCGCTCGAAAATGTGCTGAACGGTCAGATCAGGCTGCTGCCGGCGAAATACATCAACACTTATCGTTATTGGATGGAGAATATCAGGGACTGGTGCATATCACGCCAGCTTTGGTGGGGACACCGGATTCCGGCTTATTATATTGAAGGGAGTCAGGATTATGTTGTAGCAACGGATTTGGAAAGTGCACTTAAACTGGCAAAGGAAAAAACACGAAATCAAAAACTGACAGTATCGGATCTGCATCAGGATGAGGATGTTCTGGATACCTGGTTTTCTTCATGGTTGTGGCCTATATCTGTTTTCGACGGCATCAGGAATCCCGGCAATCCTGACATGAAATATTATTATCCAACCAATGATCTGATCACTGCTCCCGAAATACTATTTTTCTGGGTTGCCAGGATGATCATGGCAGGTTATGAGTATGTTCAGGAAAAGCCTTTTAAATGTGTTTATCTGACAGGTATTGTTCGCGATACGCAAAGGCGCAAAATGTCAAAATCACTAGGTAATTCACCCGATCCGCTGGAATTGATTAAGAAATACAGTGCTGATGGTGTGCGGATGGGAATGATGTTGTGTTCACCAGCGGGCAACGATCTGTTGTTTGATGAAAGTCTGCCTGAACAGGGGCGCAATTTTACGAACAAAATATGGAATGCTTTCCGGCTTGTGAAATCGTGGAACGTAGATCCGGATCTTCAGGCTCCTGAGGCATCGGTTTCAGCAGTTGCCTGGTTCAGGGAAAGACTGAAACAAGGTATTGCTGAAATCAATGACAGTTTTGAACAATACAGGATTTCGGATGCATTGATGACCGTATATAAGCTTTTCTGGGATGAATTTGCTTCCTGGTATCTTGAGGCAATCAAACCGGATTATCAAAAACCAATGGACCTTTTTACGCACGCTGAAACTGTTGAAATGTTCAAAGTACTTCTGAAACTACTGCATCCGTTCATCCCATTTATCACTGAGGAGATCTGGCAGCTGTTGAAAGACCAGCCTTCTGAATCCAGTATTATGTTCGAACGGATGCCGGAAAGCGGGATATACGACAGGGATACGATAAACAACTTTGAATGTGCTAAGGAAATTATTGGTTTCATAAGAAATACCCGGAAGGAAAAACAAATCCGGCAAAAGGAACCACTGGAACTGAAAATCAGGGCAGAAAGCTACGATAGTGGTTTTGATTCGGTTATCATACGCCTGGGCAATTTGTCAGCAATCACAAGAATCACAGAGCACTTGAAAGGAGCAGCCAGCTTCATTACAGCAAAAGCAGAGTATTATATTCCCCTTGGAGAGCTGCACGATCATGAGAATGAACTGAGGAAGCTCAAGAAAGAACTGGAGTATAACAAAGGTTTTCTGAATACTGTCATGATGAAGCTTAACAACAGACAATTTGTAAGCAATGCACCGGAAGCTGTGATTAAAAGGGAACAACGAAAAAGAACAGATGCCGAGATAAAAATCAGGGCTCTGGAGGAACGCATAAGAATAATCGAAACCAGGGTCGGACCAAACTAAAATATGAGTTATCAGGCATTTAACCTGATTATTTGCATATTTCCGAACCTTAACGTATCATTTTTAAGTGCAAATACATGAATTTTAGACGAAGTATTTATGATTTATGCCAAGATTTAGCAAATTGGAAATTCAAAAAAGAGGTGTGATATTTGACATTTGATCTGGTTTTCAATCAATATATGCACATAAATTCACTTATTATCTTTAGTGCTCATTTTTAAATGTAATAACTTATCTTAACTTGAGATTTTTAATTGTTATGCCAAGAGCAAACAGATATTTTATTCCGGGACATATCTGGCACATTACTCATCGATGTCATAAGCGGGATTTCCTTTTCAAGTTCAAAAAGGATCGGATATGCTGGATGCATTGGTTATTTGAGGCTAAGAAACGTTTTGGCGTCAGTGTATTAAATTATATAGTGACCTCTAACCATATTCATTTGTTGTTATCAGACAATACTGCCGAAGGAAAAATCCCGGTATTTATGCAACTTGTCCAAGGCAGAACCGCACAAGAGTATAATAACAGAACAAAACGAAAAGGAGCTTTCTGGGAAGACAGGTATCATGCGACAGCCATTGCCTCAGATGAGCATATTATTCAATGTATGATTTATATCCATATGAATATGGTAAGAGCTGGTGTAGTTAACCATCCGGTGAAATGGGAAGAATCCGGTTGTTATGAGATCCAGCATCCAAAAAAGAGATATGCCATAATAGATTATGCTTCTTTGTTGAAAATATTGAATCTTGATTCTATGGATCAATTGCAAAGGGCTCAGAAAGAGTGGATTAAGGACGCATTAGAACAAAATGATATGCAAAGGAATGGTAAATGGACAGAAGCCATTGCCATTGGAAATGTATATTTTCTTGAGCATTTCCAGCAACAACTTGATATTAAGGCAAAATCGAGAAGAATCAAGAAGAACAAAGAAGGATATGAGCTTTCTGAATCTGAAATTTCTTACAATGTTCAATTTGACCCAAAAACAATATTCTAAGCCTTATATAAGGCCTATTTTCTTTTCAATTAATTATTTATCAAATATATAGTTTGGTCCGACCCTATTTTACTATTTTATATTCACGGGGCAAGTCTGTGGATTTCCCAGATATGTCCGATCAGGATATATTCAAACCGGTCGTGTAAACGGTTTTCCCTTCCCTGCCAGAACTCAAAAAGATCTGGCTTCAGTATGTATCCACCCCAGTGCCGGGGTCTTTCCAAAGCCCTTGTCCTGAAGAGCTTTTCATAATCTGTCTGTAAATTCTCCAAGTATTCACGCCCTGGTATACGTTGGCTTTGAGGTGATGCCCATGCGCTGATTTTTCCGCCCTGGGGCCGGGAGTAAAAATATTCATCGGATTTCTCCTGTAAGGTTTTGCTGATCTTGCCTTCAATTCTCACCTGCCTTTCCAGTCGTGGCCAGAAAAACAACAGAGCACCCCAAGGATTTTCGTTAATGTGCTTTCCTTTTTTGCTTTCATAATTGGAAAAAAAGACAAATCCTTTTGGGTCCAGTTCTTTTAACAAGACCATTCGGGAGGAAGGTCTGCCTATCAATGTGGATGTGGCAAGGCTCATGGCTGTGGGTTCAGGGACTTCATCCTGAACAGCTTCGTCCAGCCAGCTTTGAAATTGCACGAACGGATTGTGGTCCAGGTTGTCAATATCGAGCCTGGATAGATGATATTCTATTCTTTTATTGGATAATAGTGGCACAATAATGATTCTTAAGTAATATAACAGTTCAAATCAGAGCGGGTTCATTCAGCAATCTGAAATGTGCATTGTAAATACTGGCGTTCAGCTCGAATCCCGACAAAAGCACAATCGAATTGATGTTCATCCACAGCATGATACCGATCAGCGTACCTATTGAACCGTATAATTCGTTGAAAGGAGCAAAGTGATTTACAAAGTAAGAAAAAACGATTGATGTTATGATTGAAAAAAAAGTAGCGAAAATGGAACCTGGTGAAAAAAAACTCCATTTGGTCTTTCTGGCCGGAGCCAGATAATATAGAAATGAAATTGCAAAAAAGGTCAGAGCAGTGATGATCAGCCACTTACCGGCAATGATCAGAAAATGATTGACATTATATTTGATGAATCCTGACATATAGAGGTATCCGATACCGACTTTGTTGAAGAACAGTAATATAACTGAAAGAGTTGTCAGGATAAAGAGAATCAGAAAAAGGACGAGAGAAACCAGCCTTCGCTCGATCCACGGCCTGGATTCCACAATATGATAGGAAGCGTTAAAGGCTTCAATAATGCCATTCAGGGCTTTTTGCACGAAGAACAACGTGACCAGAAAACCAAATATCTGCAAACCGTGACGCACTGTAAAAATGGAATCAAGGATCGATTCCAGCACAATGTATGAATCTTCAGGGATTACATCATATAGTATTTCCATTAGGTTTTCCTGGAAATTCGCAACAGGCATGTAAGGAATTAGAGTTAAAATAAAAATGATGGCGGGTCCGAGTGCCAGCATAAAGTGAAATGCGATAGAAGTGGCCCGGATGTTTAAGGCACCCTTGGTGAGTCCTTTGAAAAAGAAGCTGAAAACATCGAATACCTTAACTTTCTTGAACCCTGGAAAGTTGATGCGTTTAAGGAAATTTAATATTTTAAGGATCCGGTTGCTGGAAATTTTAAAGATAGGTGTGGGTCGGACCGAACTCATCAGGTTTATAATTTAAGGCTTTCAGACTAAGATCAAGGCTTTTGAACTTATGTGTAAGGGATCCGATGGAAATGTAATCAACTCCACATGCGGCATAGTTCCTGATGTTCTCAAACTGGATCCCGCCTGAAGATTCTGTTTCATACTTGCCATTGATCATTTTCACTGCGATGTGGGTATCTTCTACCGAAAAATTATCGAGCATGATCCGGTCAACGTTGCCAATATCCAAAATGGTTTCAACATCATTCAGATCACGGGCTTCAATTTCTATCCGCAGAGGTTTTCCAAGGTCTTCTATGTATTTTCTTGCTCTTTCAATTGCATTGGGTATGCTGCCTGCAAAATCAATATGATTATCCTTAATCAGAATCATATCGTACAATCCGAATCTGTGATTTTCACCTCCACCTGCCTTCACCGCTGCTTTTTCCAACAGGCGCATGCAAGGTGTGGTCTTACGGGTATCCAGAATCCTGGTCTTCATGCCTTCCAGTGCCTTTACATATTGGTTCGTAATCGTTGCGATTCCACTCATCCGTTGCATAATGTTCAACACCAGCCGTTCGGCTTCCAGCAATGCACGCACTTTTCCTTCAACCACAAAGGCGATATCAGAAGGTTTGACACGGTCACCATCATTGAAAAAAATATCAATCCTGACACCCGGGTCCAGTTTTCTGAAAATTCTTTTAGCTACGACAACTCCTGCCAGTATGCCGGGTTCTTTGATAAGAAGCTGGGCTTTACCCTTTGCGTCTTCAGGAATGCAGGCCATTGAGGTATGGTCGCCGTCTCCTATATCTTCTTTCAGTGCATTATCGATGAATTCGTCAAAATAGTCAGTCGGCATTTTCCTGTTCAAATCGAAGTTGATGAATCAAAGGTTTTTCGTCTTTCAGCTTGATCAGTAATGTTACCCTGAAGGTCCCGCTTTTTGTGGAGAGGCTGCCGATGGCATATTGTGATTCTGCAGGACCGCCTTTATGCAGGACTGTGAAATCAATTGGCACATGTTTTGTGAAGAAATCTCTGACAATCAATTTTGACTGTTGACTGCTGTAAATATCGTCCTGGGCAGAAGGCATGGCAAGTTCCATGCTGGTATTGAAATATTGTGACAGTGTCTCGGAATTACCGGTCTTTAATGCGTTTACAATACCCTGGGGAAGATCGGCTGTCTGCTTCCCTGCAGATAAGAAAGCAGTGAAGATCAAGGGAAGGATCAGGAGAGTCATGTTTTTAAAATGGCTTTTTTTCACTGAAAGCTTAAATATACGCATATGCAAAATAAAGTTTATTTTTGAATTGGCATGCAGGCAATGCAAAATACAAATATAATGATTTAGTTGGATTCACGATAATGGAACAAAATTCAGGCCAAACCCTGAATTTTATATGGGTTTTAAATCATGAAGATCTCATTGTATTATATCGGGAAAAAAGATCATGACAATAAAATGAGAGCTTATTCAATATTTGAGAAGCGCATAAGACATTATGTTCCGTTTGAAATTCAAGCTCTTGGTAAGCCGCGTTTGACTGGCAAACAGTCTGCAGACCGGCACAGAGAAGAGGAAGGGAAAATCATCATGAAGGCATTGACAAGTTCTGATCAGGCTGTTCTGCTTGATGTAAATGGCAGGCAGATGAATTCAGAAGATTTTTCCGGTTTCATACAGCAATCCATGAACCGTGGAATCCGCCACCTTGTTTTCATAATTGGTGGATCTTACGGGACTTCAGATGCTGTTTACAATGCTGTGCCGGAAAAGATCTCACTTTCACTGATGACATTTTCCCATGAGCTTTCAAGACTAGTATTTTTGGAACAATTGTACCGGGCAATGACCATTCTAAACGGAGAACCATATCATCATATAAAATAAAAATATCAAATTGCACACAATTCCGGATAAACGGTATTTTGTCAGGTTTCTTCTGATATTGGCTGCAATCCTTGTGACCTGGATCACCGGTGACTATATTTTTAATAATTACCATTATGGAGCCGGATACCACCGGAAATTGCAGAAACAGTTGCTCAGAAAGTTTGAGGAAATTGACAGGCATTATGAACTGGTAAAATCCAACAACTGGGAGTTAAGCACCCCGATACCCTCAGACCGGGGTATTGTAATAATAGCTTACTGCGAGGACAGCCTCGTATATTGGTCGGATAACAGCATAACTTTCAATTCATTCAAGTCAGATGTCCCGGAGCAAAAGCGGTTCGATTCCATTTCCAACGGCTGGTATGTCATTAAGGCATACAGAAATGATTCCATAAGGACATACGGGTTGTATCTGGTTAAAAATGAGTATCCCTATGAGAATGAATTTCTTATGAACAACTTTCACAAAGACCTCAAATTGCCAAGGTCAACCGAATTGCTTACAAAATCCACCGAGGGAACGTATTCTATTCACGATTGGGAAGGAATTTATTTATTTTCTGTAAGGTTCGATAAAGATGAACTCAGGTTTGCGCAAATTGAAAAATACTTCTCACCCGTCATGCTTTTCGTATTCTTCATCTCAATCCTTTTGCTGACAGACAGAATATTAAAAATATTCATAAGGGGAAGGAACAGAAACCTGGCCTTACTTATGTTTCTTTTAATTTTTGTCATGATCAGATGGCTCCAGTGCCATTATCGTTTTCCTGCCGACATTTATGAACTTGAGCTTTTCGGTCCGGTACCCTTTGCACACTCATCCTTGCTTCCTTCACTCGGTGATGTTTTTATCAATGCGATCCTTTTGTTCTATTTTGGTTTGAAGTTTAGCCAGGACTACAAATGCACAGGGAGTTTATATGACTATAAGCATGAACAGCCGGTTTATTCAGTGATCTCAGGATTTATTCTGGGGATTGCGTTCGTTTTTATTTATACCCATTATGTACTGTCAAACCTGATTATTCATTCCACAATCAGTTTTGAAATATCCAATGTTGCCAGTCTCAATGTATACACTTTCCTGAGTCTGCTGATCATGGCCATGCATTTTGTTACCCTTGTATTTATGTGTGATAAATTCTTCAGGCTTTGTAAAGATTCATGCAGCATTCAACCCATTCTGGGCATTTTCCTGATCATTTCCGCCTCATTGTTCCTGATATTGCTCCTGACACCCTATACTTTTGAGCTTTGGTCCTGCATCGCATTTGTCCTTTTGTTTGTAATTATTGCCTTCATCCACTACAAGGGGATTCCTTCCTATAATTATACACAGCTTGTTCTTGTGATTATTTTTTTCTCGGTCTATAGTGTGGTATTCATTTCTTATTACACCAAAGAGAAGACCGGTAATAATATGAAGATCCTGGCTGAGAAGCTTGCCGAACAACATGATCCGGTAGCAGAATATTTACTGGAAGACATATATGATCAGTTGCTTGAGGATGAGACTTTGTTCAGGTTCTTGTATGATCGTAATGTGCCTTATGAAGAAATCACCAATTACCTGCAAAAGAGCTATTTCAACGGTTACTGGAGCAAATACAATCTGATACCGGCAGAATGCAGGCCTTATGACACTCTGGAGATCGGGATCGGCTCGACAACAAGAAAATACAATTGCTACGAATATTATGACAACCTGATTGAAAACGGCGGCATGAAGCTTGGTGAAATGGATTTTTACTACTTGGATATTCTTGACGGACAAATCCACTATCTTGGCAAGATTCCCTGGACCAGTCCGGATTCAGAGATTGAAGGTGTATTCTACCTTGAGCTTGAATCAAGACTGATCGCAGAGGAAGTGGGTTACCCGGAATTGTTACTGGACAAAAAATACCAGGAAACGGGACTGTATCAGGAATATTCCTATGCAAAATATTATAGGAATCAGTTGCTGGCGCGTTCCGGAGATTTTCAATACAGCCTGAACCTGAACACTTATGAACTTGACTCTGCGACAACTGACAGTCTGCTTTCCTCTCCTGATAATCTTGAATATGTGAAATTCGACGGTTTTGGGCATTATATATATCGATTTGCCAATGAAAATGTGATTATGATCAGCCAGCCTGTTATAAATTTTTTCGATCAGCTGATCTCATTTTCATATATATTCCTGTTTTACTTTATGCTGGTAATAATATCCATGGGCTTTCGATACTTTTCAAGATATCGTACAGGTATGTCCCTGAATTTCAAAAACAAGATCCGTCTTGCGATTATATCCATCCTGTTGCTTTCCCTATTAATGGTTGGAGGCGGTACGATATATCTGAGTATTGAACAGTATAAAACTACCCGGTACAATAACTTGAGCGAAAAGATTCAATCTGTTTACCTGGAACTTGATAACATGCTGGCCAATATGGGTGTATTGGAACCTGACTGGCAGGGATACGGATATGACAACCTGAATCAGTATCTGATCAGCCTGTCAGACGTGTTTTATACCGACATCAACCTGTATGATCCCGAAGGAAATATGTTGGCCACATCCCGGGCGGAGATCTTTAACCAGGGTATTATTGGAGGGAAAATGGACCCGTTGGCTTATAACAAAATGGTAATGGAGAAGCAACCTGAATTCATTCACCAGGAAAATATCGGAGCCCTGGAATTTTTATCGGCATACGTTCCTTTTGTAAATACGGAAAACAGTCTTCTGGCATTTCTCAACCTTCCCTATTTTACCAAGGAGAACGAACAAAGGAATGAAACGACAACACTCATAGTTGCCATGGTCAACGTGTTTGTTTTGTTGCTCTTACTGACATTTATTGTGACCATATTCATCTCCAATCAGATTGTATTGCCATTGAAGCTCATCCAGCAAAAATTTGGAGAAATCAAGCTAGGCAAAATGAGTGAGGAGATTTCATATGAAAAAAGAGATGAGATTGCAGGTTTGGTGAATGAATATAACCGTATGGTTAGGGAGCTGGTTAAAAGTGTGGAAAAGCTTTCCCGTTCTGAACGGGAAAGCGCCTGGAGGGAAATGGCCAAGCAGATTGCTCATGAGATAAAGAATCCTCTGACTCCCATGAAATTAAGCGTACAGCATTTACAGCGTACATGGAAAGACAATAAAGAAAATTTTGATGAATATCTTGAAAAGTTTACAAAAACATTGATTGAACAGATTGATAATCTGTCATTTATTGCATCTGAGTTTTCAAATTTTGCCAAAATGCCTAAAGCCAGCAGCACAAACATCAGTCTCGTTAAGGCAATCAGATCTGCTCTTTCGCTGTTTTCAAATACTGAAAATGTGGATATTGAGTTTCAGCCGGAGAAGGATGATGTGCGGGTTTATGCCGATCAAGAACAGCTTGCCAGAGCATTTATCAACCTGATCAAGAATGCCATCCAGGCCATCCCTGAAAACCAGAAAGGCAGGATTGAAATTAAAATGGAAGTGAAGGGCAGTACCGCAATAGTCAGTATTAAAGACAACGGAAAAGGCATGTCGGAAGAAATACAACAAAAGCTTTTTACACATAGTTTCACAACCAAATCAAGCGGTATGGGACTGGGTCTGTCCATAACAAAAAATATTATTGAATCTTTTCAGGGCAATATTACGTTTAAGACAGAAGTCAATGTGGGTACGACATTTATTGTCGAGCTGCCGGTTTACCTGGACGGCAGGGGGGATGATCTGAAATAAAACTTTGTACGTCTTTATGGCCCTTTTTACCGGGCAGGTGAATCCTTTATGAAATATGTCAAAAGGCAGAAAATAGATTTTAGGAATGGCGAGTTTTAGATGCCATGTTAATATTTTTTCATGAATGCGGACGCCTAAAATCTTATTTTTGAGTAATAACCAACCTGATAAAAGATTGAGAAGGTTAATCGTCATTATTGCAGGTACAATTCTTCTTTATTATTGTGGGTTCCCACAGGATGCTTCCATTTCGGGTATTGTAAACCACTATCTTGCAGTTGATTCCGTACTGTCCGACCGTGCAAGGATCATTGAAACTGCTGATCTTTCCTATTTTGAACCCGGAGATAAGATACTCGTTATACAAATGACAGGGGGAGAATTGAACGATGCAGATGACACCGGTTGGGAGAATTTTCTGACAAAGAATGTAAGGGCACATAAGACATTTAACAATACCGGCAAATTTGAAGTATTGCAATTGGATGAAATTGTTGAAAGTGAAGGTGATAAATATATTGTTTTCACCGATGACATTTCCAATACCTATGATCAGGGAGAAAAGATACAGCTGGTCAGGTTTGTTGAAGGAGAGACCGTTACGGTGTCCGGCACGGTAACTGCAAAGGACTGGAACGGTGCTACAGGTGGTGTGGTAGCCCTTATTGGAATGGATTCCATCAATCTGAACGCCGACATTGATGTAAGTCATCAGGGATTCAGAGGAGGAGTTGTCCCTTCGGAGAATTATACAGGAGGATGCAGGCAGGATTTGACCGGAACCATTGTTGATACGTTGCATTTCCTGCCCTCAGAATTAAACCGTTCAGGCAATAAGGGCGAAGGGATCATAACGGTGAACTGGCCTTATACCAAAGGTTCGGGCTTTGCGCTGAACGGAGGAGGAGCGGGCAACGGACTTTTTTCCGGAGGCGGTGGGGGCAGTAATCCTTATATCGGAGGTGACGGTGGGCAACAATCATCAGTATGCGGTGAAATTCTCATACGTGCGTGGGGAGGATTTGGATGTTACCTGCTTTATACACCCACAAGACGCCAGATCATTATGGGCGGGGGAGGAGGTTCGGGTGTTAAATCTGCATCCGCAACAGCCTCAAAAGGCGGTGACGGAGGCGGGATTGTTATTTTGATTACCAGTACTCTCAAAGGCAACGGAAATTCCATACTGGCCAATGGTGAAGACGCCGGTCCGGCTACCGGGAGCGGTGGTGGAGGAGGAGCCGGAGGAACCATACTGATCGATGCCACAAATTACGGAGATAATATCAGCATTTATGCACAAGGCGGTAAAGGAGGAAATACAGAAGACAATTGCACCGGATCAGGCGGAGGTGGAAGCGGCGGAGTATTTTGGTATTCAGGAATTTCAATACCATCAATTGCAGTAAACCTGAATGAAGGTCAGCAGGGCCATGTTACTTCAGGCTGTATCCTTCATACTGGAAGCGGCGGATCAGAGGGTCTGCAGCTCAACAACCTTCTGATGCCCCTGACAGGATTCCTGTTCAATACTATCAGGGGCAGGGATACCCTGTGTGCAGGACAGGTTCCTGAGATGCTGACCGGAACCCAGCCAAAGGGAGGAGACGGTTTTTACAGTTACCTGTGGGAACAAAGTACTGATCAGACCACCTGGATCAGTGCAATCGGAATACCGGAACTTACAAGCTTTCAACCTGAAGCGCTTTATCAGACAACATATTTCAGAAGGATTGTTAATTCTGTTGATATTGCAGACACAAGCCGGATGGTTGAAATATTTGTTTATCCGGCTATTTCAAACAACATCATATCGGGGACCGACACCATATGCTACGAGGATCATGCAGATCAGCTTACGGGTTTACTGCCTCTGGGAGGCAACGGTGAATTCGAATATCAGTGGCAGATCAGTGAGAATCTTTCAGACTGGAGCAATACCGGGAATCTCCTGTATGTGAACGACCCTCATGATCCAGGTGTGCTTACCTCAAGCAGTTATTACAGGAGACTGGTAAATTCAACGGAATACTGCCAAGATACAAGTGTTTATGTCACGATAACCGTGCTGCCTGAAATTACGAACAACCTGTTCATGACCGGGGACACTGTAATCTGCGAAAATTTGGGGCCCGGACTTCTGAATACATCCGCTCCCGGGGGCGGGGACGGAAGCTATACCTATTCATGGCAGATCCGTCCTCAAGCAGAATCATGGCAGGATATCCCGTCAAGCAATGTATTGCAGTATGATCCGGGACAGCTCAGTCAAACAACATCATACCGGAGAATTGTTTATTCGGGTAACGACAATGCATGTATTGACACTTCATCTTCTGTAAAAACAATCAATGTACTGCCGGCGATCACAAACAACATACTTCAAACAGATTCGAGCCGGTATTGTGCAGGGGATATTCCAATGGCAATCGATGGCGAACAACCGGGGGGTGGTTCGCAAAGTTATTATTATGAATGGCAACAACGTATTTCCGGAACATGGCAGGACATTACCGGAGCGACCAGTGAGGATTATACACCGGATCAAATTGTTGAGTCCGATACCGAATTCAGACGGATCGTGATATCAGGGATCTACAATGCATGTATTGATACTTCTGATGCAATGGGACTAACGGTTATTCCATACATCATCAATGAACTTGGACTTGAAGATCAGGTCATTTGTCAGTTCACCGCGCCTGAACCGATGGTTGCCTCTCCTGCAAGCGGGGGATTGAATGACTTCACATATGAATGGATCCAGCAGTTACAGGGGTCTGCAGAATGGAGTACTGCATCAGGTATAGCAAACATGGCTTCCTATACAACCGGTCAGCTTGAAAATTCCATGTTGTTTGCACGAAAAGTCTATTCCGATATTTGTACCCACACCAGTGATACAGTTGAAATTACGGTATATCCGGTAATAAAGAACAACAGCATTTTGGGGGCTTCAGTGCAATATACCTGTTTCAATACGGAAAAAATCCTTTCCGGGACACAGCCAATTGACGGCAAACCCGGTGATTATGCCTACCTGTGGGAGGAAAGCAGTAACGGCATTGACTGGGTGACTGCATCAGAAAGTCCGGGCAACCAAATGAATTACCAGACAGGATCCTTGACAGACATTATCTATTTCAGAAGAATCGTGTTTTCTTCAAATTCGGGACAGGAATGTATCGATACAAGTGATGTGGCTGAAATCAGGATCAATCCGCTTCCATCCGGAGATGTGATCACTTCAGGCGACAGCCTTTGTGCTGGTGAAACTCTTTATGCCAGGTTTACCGTTTCAGGGTTAAACGGACCGTTTGATGTTGAAATCGGCAGCGGTTCCCTGATACAGTCAAAAGATAATGTTTCTTCCTCTCCGGATTCGATTGCATTCACCTTGACCGAAGACAGTCAGCTGACCATGCTTTCCATTGTGGACGACAGCCTTTGTTCGGCCGACCTGTCGGAAAATACAGGCCTGATAGAGGCTGCCGTGTTTGAGGTTCCTGTAGCCAATGCTGGAGCTGACAGCGAAGTTTGCGGTAATGAATTTACACTTGCAGCTTCAAAAAGTATTACAGGATCAGAAGGTTTTTGGACTTCAACAAATGCGGATTTCGATGATCCTGAAGATCCTGCGGCAACTGTAATCATGAGCGATTACGGAACGCATGTATTTACCTGGACTGAAACCAACTGGCAATGCACAGATGAGGATCAGGTTGAGGTTGTTTTTTATGAACAGCCTCAGGAAGCTGAAGCGGGTCCTGATCAGGTGCTTGATTTTACTTACTCCACAACACTTGAAGCAATGCCTCCGGATTTAGGTACGGGATCCTGGCAGGTTGTTTCGGGAAATGCTGTTTTCAGTGATCCGGAAGTTCCGGATGGTGTGATAACAAATCTGGAGGATAGTAATTTACTGAGATGGACCGTAATAAATGGTGCATGTGATGCAGTGAGTGACAGTGTCGGTATTGTTGTAATGCCGCTTGTCATCAGCAAGGGATTTACACCGAACGGAGACTTGAAGAACGACTTTTTTGAAATTGGTGCTGTAAATGCAGAATGGATCAGGGTGAAAATATTCAATAGTGTTGGTGTACTGGTGTTTGAGTCGGATGACTATATGCAGTCTGATCTCTGGGATGGAAGAAACCTGAACAGGGTTGAGCTGCCTGAAGGCACATATTTTTATATAGCTGAAGTAAAAGTTCCGGGAAGGGAAAAGGAAGTAATCTTTAAATCATTTATTGAAATTCTCAGATAAGTGCGCTCTGTAACCTTCATAATATTTGTTGTATTCATGGTATGCTCCGTGGGAGCGCAGGAAAAAGCCATACTTTACAGCCATCACGGTTTTAACGGTCTGGCCATGAATCCTGCATACAGCGGTAGCCATGAAATGCTCAGCATCGGTCTGTCACATCGCAGCCAGTGGATCGGATTTGAAGGAGCTCCAGCCTATAATATCGTCAACCTTCATACTCCATTGAGAAATACACAGATGGGTCTTGGCATTCTTGTTATGAACGAAAGCATTGGTCTTCGCAAGAACACAGGTTTCTATCTGAATTATGCTCACAGGCTGAATCTCGGGCCCGGTAAGCTTGCACTCGGACTGAAAGCAGGAGTATCTGCAGGATCTTATGAGAAGATTGATCTGGGGAATGATGACTATATTTTCAATGAAAACACAGATAATTTTATGCTCCCGAATTTTGGGTTCGGTTTGTATTACTATACAACCGGCTTTTACGCAGGTCTTTCGGTACCACTGATTCTGGGTTATGAAACGAATGCTGCCGGTGAAGTAGTTCCTTACCACGATTTCAGCAAATATGCCTATTATTTTACTACGGGTGTGAAAGCGAGGCTATCCGATAACTGGAAGATACATCCATCAGCATTGCTTGAGTATGATCAAGGTTCCGGACTAATTGCCGATGGCGGAATAAGCTTTATGTATAAAGATGTGCTGCGTGCGGGTGCTTCCTACAGAAATAAAGGGGCGATTGTCATGATCATGGATTACAGAATAACATATCAGTTGAAAGTTGGTTTTGCTTATGACTACGGATTCAAAGGCATTAATGAATACAACAGAAGCTCTGTTGAGGTTGCCATTGAGTATAATTTCGGATATCGCATCAGGGCTTCAAATCCGACAATTTTCTGACAGAAAATGATGCTTCAGAAAAGAATATACATCCTTGTTATGACGGCATTTGTCTGCAGCAGTGGCCTGTTCGCCCAGCACTTCTATGAGGCAGTTACACTTTCTGTCAATACCCCTGCCAAAGAACTTGCTCCTGCATTTTATGGGAAAGGATTGGTCTTCTGCTCAGACAGAAAAAACGAGTGGTTTATCAGCTATACGGACATGCAGAATAATCCACTGACAAATCTTTACTTTACCGAACAAAAGAAGTCGGGAGGATTTGATAATCCTCAACTCTTCTCCGGTGAAATCACAACACGCTTGTTTGAAGGTCCCGCTGTTTTTACCGGAGATGGCAAAAGAATGTATTTCACCCGGAGCATTGATCCGTCACCGGGACTGCTCAAACATGCCCGTGAAGATACCACTTTCGGTATTTTTACAGCGGAATTTCTGGACGGGCAATGGAAAAATATTGAACCGTTTCCTTACAACAGCAGGGATTACAATGTAGGTTATCCCTGTCTCTCGCCCGACGGAACGCAAATGTTTTTCTGTAGCAATGATCCTTCGGGTATGGGCGGATATGACCTTTATGTAACCCGCATGAAACAGGGGACCTGGAGCAGACCAGAGAATCTCGGCAATAGTGTCAATACACCGGAAAATGAAGTTTTCCCTTTTCTCCATGAAAATGGCAGGTTGTTTTTTGCTTCCAGAGGATACAAGCAAAGGGGTGACCTGGAAATATATTATTCTGAATATCTTGACGATCAATGGGGCATTCCTGTGGTATTGCCCGGTCCCATTAACTCTGATTCTGATGACTACGGACTGATCATGAATACAGCAATGGATACGGGTTATTTTGTTTCTCACCGGGCAGGTTCTCCGGATATTTTCCAGTTTCATTCGACCATTCCCACATTCTCAGCATGCCCGCCACAGGAAGAAAACAATTACTGCTATATATTTTATGAGTCAAATAATGCAGAACTTGATACAACAGCATTTGCCTATGAATGGGACATGGGAGACGGGACAAAAGTCAGGTCACTCAAGGTTGAGCATTGCTTTTCGTCGACAGGCACCTATGATGTGGAACTGAATGTGATCGACAAACTTACCAATGAAGTGTATTTCAGTCAGGCCAGTTACAGACTGGTTGTCGAGAACATCGAACAACCCTTTCTGACAGCTCCGGATACTGCATTTGTCGGTGAACCGGTCAATTTCAGCGGACGGGAAAGCTTTTTCAAGGATTTTGAGATCGGAGCATATTACTGGGATTTTGGTGATGGAGACAGAGCTGCGAGTATTGATGTTCAACACGTTTATACCAGGCCGGGAGTTTATGAGGTACAGCTGGGACTTACCAGTCCGGTTGAAAATATCGATACACCGGTTGAAAGGAAGTGTGTAACCAGAAAGATCTTCGTCCTTGAAGAGGAATAGCCCGTTATGAGTAGTACCGGAAAGTTTTCCTGCTGATTGCAGGTCTTACAGAAAAGGTTCATCAGAGAAAAATACCAGGTAATGTATCTTAAACAGCGTTTTAACGTATAGCTATTATATACATATAAAACTAATCCGGCAGATGAGATTGAACTTGTTAATATTACTGTTTGTGGCGACGGCTGTGGGAATTAAGGCACAACCTGTTCCGGCGGGTGATGAGAATATTCCATATCTCATGACCTTTGGTGGAGATTCCGAAACATCATGGGGTGATGATGATTTCTCCCAGACCTTTTTTTTCCTGATCCCGAAAGGATTTTCCGAACCTGTTTACATAAGGGTTTATGATCCCGACATCGGCGGGGAAATTGATGAGCTCAACGGGATATTTGATACAAGAATGACTTTTTCCGTCTACGGCGGAAGAGAATGCTATACACATCCCGATGCAAAAGAAACTTCTCCCACGGGCAATTATAAAAGCGGGAACCTTCTGGCTTCCAAATCATTCGGCAATCAGTCCGCTTACGACAAAAACTGGTACACTTTCGGACCTTTTAATCCGACAGAAGGTGAGTTTGTGGAGCAGTGGGACGGGTATGTTCTGAAAGTTATCGCGGATGGTATTTCCGGAGATGACGGCAACCTCTACAGGTATTTTCTATCGACTATGCCGGAAGAAAACAGACCCATTGAAGGTGGCAATGCGTTTGCTTATGAGTATTCCTTCAGAATGTACGATGATCCGGATGAAGTATCTCATATTTATCCATATATTGATGACCGTACCATATCTGTCAGATTGTCAAATTTTGACTGGGACAATGACGGGTTTATCAGGACTGTTTCCGTGGCCCGTAAAAGTCAGCTCAGCAAAGCTTCAGGAGAAGACCATTGGTTTGATGACGAATTCGCTATTTTTGAGGAAGAGAAAAACACTTCACTGGACATTCAGTTTATCAAGAAGAAATCTCCTGTTATCAGAAACAACAATGTTGTTGTCAACGTGAGGAATCAATATAATGAAGTGATACAATTCTTTGTGATCCCTATCGGAGGCGTACCCAAGTACAAATATGACATCACAGTGGAGAAAGCCAGATAATCTGACCACAGGATCATGAACAAACCAGTCAAATACCTGATCAGTGCCTTTATTGTGTCATTGTTTTACTTTCATGCATTTTGCCAGGAATACAGGATCAGGCATTTTGGAGTACAGGATGATGGCCTTCCCAATGCATTTATCTATACTGTGAATCAGGATGCAAATGGATTTATCTGGGCCGGTACAGGGAGAGGTCTGTGCCGTTCTTTCGGTGAACGGTTTGTCACGGATATCATTCAGGACTCAGTCGCAAGGACGGTAATAGTCACCAGTTATAAGGACATCAGGGGCAACCTCTGGTTTGGAACTCAGAGCGGAGACATCATCAGTTATGACGGGAAGCAGTCAAGAATTTACAATACCGGCGAGGATATTATAAGCTCAGTTACCGGATTTGCCGAAATAGAAGGCGTACGGTTGATTGTTACCACACAAAGCAACGGCGTTCATGTTCTCGACATCACTACCGGTGATATTTCCGTGATGACGGGGATCGAAAAGGATCTTTATACTTCCCTTTTTTTGTCAGGAGGTACATTGCTGCTGGGGAGGCAGGAAGGACTTGCAGTATATGCACTGGATAACCGGGGAGAACAGGCGAGCTTGCTGTTTGAGGTAAATGAACTGGAATACTCAAAAATTCAGGATATTCAGATTACACGCGACCAGCAGGCTTACTGGATTGCAACAGAAGACCAGGGAATATTTCAGCTGTCCTTCACTGGAAGCCAGTATGTTTTAACAGCAGTCGGAGATGAACTGAACCTGGGAAACAAAAACATACAGTCAGTTTATGAAGATACGGAAGGGTATTTGTGGTTAAGCAGCATGCGCAACGGAGTTTACAGATTGCATCTGTCTGAAGATCAGAATAAAAATCCGGTTGAACTGTATCAGTTCAATACGGATAATGGATTGATCAGCAATTCGATCAAAGAGGTATTTCAGGATCTCGAAGGCAACATCTGGATTGCCACATATGGAGAAGGTCTGAATTTACTTATACCACAGGCCTTTACCATTGTTAATTTTGAATCGCCAGGCTTTGATAATAATATACAATCGGTATATGTGGCAGATGACAACAACATTTATCTGGGGAGTGCGGAAGGATTATTCAGAATACCTGCAGCAATGGACGCACAGATAATGGAAGTTACCGGATTGCCTGATGATCGGATCACAGCGTTGTGGCAGTACAACCAGGATCTGCTGATCGGCACGGAAAGCAACGGATTGTATGCATTGCATATTCCTTCCCGGGTTGCCAGGAGGATTCCCTATAATGCAGGATCTCTCGGAAGAGCTATTAACTCCATAACAACGGATTCAGAACATATTTACCTGGGGACACGGGACGGTATTTATGTGCTGGACAACAATTATACCGAACAGGCTCATTATACGACAGAAGACGGAATTCCCCACAATGATGTGAAATATGTATATATGAGCAGGCAGCAAAGGCTTCTCTTTGCCACGCGTGCCAAGGGAATCTTTTATCTTTCGGGTGACGGGGAACCGGTGAATCTCTATCCTGCAGCAAATGCCGAGATTGACTTCGTTTCAATGGCAGAGGATCAGTACGGAAACCTTTGGACTGTTACGAACGGCTACGGTGTGATCTTTTTTCAGGGTGATTCCGTTCATCAGATCACTGAAAATACCGGACTGGAAAGCAATTATTGCTACAGTCTTGTTCTTACGGAAAACAACAATATCTGGGTCGGCCACAGAACAGCTGTAAGCAGGATCAACACGGAAACTTTCAGGGTCAGCGTTTATGATGTGAATATAGGAATCACCGGCGACTGCAACCAAAACGCAGCCTGCATTGACCGGTCAGGAAAGGCCCTGATCGGTACAACAAAAGGATTGGTTATGTATGATCCGGTCAGGGAAGAAACCGATAAACAGCCTCCTTACACAAACATCACAAGGCTGCTTATTTCTGATCAGGAATATGATTTCAATGAGGACATCATTCTACCTTATGGCATTTACAAGCTCAATATTGAATTCATAGGATTGGACTACAGTGATCCGCAATCGGTTACATACCAGTATAAGCTCGAGGGTTATGATCTGGACTGGTCGGAGGTAACGAGTGAGAATGATGTAAGTTACCCTAGAATTGAAGATGGTTCTTATACTTTTTATCTCAGGTCATTCAGCAATGAGGGAATGACGCAGGAGGTGCCGGCTTTCTTCAGGATCCGGGTGAAACTTCCTTTCTGGAAAACCTTTTGGTTTATCGGACTTTCAGTAATTGTGCTTTTTCTTTCCGTGTTATTTTATATTAAAGTAAGGGAGAGAAAGCAGAAGCAGTTGCAGGAATACCTCGAAACAGAACTTGCTGCAAGAACTAAGGAAGTAGTTGATCAGAAGGAGGTTATTGAGATCAAGAACAAGGATATTACAGACAGTATCAATTATGCAAAACGCATTCAGACCAGTATGCTGCCACCTGTTAAAATATTGCAGCAATACTTTTCGGGATGTTTTGTGTTTTACAGTCCCAGAGACATCGTCAGTGGTGATTTTTACTGGTTCGAAAAGATCAATGAGAATAAATTCATCATTGTCTGTGCTGATTCAACCGGTCACGGTGTGCCCGGAGCTTTTATGTCGATGATCGGTTCAACCCTGATCAAAGACATTTGCACTCGCAAGGTACGCAATTCTCCATCACAGGCACTAAGGGCACTTGACACTGAACTGGGCAAAATGCTCAATCAGAATCTGGATGACGGAACAAAACCCAGTGACGGTATGGATATCATTGTTTGCGAGATCGATCTAAAAACTTACTATGTCCGGTATGCCTCGGCTATGAGGCCTATGATCATATACAGAAACGGAGAGGAGGTCTTCATTAAAGGCAGCCGCAGCTCCATTGGAGGTCATTACGACCGTGAGGATAATGAATTCATGGACGAGGGAATACAACTGAGCAAGGGAGATATTATATACATGTTCTCTGACGGGTATTCCGATCAGTTCGGGGGACCGATGGGTAAAAAATTCAAGATGGTCAGGTTAAAAAACCTGCTGCAGGACATACACGATAAATCCATGGAAGAGCAATACAACTGCGTCAGCAATTCCTTTAGTCAGTGGAAGGAAAACTACGATCAGGTTGATGATGTTCTGTTTATGGGTATAAAGATGTAAGGACTCTTTATTTAAATGCATTCATTTTCAACATGGCAATTTCTTTCTGTGTAAGGAACCTCCATTCTCCCCTGCGGAGATTTTTTTTGGTCAGACCTGCAAAATAAACCCGGTCGAGTTTAATTACCTCGTATCCCAGATGCTCAAAAATTCTTTTGACAATGTGGTGCCTTCCCGAGTGAATTTCTATTCCCACCTGTGATTTGTCGACAGGATCTGCATACTCAACAGAATCAGCCTTTATAAAACCGTCATCAAGCATAATGCCGGTTGCAACTTTTTCAAGATCATTGATGTGAAGGTTCTTATTCAATTGTACAAGATAGACCTTCAATTTGTTAAAACGGGGATGTGTCAGTTTTTTTGTGATCTCCCCATCGTTGGTAAGGAGCAATACACCGGTCGTGTTGCGATCCAGTCGTCCTACGGGATATATTCTCTCTTTGCAGGCTCCGCGGACAAGATCAAGGACGGTATTTTTTGCATGGGGATCCTCCACAGTTGTGACGCAATTTTTAGGCTTGTTCAGCAATATGTATACTTTGCGCTCTTCCCTGATTCTTTCCCCGTTGTATCTCACCGTATCTGAAACACTCACTTTTACGCCCATATCCGTAACCAGTTTTTCATTCACAGTGATCAGTCCTTCCCGGATGAGTTCATCCGCCTCACGTCGTGAGCAAAGTCCTGTGCTGGCAATGTACCTGTTCAGCCGGATCAGGTTATTGTCATGATAGGATTTTGCCAGCTCTTTGGCTTTTTTTCTGTCGCCAATTACTTTCCTTTTTATGCTTTTGATGTTTCTGGATGAAGAAAAAGTACCGCTGCCTTTGCTGGAGCTGTTCGATTTTCGGTTACTTCTGGCCATTACCATTTTGTTCCGAATTAATTTATATTTTAGCTTGTTTTTACCTCATTACAGAGGTCCGGTAAATTGAAAAAACAGGTTGTTATCATGAATAAATATAGAAAATATTAATTGCTTTTAATTGTTAAAAAAGCATAAAATTATTCATATGGCTTTGATAAAATCAATTTCAGGAATACGTGGAACCATTGGCGGAATGCCTGGTGTTTCACTGTCACCGGTCGATATTGTCCATTTCACAGCTGCTTACGGGTCTCTTTTAAAGAAAAAAATGAACAAATCGGGTTATATCGTTGTAACAGGCCGCGATGCGAGGATTTCGGGAGAGATGGTATCTCAACTTGTGACTGCGACACTGACAGGAATGGGATTTGATGTGATTGACCTGGGACTGGCAACCACACCTACAGTCGAGATCGCCGTTACCCATCTGAAGGCTGATGGAGGTATAATCATAACAGCAAGTCATAATCCGGGGAATTGGAACGCCCTTAAGCTGCTGAATGCAGACGGGGAATTTATTCCCGCAGAAGACGGTACTGAAATGCTGGATGTGATCAACAGAGCTGATTATCATTTCGAGACTGCGGAACGGATCGGAAGGATTACCACAAACAGGGAGACGGACCAGATTCATATACAAAAGATTCTGGATCTGGACCTTGTGGATGCAGCACAGATCAGGAAAGCAGGATTGAAGGTTGCCATTGACTGTGTAAACTCGGTGGGCGGACTGATCATACCAAAGTTGCTCAGGGCGCTGGGGGTTGATGAGATCATTGAACTCCATTGCAAACCAACAGGCGTTTTTCCGCACAACCCTGAACCGTTACCTGCGCATTTAAATAACCTTGCATCTGCAGTAGTCAGGTACGGTGCGCATGTAGGTTTTGCCGTTGATCCGGACGTCGACCGGCTGGCTATTGTGAATGAGGACGGGTCCTTTTTCGGCGAGGAATATACGCTGGTCGCGGTGGCCGATTATGTGCTTCGGCACAAACCGGGAAACACAGTGTCAAATCTTTCTTCTTCACGCGCACTCCTTGATGTCACTTTGAAATACGGAGGAAGTTATTCTGCATCTGCTGTGGGGGAAGTGAATGTCGTGCAGGAAATGAAGCGTGTACATGCTGTGATCGGCGGGGAAGGTAACGGTGGCGTTATATTTCCGGATCTTCATTATGGCAGGGATGCACTTGCGGGAATTGCGCTGTTTTTATCGCATATGACCGGTTCGGGATTGAAATGTTCAGATTTGCGGTACCGGTATCCCGACTACCACATCTCGAAAAATAAGATGGAATTGTCAGAGGATGCTGATATTGAAAACATTATACAGCATTTGAAAAACAAGTATCACAAAGCGGAGATCAATGAATCGGACGGCCTCAGAATTGATTTTGATGAGGAATGGGTTCATTTGCGAAAATCGAATACGGAGCCCGTTATCAGGATCATCAGTGAAAGCAGGTCGATGGAAAAGGCAAGACAGCTGGCACAGCAAATCATGGAAGATGTGAACAAGTTCACAGGCTAGTTGGAAGAACCTGCGATTAAGAAGATCAGGAAACAGGTGTCTTCCGGTTTTATGAATCCTGTGAGCGCATTCCCCGTAACTTGCTGCAGGGTGAGAGAACACAAAATAAGACAATTAATAAAAGGAAGGGAGTTTGACTACACCGGGCTCATAAACTCGGTTCCCCGCATCAGGATGCGGGGAACTTCAATCTGACAGGCATGTTCAGTCGATACAACATAATGATCAGGTCAATTGTACTGGGTTTTTTGATGGTCTTTACAGCCATGCCCGTATTGTCACGGCAACAGCAGTATATTGCAGGGACCGTGGTTGACAGCATAACACAGGCAGCTTTGCCCTTTGTCAATATCATTTATAACAGTGACGGACAGGGAGTGGTTTCTGACCTCGAAGGCAATTTCAGGATATTGAAGACAAGCAGGATTGAATTCCTGGAATTCCGTTATCTGGGTTACGGGCGGAAAATCATCCCGGCTGAGGAGATAAATGACGGAAAGGACATCAGGGCAGAACTCAGCAGGATCTCTTATGAAATAGATGAGGTGGCGATCTATCCTTCGGAGAATCCTGCAAATCGCATTATCAGGCTGGCATCCATGAACAGGCTTAAAAACCATCCTGAAAAGACAGGCCCTTTCTCTTATATTGCTTATGAGAAGGTAATCTTTACAATTGTCCGGGATTCTTCAGCCGTTAATGAAAATGGCGACATTGCAGATGCAAATGAGAACCTCCCGGATTCCATCCGTTTCGGCAGGAATCTGGAAAGCAAGATTGATGTCGAAAGGTTTCTCGAAAAACAGCATCTTTTCATGATGGAATCCATCAGCAACCGCAGGTTTCTGTCACCTGACAAGGACAAGGAAGAAATTATTGCATCGAGGATGTCGGGTATTTCACAGCCTGCTTTTACCATACTGGACAGGCAGCTGCAGTCATTTTCATTTTATGACAATCTGATCACGATTGCAAACAGACAGTATGTCAATCCAATCAGTTCAGGGAGTACGGACAGATATTTTTTCCTGATTGAGGACACTCTTTATACCACAAGGCTTGATACGGTTTTCATCATCTCTTTCAGACCACGGCCTGACAGAAATTTTGAAGGAATGGAAGGAGTGCTTTACATCAATTCCAACGGATATGCCTTACAAAATGTGATTGCCACAGGATCCGGCATGACCAACGACTTCTTTGACGTTTCCATTGAGCAGGAGTATGATCTTGTGGATGGATACCGTTGGTTCCCGGTCTCCCTGAGCACAACAATCAGGCTGAACAATACACAGTTACCGGCACAGCCGGGATCCGTGCAACTTATCGGTATGGGGAAATCAACCTTTACGAACGTTGATTTTTCTCTTCCAATTGATGAAGATGGTTTCAATGAAGTCGGGATCGTTGTGAATCCTGATGCACACAGGCAGCCTGAAGAGTTGTGGAATAAATACCGTGTGGATTCTTTAAATGCTAAGGAACTTGAAACATACAGGGTCATTGACAGCATTGGCGAGGCGCAGCATATCGACCGGACGATCCTTTCCTTTGAGACCCTGCTCACGGGATATCTGCCGGGACGATACATTAACCTGGATATTATGAAATTCATTGATTATAATAAATTTGAAGGATTCCGCTTCGGACTGGGAGGTAAAACAACACAGAACCTATCAGGGATCTTTGTTTGGGACGGATACCTTGCATACAGTTTAAGGGATAAAGCTTTTAAATACGGTGCCGGGATAACCGTGAACATTTTACCTGAAAGAGAACTGAGCATTCGTTTTTCATACCTGCATGACGTCAGAGAATCCGGAGGGATCGGGTATCAGGAAATCTGGAACATGACAGGTTCGGCATTCTTCAGGAATTATATGATTGAAGTGATGGACATCACAAATGAGGCAGAGATTTCCCTTGGTTTCAGAGCAATCAGATTTCTGACCGGTGATCTGTACCTGAAACGCAGCAGGATCACTCCGTCCAATGATTACAGATTTGTTGTAAGTGAGCTGAACCCGGGAATCTCACTCACGCGGTTTGACTATACGGAAGCCGGATTGCATCTGCGTTATGCTTATAATGAAACCTATATGAAGACACCTCGCGGAAACAAGTTTTCACTGGGAACGGATTATCCCATAATATACCTGAACATTGCAAAGGGACTGAAAGCATTAGGCGGAGGTTATTCATATTACAGATCGGAAATCAAGGTGACCAGAACTTTTAAAACAAAAATTGCCGGGGAGACCCGGGTGGCTTTGGAAGCAGGTATGGTCACCCGTGGTGTGCCATACAGCAAATTGTATGCTGCACCGGGCAGTTACAGGAAATTTACTGTCGAGTCAGAAGCATCCTTTGGTGCAATGCGGCTTAATGAATTTCTTTCGGACCGTTTTCTCTCTCTCTTTCTTAAGCATGATTTCGGAAACCTGCTTTTCAGGCCAGCAGGCAAATTCAGGCCGGAAATTGTCGTTGTTCACAATCTGGGTTTCGGAACATTGAAGTATAAAACAATTCATGAAAACATACCGTTCAAAACCCTTGAAAAAGGATATTTTGAGGCCGGACTGCTCATCAATAATCTGTTGCGGATACAGATCCTGCGATACGGACTGGGTGTATTTTACCGTTACGGGCCGTATGCTTTTCATAAAACTATTGATAATTTTGCATTCAAACTCACATTGCAGCTCAATCTGTAAAAATCTCCTTTCGGCAAATGAGGCATAAATCAGGATTCGTCAATATTATCGGAAATCCGAACACGGGTAAGTCGACCCTGATGAATGCGCTTGTCGGGGAAAAGCTTTCCGTGGTCACGAGCAAGGCACAGACAACGAGACACAGGATACTGGGTATTGTCAACGGGCCGGATTTTCAGATCGTCTTCTCGGACACCCCGGGGATTGTAAAGCCTGCATACAAGCTGCATCATGCAATGATGAAATCAGTACGTACTGCTTTTACGGATGCGGATGTCATGCTGTATCTGAGCGATGTGACAGAAAAAGCGGACAGGCACATGCCTTTCATTGACAAGATCAAAGGTTCAAAAATTCCCGTCATCATTGCCATCAACAAGTCGGACCTCAGCGAGCCAGAGAAGCTTGAACTGATCAGGCACCAATGGACTGAGATGGTACCCGGGGCAACCGTCATTCCGATTTCAGCACTTTATCATTATAACCTTGACCGTCTTTTCAAAGCTGTTCTGGACTTTCTTCCTTCAGGTCCGCCCTTTTATCCGGATGGTGACCTGACAGACAGACCGGAACGGTTTTTTGTCGCCGAGATCATCCGGGAAAAGATATTCATGAATTATGAAAGGGAAGTGCCCTATTCATGCGAAGTGCTCGTGGAGGAATTTAAGGAAGCGCCTGAAATTGTGCGCATCGAAGCTGTCATTCATGTGATCCGGGAGTCTCAGAAAAGCATTGTCATCGGTCACAAGGGTGAAGCACTGAAGAAAGTCGGCATGGAAGCGAGGAAAGACATTGAAGAATTCCTGGGAAAGAAGGTTTTTCTCGGGCTGAAAGTCAAGGTGTCACCCGACTGGAGGAACAATGAAAGATATTTAAAGACATTTGGATATTCAGGAAAATAATTCCACAGACTTATGGCAAAGCGTGTCTCGGAAGGTAATATCGTGGCGATTGTCGGTCGTCCCAATGTGGGAAAGTCAACCCTTTTCAACAGGCTCACGGGGACAAGGGGAGCCATTGTGCATGAGACAAGCGGTGTGACGCGGGACCGACACTACGGGAAGTCAGTATGGAACGGGGTTGACTTTTCAGTGATCGATACCGGCGGATATGTGGAAGGTCGCGGAGATGTTTTTGAGGAAGAAATACGCAAACAGGTCCGCCTTGCCATAGAAGAAGCGGATGCAATTCTTTTCCTGGTGGACGTGACGGAAGGCCTGCATCCGCTCGACCAGACAGTAGCCAGTCTGCTGCGCAAGAGCAATAAAGACATTTTTCTGGTCGTAAATAAAGTGGATAACACTACCAGGCATTGGGATGCCGATATTTTTTACACACTGGGTCTGGGACAGGTTTATAAGGTCTCATCCATCAACGGAAGCGGTACAGGTGATTTGCTGGATGACGTAGTGAATCTTTTCAAAAAGGGTTCGGCTGAGGAAGTTCCTGATCTTCCACGTTTTGCCGTGGTCGGCAGGCCCAATGTGGGCAAGTCCACACTCATAAACAGCTTTCTGGGAGAGGAACGTCATATTGTCACACCCGTTCCCGGGACAACACGGGACTCAATTTACACGGAATACAATAAATACAACTTTCATTTCTATCTGGTTGATACTGCCGGTATCCGGAAAAAAAGCAAAGTGTCGGAAGACATTGAATTTTATTCGGTGATGCGTTCCATAAGGGCTATCGAACATGCTGACATATGTCTGCTCATGATCGATGCGATGCAGGGCATGGAGTCGCAGGACATGGCCATCCTGAACATTATCATCAGGAACAACAAAGGTTTGCTCATACTGGTGAACAAATGGGATCTCGTTGAAAAGAACGTAAATACAGCAAGGGATTTCGAGAAAACAATCAAGAACAGAACTGCACCTTTCCGTGATGTACCTGTACTGTTCGTTTCGGCCGTTCAGAAACAACGCATTCATAAGATTCTTGAAAAAAGCATGGAAGTCTATCACAACAGGAAGCAAAAAATAGCAACATCGCTCCTGAATGAGATCATGCTTGAGGCTGTAAAGGCATATCCGCCTCCGGCTGTTAAAGGAAAACAGGTCAGGATCAAATATGTCACGCAGCTGCCAACCCATGCGCCGGCATTTGCATTCTTTTGCAATTATCCACAATCTGTCAAGGAGCCTTATAAAAGATATCTTGAAAATAAAATCAGGGATCATTTTAATTTTACGGGAGTGCCGATACAAATATTCATGAGAAAGAAATAATTTTGGTTTGATATTTGCACGGAACAGATGGTTTTCATGAGAAGTACAGTTTTATTACGCGGAGTTGTCATACTGTTTGCAGGTGTTTTGATCACCTGTGAACCGTTTGAAAAGGTAAGTGAAGTCCCGCACATTACCTTTAAGGATTTTCAGCTTTCTGAAATTGATACGTTAAGCAATATCATCAAAGTTGGGGAACTCACATTTGATTTCATTGATGGTGATGCTGATCTGGGAGTAAAAACAGGCAATGAATCCTCCGGTGATTCCATTAATTTTTATCTTTTCATGTTTGAAAAAGCGGACGGGTCATACAGCCAGCTGCCTGTTGATACTCTTGAGTATCAGATACGCTATAATGAAAAACTCGATCGTATTGGCCAAAACAAGACGATCAAGGGAGAGATCAGCCTTCTCATTTATTATTTTATTCAACCACCGTACGATACCATAAAATATGATTTTTGTATATACGACCGGGCCCGGCATCAGAGCAATGTGGAATCAACGACGGATATCGGATTCAAATAATGCTGCAAGATCCCCATTCAATTTGTTTTCCCTTTAAAGGAGTATAAGAGGGGTGTAATTTACAGGTCTATTCAACATAATAATCTGTACTCAGCACTTTGAATTCGGTGCGCCGGTTCAGGAAATGTGCCATTTCCTGACGGTCTTCATCTCCCAGATTGGTGATGTAGTTTTCATTGAGAACAGTCCCGACGGGTAAAAACGGATAAGCATCATGGTCCTTTTTATCTACCGTTTTCGGTTGCGTTTCGCCGTAACCTTTTGCTATCAGCCGGTCTTTAGATATTCCTTTTTCAATCAGGTAGTTTACGACAGTCTGGGCCCTTCTTCTTGAAAGGTCATCATTGTATTCATTGCTTGCCCTGGAATCGGTATGGGACCCGAGCTCAATCACGATATTGGGATTGTCATTCAGTGTTTCCACGAGTCTGTCAAGTGCAACCATGGATTCTGGACGAAGGTCTGCCTTGTCAAGGTCAAAAAAGATATTCTCCACTTCAACAGGGGTCTCAATGGAAGCCATGTAAATTTCAGTCCTGAATTCCGCATTCTGAGAAAGCCCTTTTGTGGACTCTCGCTCCTTACCCTTCAAATATCCATCTTTTTCTGTAATAAACACATAATCTGTTCCGGGATTGAGGTTGAACCTGAAGGTCCCGTCGTTTCCTGTGCTGGTCTCAAGAGTGATACCGTCGCTTCCAATGGATTTCACAAGAACGTCAGCGATCACTTCATCACTTTTTTCATCCTTTACAATACCGGTGACACTAAATCTCAACGGAGGCAATAAAAAAGAGTATATATCAGAGCTTGTCCTTCCCCTTCTTGAAGAGCTGAAATACCCGCTTTCACGTTCTTTTTCAAAAACAATTCCGAAATCATCGGCTGATGAATTGATCGGATACCTCATATTTTCCACCGTCCATTGACCGGTTTCATTTTTTGCGGCCTTGAATATATCCAGTCCGCCCATGCCGATATGCCCGTCTGATGAGAAATACAGTGTCCCGTCTGCATGAACAAAAGGGAACAGCTCGTCTCCCGGTGTGTTGACTGCAGTACCCAGGTTGACCGGTTTACCCCATTCAGACTCAGGATCGGTACGGGTGATCATCCAGATGTCCTTGCTGTTTTTGCCTTCGGGTGTCCTTGTACTGCCATCCATATCGGACACGAAGTAGAGCGTCAGTTCATCGCCGGAAATCGCAGGATGAGCGATTACAATGGAATCAGGAGCAAGCTGAAGCGATCTCACATTGGTCCACCTGTCCCCGTCCATCTCCGCTTCAAAGATTTCACAGCCCATGGTTTTGCGTTTGCTGATATTGCAGCGTGTAAAATACATGGTTGTATAATCTGCCGTAAACACGGGAGTACCTTCTTCTGCCTCTGTATTCACGGAAGGACCAAGGGGAAGGGGTGTGCTCCATTTGCCTTTATTGTCCATGGTGGAATAAAAAATATCGGCAAATTCCTGTCCTGTGGCGCCATGTTCATTCTTGCCCGTAGTTTCGTCACGTGATGTGGTAAAATAGAGTTCCTGATAGTCTTTCCTTGAAAAGTAAGGACTGAAATCATCGTATCTGGAATTCAGGAATTTCATTTCTTCAACCTGGTAGCCGGTAGGCTGTTCAGTCCACTGCAATGCATATTCACACGACAGGATACCGTCGGCTGCACGCGGATCATCGGGGACAATTCCCTTATAACGCTGGTATTGTGCTTTTGCCTCCTCATATTTTTCATTCATGAGCAGTGCGTCTGCATAATACAGAAGTGACAGCGGGTTCTCATAATCACGGGCCACAACCTTACTATACCAGAGTTCTGCCTGTTCAGGATTATCAGTTATCCGGTAGGACTCAGCTATATAAAAAGCGAAATGGAGTTTCTCATCCCTGTCGGCCGTTCTCTGATAAGCGTCTTTCAGTTGATCGATCGCGACAAAATACTCCCCTGCATCAAAAGTTTCATAAGCCCTGATGCCCCTTTTGTTTTGCGCACATAATCCTGTTGAAATTGATAAGGATACAGTCAAGACAAGCAGATATTGCAAAATTCTCATAGATGGCTTTGTTTTCATTGATAAACGATATGGGAACGAGCTTCGTATGTAAAGGTAATACAAAAATGAAAATAGTAAAAAGAAGATATTCACAGCCATACCCAATCAAAATGCCCTTCCTGTCTGGATTTGAACAATGAATTTATACAATCCCGGCAGCAATGGAAAGCAACGGTCATGATTACCTGATGAACAGCAGTTCCCTGTATTTTGCCAGGGGCCAGTATTCATCATCAACAATCAGCTCAAGTTTATCCACATGATATCGGATGTCTTCAAGGTAACTCACTATCGTTGTAGAATACTCATAGGCCTTTGTGCGTTCATCTTCGATCTTGTTGGCCACCTTCCTGGCTTCGATCATTTCATGGACCTTTGACTTGATATAGCTTACATGATGAGAGATAGTACGTATGAGTTCCAGTCTTGAACCTGCCAGATCCCTGTAATCATTCTCGTCAAAGAGATCTCTCAGACCTTTTACATTTTGTATCAGCTCGGTCTGATAGCGTATGGCGACCGGTACAATGTGGTTCATGACCAGATCACCCAGCACACGGGCTTCAATTTGAATCCGTTTGGTATAGTTATCCAGTTTTACGTTCGTCCGGGCTTCATTTTCACGGGCAGTCATGATATCCAGACCGGCAAATAGCTTCTGGGATCTTTCAGTCAGGTATGCATCGAATGCCTCAACCGGATTCGTTACATTGGTCAGGCCCCTCTTCAAGGCTTCCTGGACCCACTCTTCACAATAGTTGTTTCCCTCAAAACGTATTGGTTTTGAATCAATAATGTATTGACGCAAAATCTGGAATATGGCTTCATCTTTTTTCAGCCCTTTGTCAATCAGTTTATCGGTGTCCTTTTTGAATTCGATCAGCTGTTCAGCTACGGCTGAGTTGAGTGCGATCATGGCAACAGCAGGACTGGCACCGGCACCAACAGCCCTGAATTCAAATTTGTTGCCCGTGAAGGCAAAGGGTGATGTGCGGTTTCTGTCGGTGTTGTCAAGCAGAATCTGGGGTACCTTGATGATGTTTAATTTCAGTTCCGTTTTCTGATCCGGAGTCATCTTTTTGTTCGGTACTTTTTTTTCTATTTTGTCAAGCATGTCGGTAAGCTGTTTTCCTATAAAGGCTGAAATAATTGCAGGTGGAGCTTCGTTCGCACCCAGCCGGTGTGCGTTTCCCGCCGAGGCAACACTGGCTCTCAGCAGGTCGGCATGCTTGTGAACAGCTTTAAGGATATTGACCAGAAAGGTCAGAAATTGCAGGTTACTTTTGGGATTTTTACCCGGAGACAACAGATTCACTCCGGTATTTGTGGAAAGCGACCAGTTGCAGTGCTTTCCCGATCCGTTGATGAAGTTGAAAGGCTTTTCGTGATGAATAACGGCAAAATTATGGTGTCTTGCCACCCTCCTCATCAGATCCATCAGTAAGATATTATGGTCAACGGCCAGGTTACATTCCTCAAATATGGGAGCGCACTCAAACTGATTCGGAGCCACTTCGTTATGTCTGGTTTTCACCGGTATCCCCAGTTTGTATGCCTCAATTTCAAATTCATTGATATAAGCTGTTACCCGTTCAGATATGGAACCAAAGTACTGGTCCTCCAGCTGCTGGTCTTTGGCAGAGGCATGGCCCAGCAATGTTCGTTGTGTCAGGACTAGGTCGGGACGCGCATTATAAAGGGCTTCATCAACAAGAAAATATTCCTGCTCCCAGCCCAGCGTTGCAATTACTTTGGTCACATCCTTGTCAAAATACTGGCATACGTCAACTGCAGACTTATCTATTGCATGAAGTGCCTTGAGCAGGGGTGTCTTGTTGTCGAGTGCTTCACCCGTATAGGATACAAATATCGTCGGGATGCTGAGGGTTTTTCCTACTATGAACGCGGGAGATGAAGGATCCCATGCGGTGTAGCCACGGGCTTCAAATGTATTCCGTATACCTCCGCTGGGAAAACTTGATGCGTCTGGTTCCTGCTGGGCTAGCAGCTTGCCGGAAAAGGACTCGATTACTTTTCCGTCAGGTGAAAAATCAATGAAGGTGTCATGTTTTTCTGCAGTGCCTTCAGTGAGGGGTTGAAACCAGTGAGTGTAATGCGTCGCACCCAATTCCACAGCCCATGCCTTCATGCCGGAAGCCACCTGATCGGCTATTTTCCGGTCAATTCTCGTACCCTTCTCAATAGCTTCCATCACATGATCGTATGCTTCCTGTGATAAGTAGTTCCGCATCTTGATCCTGTCAAAGACCTTCATGCCAAAATACTCCGAAATCATGTTGGCAGGAGGTTCATAGGATTTCGGAATCCGTTTATACGCATCATTCAGCGCTTTAAATCTAATTGTTGCCATACCGTATATCTTTATAATTAATGCAACAAATATAAATAAAAATAATATATCCCCAAAATATTTGAGTAATATTTAAAAAAAGTATAAAAAAATTAGAAGAAAGCTATAAAAAAAGTGGGGTATTTAACAAAAAAATACAAAATTTTTAAAAATTCTACAATGGAATTTTATTTGTGTCAAGTCCCCGGGCAATCATTATGAGCTTTTCAAACCATTCCCGGCCGAATTTCCTGATCAGGGCTTCTTCGACAAACCGGTACACCGGGATATGAGTGTTTTCTCCTTTTGTTATCGCCGGTTTACAGATTGCCCACCGGTCATAATTTACAGCGTAGTAATTTTTATATTTCCGGATTCTGACGGGATAAAGGTGACAGGAGATGGATTTTCTGTACCCTATGGCACCCGCATGAAAGGCCTTTTCGATTCCACAACGTGCGATCCCGTTTTCGAATATGGCGTATGCACATTCCTGCCCGTTGATCAAAGGAGTTACAATGTCTCCTTCACTATCGGTGACAGACGTTCCTGATGCATGAATAGCTTCAATCCCTTCCTTTCTGAGAAAGGGTTTGATACCGGGTAATGCTTTCCGTAAGATCACAGCTTCTTCTTTTTCAAGAGGAGCCCCGGAATCACCATGAACGCAGCATGCTCCCCTGCAAACCGGAAGGTCGCATGCAAAGGGACATTGAATCACATCGTGGCTGATTAAGGTATTGTCGATATCGATCATTCAGGTATATGTCGTGCTGTAAAAATACTTCATCAAATGAAAAAACATGAAGAATAATGGCAAAGCATTGAATAAATTAGTAATGTTGTACAGCATTCATGATGAAGAGTGAGTTGAGAGAGGCTTGAGTTCATCAAATGATGACATGATCAGTCCATTAATAACCAGGATTTCAATAAATAAGCAGATCAGTAACCCGCATCGGGAACCATGATTCAAGTGAGAACGACAGTCGGAGGTATCATTGCACGTATGAAGCATAAGAAAGTAGAGGTTTTGCTTACGCGGCGCAACGTGGAACCTTTTAAACACATGTGGTGTATCCCCGGAGGACATATCGAACCCTATGAGAATGCCGTGACAGCTGTAATCCGTGAAATCAAGGAGGAAACAAATCTGGATTTCAGACCCGTTTTTCTGACCTATTTGGATGAAATATTTGAAGACCTTCAGATTCATAATGTTGTACTGTTGTTTTATGGTGAAACATCGAACCAGCTCCGGCCCAGTCCGGATGAAGTTTCGGAAGCCGCCTGGTTCACCATGGAAGAAGCCCTGAAAATGAACCTTGCTTTCAATCATCAGCAAGCACTTGAATTCTTTCATGAACGGTTCGGGTCGGATAACATTCTATAATTATAACAAACTCCTGAAGCCTTTGCCCAACTTCCCTGATTTGCGGACACAATATGGCAGGTGATCTTAAAGCCTGTCCCGATAAATCGGGACAGGCCATAAGACCATACAGAATTGAAATCATTTGCACATGAAAATTTTATATATTTGCGCCACTGTAATAAAATACATTATCAACTAATAGTAACATTGAAATGCGTAATAAAGGAGCCATATGGACGCTGGCTATAGCGCTTGTTCTTGTTTGTCTGTATCAGTTATCATTTACTGTCGTTACTTACAAAATAAACAGGGATGCGGAACGGTATGCAACAAATGAAGAAAACATCGTTGACCTCGGCAAAAGGGATCAGTATCTGGATTCCATTGCCAGCGAGCCTGTATACAATTTCTTGTGGCTGAAGAAATATACCTATCGTGAATGCCAGGAAAGGGAGATCAATCTCGGACTGGACCTCCAGGGAGGGATGAATGTAATTCTGGAAGTATCTGTTGAGGAGGTGATCCGTTCCATGTCCGGTTACAGTCAGGATACCACCTTTAACAGGGCATTGGCTCTTGCCCGCCAGATGCAGGTTGGCTCCAACGAAAATTATGTGAACCTGTTTGGAGAAGCTTTTGAAAGCATTGACCCGAATGCCCGGTTGTCTGCCATATTCTCCACTCCTGAACTGCGTGAACAAATCAGTTACAATACATCAAACGAGGAAGTTTTAAGGATTATCCGGGAAGAAGCCGACAGGGCCATTTCAAATTCATTTAACATTATCAGCACACGTATCGATCATTTTGGTGTGACCTCACCAAATGTGCAACGACTTGCGAGTGGTGACCGTATTCTGGTTGAACTGCCGGGTGTCGAGGAAAAAGAACGCGTCAGAAAATTGTTGCAGGGATCTGCAAGACTTGAATTCTGGGAAACCTATGACAATACAGATGCAGAAATCAGCAACAGTCTCGTTGCTTTGAATAATTATTTAAGAGGGCGGGATGAAGAAACGGAAATGGCTGAAAGTCAGCAACCAGCAATACAGGAAACAACCTCAGTCGAGGAAGATACTGTCACTGTGAAGACAGCTGAAGAAGAAGCTCCCAGCCTCCTCCGGCAGCTTACCGGCGATACAGCTGCAGCAGCATCGGATACATCATTGCTGCAACCGGATGCTTATGCTCAGGAAAATCCGCTTTTCAGCGTGCTCATTCCCAATGTGAATCAGAACGGGGAATTGTTATCGGGATCCGTGATCGGACGCGTGCATTACAAGGACACCGCCAGGGTAAATCGTTATCTCAGCACGGGAATGGAGCGCAATTTGTTCCCGAGGGATTTTAAATATCTGTGGTCTTCTGAACCGATCAGCGATTATCAGACGAGAAATCCTACCGATTATTATGAAATTCACGCCATTAAGGTTACCAGCAGGGACGGATCTGCTCCCTTGACAGGAGATGTTATCACCCGTGCTGTTAATGAGTTTGATCAGAGCACAGGAAATGCTTATGTTTCAATGAGCATGAATGCAGAAGGGACCAGAACCTGGGCCAGACTGACAAGAGAAAATGTGGGGCGGTCCATCGCTGTTGTGATGGATGATTATGTTTATTCATATCCCCGTGTGAATGAGGAAATACCCACAGGTAACTCGCAAATTACCGGAGATTTCACTGCCAATGAAGCAGCTGACCTGGCAAATTTGCTGAAATCCGGAACCATGCCGGCTTCATGTAAAATTATCCAGGAAGAAGTCATTGGTCCTTCCCTTGGAAAAGAGTCGGTCAGAACGGGTCTGGGCTCTTTGCTGATCGCATTTATACTGATCTTTATATTTATGATCTTCTACTATACCAGGAGTGCCGGACTGATTGCAGACATTGCAATGTTCCTGAACATGTTTTTCCTGATCGGTGTGCTGGCTTCCCTGGGTTTGGCCTTGACCCTTCCCGGAATCGCAGGGATCGTGCTTACAATAGGAATGTCGGTTGATGCAAATGTGCTTATCTATGAGCGTATCCGTGAGGAGCTTGCAGCAGGGAAGGGCGTCAGACTTGCCATCTCTGACGGTTATAAAAATGCGCTCTCCGCGATTATTGACGGAAATATCACAACCCTGATCACAGGTGTCATTCTGTTTGTACTCGGGACTGGTCCGGTAAAAGGATTTGCAACCACGCTCGTGATCGGTATCATTACTTCATTATTTGCAACGGTATTTATTAGCCGTCTGATCTTTGAAATGCTGCTTGACAAACAGTACCGCTTCACATTCAGCAACAGGATATCCGAAGGTGCATTCAAAAACATAAAACTGGATTATGTCAGGAACAGAAAAAAATTCTATATGTTGTCAGGAAGCCTAATACTGATCGGAATCATATCACTATTTATCAGGGGACTTGATCAAAGTGTTGATTTTACGGGAGGACGTAACTACATCATTCAGTTCCAGCAACCTGTAAGCAACCTGGAAGTGGCAGGACTGCTTGAGGATGAGCTGGGTACCAGGCCGACAGTCATCACATACGGATCTGACGACAAGGTCAGGATTACCACAAAGTATGCCGTGGATTCTGAAGACCCTGACATTGATGAACAGGTCGAAGAGATGATCTATAGCGGTCTGATACCGATCATTGGTGAGGATGTGACTTATGATCAGTTCAAAGATGAATATGTGCAGGGACTACAGCGTGTTGGTCCCACCATTGCAGCTGATATCAAAAGAAAATCATATATGGCTTTGGCAGTCGCGCTGGCCTTCATGTTCCTGTACATCGGTGTCAGATTCCGCAACTGGAGTTTTGGTCTGGGAGCCCTGGCTGCCCTTGCCCACGATGCTTTTATGGTAATCGGACTGTTTTCACTTTTGTATGGTTTTATGCCATTTTCAATGGAAATTGACCAGTCCTTCATTGCTGCAGTACTTACAATTATCGGATATTCGGTTAATGATACAGTGGTCATTTACGACCGCATAAGGGAGTACAAGGCACTGCATCCAAAATGGGATTTCGGTGACATCATGAACAAAGCCATTAATGATACTTTCAGCCGTACCATCATCACTTCACTGACGCTGTTGATCACCGTTCTGATTGTCTTTTTCTATACCGGCGAAAGTGTCATGGGCTTTGCATTTGCCTTGTTGGTCGGTGTTTTCTCAGGAGTTTATTCAACCATCTTCATTGCATCTGCATTGGTATATGATACCACAAGAAGAGCCGCCCTGAAGAAAAAACAATAAGCGGGCATTCAGGAAAGAACTACTCATTTTTACATGAATAATCATCAGCACACCGTTGAATGCCCATTGTCTGAATAGTCTTCATATCTGCCGACCGTACCGTGCAATTAAATATATTACAGGCATATTTAAAACGTGATAAGGATTTCATTATATTTGCAGGACTAATTGTTTGCATAATATGCATTATACCTTATTATTTATAAGTGGCGGGGAAA
>JAFGPB010000076.1 GCA_016926205.1 Bacteroidales bacterium
AATTAATAACCGGTAAAACCGACGTAGGGCCACGCCATGGCGTGGCCCTACATTCGAAAAACGACAACCATGTAGGGACATGCCATGACATGTCCCTACCGAATTGTCAATCCAAGGGTGACAATCTCTTTAGGTCGCATTTTAATCTGGGCATATCTTCCGCTAATATCCGGAAGCGGCAAATCATCCAAAGGCATTTCAATGATATCCAGGCGGCGGACATTTGTAATATTACCCGGGACTTTAAGATTTACTGATGTTCCTTTGCCTTCCACTTCAAAGATCCTGATAATAAGCTCCTTTCCATTCTCTGATGGCTTTATACCCGATAAAATAACATTCGGTGAATCAATTGAGATAAATGAATTTTCTTCAGGTCGAGTTGCATGATCGAGGCCAAGAGAGAGTGAGGGAGGTTCAGCAGCATAAACAGGGACATTGAAATTATCACCTTCATCCCATACACCGTTTTTCCAGTCGCCTTCATGCGGGAAAAGGGAATAACTGATATTAAACTTCCCAAGGTTCGGATAGATATCCGGATCACCGGCGGATCTCATCAAAGTAAGCCTGAGGTCTCCCCGGGCATAGGAATATCCGTATCTTGTTCTGTTAAGGAGGGCTATACCCACTTTTCCGTCGCTGACATCAACCCATTTCTGAGCAGGGACTTCCTGACCATCATCAACTTCAGCCTTAACACCATATGCATCCTGATGTTTAAGATGCGATGGTGCCTCAATGCCATCTATTATTCCGTCGACGGGTCTTTCCACAACATCAAAGGGTACCTGTGAATAAAATCCAGATCCGGGCATATTAACCGGGAAGACAGCCCTAAGCATCGGAGAATCCGTCGAATCACTTCCGGTCTCAAGCCAGTGTACCTCCATATCATAATCAATACGGGGATATGAGCGGTAAAGGTAACACCGTTCAATAAATCTCGATTTTCCCCAGGTCTTTACTGTTTCTATGCATGCTCTTACAGGTCCGGATTCAACAATTTTGACGCTCTCAATGTTTGAAACATTTTCCTGCTTAACGATCTTGTTAATTGTCCACGATTTCATTCCCCCTTTCTTATCTTCCAGATAGATCCTCAACCTGTTCAGTTGTTCTCCATCTCTCACAAACTCTTTTCCTGTACGCTTATCATACAGGCTTGTTATCCCACCCGTTCCGGGATCGATCCTGATCCTGAAATGATCGGTTTCGAAAGTATTATTACTGAAAGGGATCGGATCTTGTTTTTCTCCCGGGTCTGTCATATCAATATAAAAGGTCTTATATCCTCCCGCGGGCATATGATCAACCACGAACTGCACTAAGGATGTAAATCCCGGAGGAGTGTGTTTTGACGAGACAATCTGTGCAGGATAGTTGTTTCCGGAAGCATCCCTGACCTGAACAGTTGCGAGGTTACCGCCTGCTGTCAGCTGTTTATCTTTATATGAAGGTGAGAGAAAATTTTCATTCCCGGTCCGGCTTTTTGCTTCCTGACCTGATTTGTCTGCCGGAGTAAATTTATTTCCGTAATAATTTGAGTCCCATGAAACGACTTTTATAGTAGCAGGTTCCTCGTGTGAATAAACATTGGCCACAACGAGTGATTTACGGATATAGGGCTGAAAGTTAAAAGCAACCACAGGTTGTCCCCTATCCTTCTGGAATTTAACCTCATCGGCCATTCTCCGGAAAGCATAATTACGAAGTTCGGTTGTTTTTCTGAGCACCTCGCTGTAACGGGCAACCGCTTCCCTGTTTGCTTCATAAATTGCAGAACCCGGAAGGATATCATGAAACTGGTTGAAAGTGACTGTCTGCCAGAGATCCGTAAATTCATCTGAAGGGTATTGATCTCCATTGAGCCATCTCAGGGTATTGAAAAATTCACATGCAAAAAGGGCATTCTCACTGTTCCTGTTGCCTTCCTTAATTCCGGCAACATTTGTATAGCAACCTTCAAAAATAAACTGCATCTCTCCCTTGTGTGTGGGACGTCCTTCCATTTCCTTTGATGCCTGCCGGAAGAATTTCCCGGCTGTTGTAAATTTAACAGAAGGGTATCCCGGTGTTTTATCAAGCTGGTGAACCATTTCGATATTGGCACGGGTTGGTCCGCCACCATGATCTCCCACACCTGTAATATGAAGTATCCTCCTTTTGTCGGAGGAGAATTTGTTTACTTCATTTTTGAGTTCTGTTGTTATTGTCCCGTTATACGTATCATTTGCATAACAAAGCACTTTTGAAGAATCAGGGGCTATCCACCAGAATGTACCCAGATATGGTTTGCAGCGGTGAAAATAGAAATAATCACACCCGGCCAGTTTAAGTATCTGCGGCATCTGGGATATGTGTCCGAAATTGTCAGGCAGCCAGCCAATCTTTGCCATCTTTCCGAAACGGCTCTGAAAATAACGCTGTCCAAGAAGAAATGACCGGGTGATTGCCTCTCCCGATGACAGGTTCATATCGCCTTCCGTCCACATACCTCCTGCAAGCTCCAGACGGCCACCTCTGACATATTCTTTTATTTTATCGAGAAGAGGAGGATCGGCCATCTCAACAAAGTTGTAAACCGCTGCCTGGCTTTGCAGCATCGTATAATCAGGATACTCTTTCATGAATGCCACCACCTGCCGGAGGTTGTCATTACACATCTGCATCGTTTCGGAGTAGGTCCACAACCAGTTCATATCCATATGAGCATGTCCCACCACATATATTGAATCCCTGGGAACCAC
>JAFGPB010000010.1 GCA_016926205.1 Bacteroidales bacterium
AAAGTTATGGAAATAACATTAAAAAATTGATATGGCACTTGAACATTTAACGGAAGAGACTTTCAAACAGAAGGTATTCAATTATGAAACAAACAAGGAATGGAAATTTGAAGGTGAAAGGCCTGCAATTATTGATTTTTATGCCGACTGGTGCGCTCCGTGCAGGATGGTGGCTCCGATTCTGGAAGAATTGAAATCGGAATTCGGTGACAAACTGGATATTTATAAAATTGACACCGAGGATCAGCGAAACCTGTCCGCTCTTTTTGGTATTCAGAGCATACCAAGCCTGTTGTTCATTCCGCTCGACGGCCAGCCTCAGATGGCCATGGGGGCATTGCCCAGGGAAAGCTTCAAAAAGGCCATCGATGAAGTCCTGAAAATAAAATAATAAATTGAATTCCAGATAAATAAACATAATACGGGAATATCCTGCTGCATTCATATTCGTTTCCAGTGATTGTTCATGCAAACTATTTGGTTTTATAAGTCGTACTGGTCCAGCTGCTTATGGTTTTCCTGACAATTCATTCTTGATTATGTCATTTATTTATTGTTAACTTTGTCCCCGCTCTCGATATTTTCGTTCCATCTGGAGGAAGGGTATATTGAACCCGTTACCGAACCGGCACATGTGCACATCTTCATTACACAGGACAGGGTGTAATGAACAGGCTGCAATCAGGTTTAATCATGTTTTAAAATACTTCCGGTTGTTCGGAACAAAGCCAGGAACCTTATTCTCAGGACCAACATAAAAATGCAATTATGGATGTAAACGGAAAACTCTTTACCAAATTTCTTGAAAGGGCCGGCGCCTATCAGGAACAACAAGGTGAAATTGCCATTGAGAAGCAGCACCTGAAAGGTAAAATGACAGCCCGGGAACGTATCAATATGTTGTTTGACGAAAATACTTTTGACGAGATTGATGCTTTTTCCATGCCCGCGGAGACTTCAGGGGATTTTGGAAAGACGGTCAACGCAATTGGTGACGGTGTCATTACCGGCTACGGGAAGATCAGCGGGCGCCTGGCTTTTGTCTATGCGCAGGATTTTACGGTTATGGGCGGTTCCCTGGGTTCAGTGCATGCTTCAAAGATCGCTAAGATACAGGATATGGCCCTGAAAATGGGCGCTCCCATGATCGGTCTCATTGATTCGGGAGGGGCCCGCATCCAGGAAGGTGTGGCAAGTCTGGCCGGATATGCCGGTATTTTCAACCGCAATGTAGGGTCATCGGGAGTAATTCCCCAGATCAGCGTGATTATGGGTCCGGCAGCAGGGGGTGCTGTCTATTCCCCTGCAATTACGGATTTTGTGTTCATGACGAACAAAACCAGTTACATGTTTGTCACCGGACCCAATGTAGTTAAGGAAGTACTGAATGAGGACGTCACCTTTGAAGAACTCGGAGGCGCCATGGTGCATATGAAGAAAAGCGGTGTGGCACATTTTGTTTATGGGGATGAGGAAAATACCATACGTGGCGTAAAGAAACTCTTGTCCTATCTTCCTTCCAACAACCTTGAAAATCCCCCCTATATTGAGTATTGTGATTCGGAAATACGCATAGATGAGCGTTTGCGTGACATCATACCGGAAGATCCGAATAAACCTTATGACATGAAAGATGTCATCAGCCTGATCATGGACCGGAACAGTTTTTTTGAAGTATCCGCTGATTATGCCCAGAACATCCTGATCGGGTTCGGAAGGCTTCAGGGTAAGACCATCGGAGTCCTTGCCAACCAGCCCAAAATCCTTGCAGGAACCCTGGATATAAACTCTTCGGTGAAGGGGGCACGTTTTATCAGGTTCTGCGACAGTTTCAACATACCCTTGCTTACCCTGGAAGATGTGCCCGGTTTTCTGCCCGGGGTTGACCAGGAGCACAACGGTGTTATACGGCACGGGGCAAAACTGCTTTACGCCTATGCTGATGCCACAGTCCCGAAAATTACCGTGATCCTCCGAAAGTCATACGGAGGAGCTTATTGCGTGATGAACAGCAAGAATCTGGGAGGGGATTTCAATTTTGCCTGGCCAACTGCCGAAATTGCCGTTATGGGACCTGAAGGGGCCGTATCCATATTGTTCAGGAAAAAGCTGGCAGAGTCCGGTGATCCTGCAAAACTGAAGAAAGAGCTCACTGCGAAATACAGGGAAGAAATTGCCAATCCTTATGTGGCGGATGACAAAGGATATATTGATGAGGTTATCGATCCAGCAGTAACGCGCAAAAAACTGATCTCTGCATTTGAAGCTCTGGAGAACAAACACGTTAATGTACCTTCCAGGAAACACGGAAACATTCCTCTTTGACACCCGGACCGGGTTAAAATCCTGCAGTAGGTTGCTTATTGCATAACTTAATTTATATTTGTAGCGTTTAAACAGAAATAATCTTTATCATGAAGATTAAAAGCCTGCTTATTGCAAACCGTGGCGAGATTGCTGTACGTATTATTGAAACGGCCAACAAGCTGGGTATAAAAACCTTCGGAATCAAAACCTCCAAAGAGCCCAATGCTTTGTATCTGAGACTGGTGGATGATGTGATCGACTTTTCCCAGACAGTTGAAGAAATACCTGAATTTCTGGATATCGAACGCATTATTGAAGCAGCCCGGCAAAACAAAATTGAGGCAATACATCCCGGTTACGGATTTCTTGCGGAGAATCCTTATTTTGCACAGCGCTGTGAGGAGGAAAAGATCATTTTTATCGGACCGTCGGCTTCAGCAATTTATAAAATGGGAAACAAGACCATTGCAAAGCAGTTGGCCCAGAAACATAAAATTCCGTTGCTGCAGGGAAGTCAGGGAAATGTGAAGAACAGCAGGGAAGCTGCTGAAATTGCCCTGAAGATCGGATATCCCGTTATTCTCAAAGCTGAGGCAGGAGGAGGAGGGAGAGGGATGCGAATTGTTGAGAAGCCTTCGCAAATGGACAAAATGTTCAAGATGGCCACCAGTGAAGCGGAAAAAGCTTTCAGCAACCCGGCAGTATTTATTGAAAAATATGTGAGCAATCCACGGCATATTGAATTTCAGATCATGGGCGACCAGCATGGAAATTACATTCACCTTGGGGAACGGGAATGTTCCATTCAGAGAAAGCACCAGAAACTTATTGAGGAATCACCCTCCGTGGAGATCAATGAAGAACTTCGCAATGTGATGGGACAGGCGGCCATCAGGATCGCCCAGTCGGTGGATTATTATTCGGCCGGTACGGTTGAATTCCTGCTCGATGCTGATAAGAAATATTATTTCATGGAAATGAATACCCGAATTCAGGTTGAACATCCCGTAACGGAAATGGTAACAGGAATTGACCTGATTGCGATGCAGATCAAAGTAGCTGAAGGAAAGAAACTTACTCTCAGACAGGAAGATGTAAAGTTGAAAGGATGGGCCATCGAATGCCGGATCAATGCTGAAGATCCCCAGACCAATTTCTCTCCGAACCTGGGTATTATCGAGAAAATCTCATATCCAAAGGGGAAAAGCATCAGGATAGACAGCGGGGTTGCCAATTTTTCGGTGGTCACACCCTATTATGACTCCATGATCGCAAAGCTTATTGTTTATGCGGAAACACGTCAGAAGGCCATTTTGGCCGCAACCCTGGCTTTAAAAAAATTCTGGGTCAAGGGGATCAAAACTACCATACCCTTTTGTCTGGCCGTCATGAACAATAAAAAATTCATCAGGGGAGACTTCAATACTTCCTTTGTTGAAAAGGATATGAAAAAACTTTACTTCAACGAACGTGATGATGAAATGCTGGCAGCCTATGTGGCTGCATTTGATTTTGCCGCTGAACTGGAGACCGACCGTACCACAAAGCCGAATTTCGAACGCGGCCGGAACATAAGTCCCTGGGTTCTGAACAAACGACTGAAATCCCTCTAATCAGAGCATAATATGAGATTGTACAAATCCCGGCACGAACCCGAAAATGAATATATAGCGGTTAATCCGGACGAACACAAATACGTTGTCAGTAATCCTTTCAGCGAACAGCTTAAGATTAACGGGCACAGGAAGGAGATCAGAATATATGAGGATGAGGAAGGATTCAATTATCTGGAATACAAAAGCAAACGATATCTCGTTGAGATCATTGACAAAACCCAGAACAAGTATACGGTTCTGTTGAACGGAGTGAGTTACTCTTTCACGATCGAATCACCAATTTCCTACAAACGGAGAAAATACCTCGAGAAGCAGAAGCAGACCAGTAAATTTGAGATCATAAGTGCCCCGATGCCCGGTAAAATCATTGAGTTGCTGGTCGATGAAAATTCACGGATCAGGGAAGGAGATTCCGTGCTGATACTGGAAGCCATGAAGATGCAAAATGAAATCATTGCCCAGACAGGAGGTAAAATAAAAAAAGTGCTTGTCAGGGCGGGTGATACCGTTGCAAAGGATGAAGCATTAATCGAAGTTGAGAAATAACCTGAACATGTATTTTTGCAGAATTGGTTAGGGACAGTCATAATGACCAGGAGCATGGAAAACGCACTTAAGCAGACTGTTGATTACCTGAATGACCAGGGCGTGCCGGAGGCTGAAATCGGGATCATACTGGGAACCGGACTCGGCAAAATGATACAGTTCATCGAGATCATCAAGGAAATTGAATACAGCAGTATACCGAATTTTCCCGTAGCAACTGTTGAGTTTCACCAGAGCAGGCTGATATACGGAAAGCTTCATGACAAATTGATCATTGCCATGCAGGGAAGGTTCCATTATTATGAAGGGTATTCCATGCAGCAGATCACTTTTCCCGTCCGGGTGATGAAATTACTGGGCATCAGGTACCTGCTGCTTTCCAATGCTGCAGGTGCCATGAACCTGATGTTCAAAAAAGGCGAACTGATGCTGATAGAGGATCACATCAGTTTTCTGCCTGATAATCCGTTGCGGGGTCAGAACCTGGATGAACTGGGTCCGCGGTTCCCGGATATGAGCCGGCCCTATTCGGAATTCCTGAATGAAAAGCTGGTAAAGATTGCAAAACGCAATAACATTGCTTTACACAGGGGTGTTTATGTTGCGGTAACCGGACCGAATCTGGAGACAAGAGCTGAATACCGCATGTTTCGTAATTTTGCGGATGCTGTTGGCATGTCGACTGTTCCGGAGGTAATCGCGGCCAATCATATGGGACTTCCCTGTGCTGCTGTTTCGGTACTGACCGATGAATGTGATCCGGATAACCTGCAGGCTGCCGACATCAATGACATAATTAAAACTGCAGGCAGGGCAGAAGTTCATCTGAACAAGTTGTTCACCGGACTCATTAAAGAATTGTAGCCGTATGAATCTGGTGACCGGAGCCACGGGATTTATCGGAGCACATGTGCTGTACCGGCTCGTCAGGATGAACAGGCCCGTTATGGCTTTATACCGCAATCCGGAAAAGATCAGTCAGGTAAAAAAAATATTCGGATACCTTGATGACAATTCTGTTGAACTGGAAGAAAAAATAAACTGGATCCGCGGCGATGTTTTGGATTACCAGTTTTTAACGGAGGCCTTTGAGGATGTGACCTGCGTTTACCATGTGGCTGGACAGGTTTCCGTTTTACGGTCGGGAAGGTCTGACATGGATCAGGTGAATGTCAGGGGCACTGAAAATGTGGTGAACGCCTGTCTTGAACAGGGGGTCGGACGACTGTGCCATGTGAGCTCCATTGCTGCCCTGGGAGAATCTTCTAACGGACAGATAACCGATGAGTCGGTATTGTGGCAACCCGGACCGTCCGCATCTTCTTATGCAGTCACAAAATATAAAGCGGAGATGGAAGTCTGGCGTGGAATTCAGGAGGGACTGCAGGCGGTCATTGTAAATCCTTCACTGGTAATCGGTCCGGGTGTCTGGCTGAGCGCGGGTGCCCCTCTTTTTCTGAGGGTTTATAAAGGGCTGGGCTTTTATCCCAATGGATCCTGCGGCTATGTGGATGTGCGTGATGTGGCCGGATTCATGATCAAACTGACCGATCTTAATATTTCAGGGGAACGTTTCATACTGAATTCAGAGAATCTTACACACAGGGACTTTATCAATCTTGTGGCGGAAGCCATGCATAAAAAAAAGCCCCGCATACCGGTCAGCAGTGTCATTGCAGAAACAGCATGCATTGCGGAGAAAATAAGATCCATGATAACCGGAGCTCCACGGGTCATTACGAAAACAGCCCTGGAAATTGCGAATGCCCGCATGGCCTACTCAAACCGGAAAATAATTGATTTGCTCGGGGAGCCCTTTATCCCTGTGAAAGATTCGGTCGATTTTGCCGTCCGGATCTTCCTGGCAGAAAAGGAAAAGCGAAGCAATGAAGTAAATCGGGAGACAGGCCTCTGAAGAGAACCTGAAGACCGGCCCCCTGAAGAGAACCTGAAGACCGGCCCCCTGAAGAGAACCTGAAGACCGGTTCCTTTCATGCCCCTCTGGATGCAATCCGCTTACTTTCCATAACCATCACACAAACAAATAATTAATGAAAGATTTGATTTTCCTGATCTGCAGGTTTTTAAAAAAAGCAGGGAAATGAGGGTTACTTTTCGGCCATTTACAGGATTAACATAAAAAATGCAGCTTTATCCCATGAGTGTTTTTCGTGTTCAACCGACAAGTTATTGCTAAATCAGGTAATTTTTCATTTCATCATACTTATTTACAGAATATCAGGATTTTACCATCAACCCTATGAAAACCCGTTATGCTTTATTTATTTGTCTGATGACAGGATGCATGATGTCCTGCCAGAAGGAGGATGTTGGTCCCATTCAGGAGACCGGAACCCTGCACATTGATATCGGATTGTTCATCCGTATCACTGAAGTGAACAGCACATTGAAATCGACACAACAGACCGAAGACTTCAGAGTTATAATTTACAGGACGGACAACGAGGAAGTGATGTCCTTTGAAAACGCTTCGGAGATGCCGGCGGTGATTGAACTTGAAACAGGCGACTATTATGTTGAAGCACACTCCGACAACAACCTTCCGGCTGCTTTTGACAATCCTTACTATTACGGCAGGTCGGAAGTGTTTTCCATAACCGGAAACGAACAACAGTCGGTTCTGGTCAGTTGCGCACTGGCCAATACCATGGTGACCATCATATATTCCGAACGGATCAGAAACAGTTTTACAGATTATGTGACCATAGTTTCATCGGATCTGGGATCCCTGGTATTCTTAAAAGATGAGATTCGGTCAGGGTATTTTCAACCGCTGCCGCTTGACATCCGGGTTGAGCTGACCTACCTCAAAACGAATGGCCTGCCGGACAACAAGATCCTATCCGGCAGCATACCTGAACCCATTGCCGGAAGACATTATGAGGTGCATGTGGATGCTTCAATTGATGAGGGTATGGCTTCTTTCCAGATCCTGCTCGATGAAACAGAACCGGAGGTGGAAGTAATCGGGCTGACAGATGATACGGGAAGCCAGAATAATGGTTCAATAAGATACGGAGAGCTGCTGATCACCGAGATCATGTATGATCCGGCATCACTGCCGGATTCGGAAGGTGAATGGTTTGAGGTCTATAACAATTCGGACCATTCGATCAATTTCCGGAATCTTATTCTGGGCAGGAATGATGTGGACAGGCACGTCATCACGGATGCAGTGGAATTGTTACCGGGGGCTTATTTTGTTTTTGAACGTACAATGCTCGCAACAGATGCAGGGGGTTATGTTTATGGTTCGGACATTTCACTGACCAATACAGGTTCTGTCTTGGCGATATACAATGAGGGCACGGCAGATGAACCCGGAGCCCTGATCTTCTCTGTCGATTATGGCGGAGAGTTTTTCCCTTCCGGTTCGGGAGCATCAATCTGCCTGAACCCGGACCTGATCAATGCCGATGATGCCATTCACGGATCATCATGGTGTACATCTGCTTCAGTCTACAGCACAGGTGATCGCGGGACCCCCGGAATGGTCAATGATCTGTGCAATCCCTGAAAAGAAACCAATCAAAAGAACTTAAACAACCAAGCCCTTCAATTGCCATGCGTTCAGGCGCAGGAATACAAACCGTTACTCCCAATCCCGCTTGTGCATGAAGGGCTGGTTCCTCGCAACTCACGGAAATCATGATCGAAGTACAAATGAATGCTTCAGGTTCATCTTACCGTGAAACATCCCCGGTGCGGACCTGATACAGGGGAGGACAGAGACTGCTAAAAAATCGCATTTTATATTGTCTGGCAGAAATACTATATTGCAGGATCATACTAAAATCAGGAATCCTTGAAAAAAGTTATTTCGGTCGTTGGTGCAAGGCCCAATTTCATAAAAATTGCACCCGTACACAAAGCATTTGAAGAATACGGCAGTACGGTCATCCATAAAATCTGTCACACCGGTCAGCATTTTGATGAAAAATTGTCCAGAATTTTCTTTGACGATCTGGAAATACCGCAACCCGATTTTTATCTGGGAGTAGGCAGTGCATCACATGCAGAACAGACTGCTCGGATCATGATTGAATTCGAGAAGGTACTGCTGAATGAAAAACCAGATTTGATCATGGTCCCGGGAGATGTAAATTCAACCATGGCTGCCAGCCTGGTAGCATCAAAGATGGGTATCGAAATAGCACACATTGAAGCAGGTTTACGCAGCTTCGACCGTACCATGCCTGAAGAGATCAACAGGATCGTTACGGACATACTTTCTGACCTGTTGTTTGTCAGCGAGAGGAGCGGCCTGAAAAATCTGGCTGATGAAGGGATTGCCGACAGCAAAATATTCTTTACGGGCAATGTGATGATCGATAGCCTGGTTCATTATCAACCCAGGTTCATCCGTTCGGATATTCACAAGAAACTCGGTGTTGAACCGGGGAACTATATCCTGACAACGTTTCACAGACCTGCAAACGTGGATCACCAGGAAGGGCTGTCAAATCTGGTGGAATTTCTGAACACATGCGGAACCTACAGAAAGGTGATATTTGCCGTTCACCCGAGAACGGATAAAATACTGAAACAATTTGGTCTTAAAGAACGCTTTACAGAAGATGTGCTGCTGACTGAACCGCTTGGATATATTGAATTTCTGGCCCTTACGCATAAGGCTTCACTGGTCATTACGGACAGTGGTGGAATCCAGGAGGAAACCACTTTTATGTCGGTTCCCTGCATTACCGTCAGAGACAATACGGAAAGGCCGGTGACCGTTTCCGAAGGGACAAATTATCTTGTGGGAACCCGGCTTGAAGGTGTTCCGAAGCTCGTTGAAGAGATCCTGGACGGTTCGGTCAAAAAAGGTAAGGTTCCTGAACTATGGGACGGAAGAACAGCTGAAAGAATTGTAAGGATTGTTGCGAGCCGCCTTAATGCAGGTTGACAACTTTTAACATTTCCATTACGCGGTCTTTTGCGGAAGGGCAGGATTTTTGTTTAAATTTACAAAATTCCTTGCATTACAAAAACAACCAGTAAGATCATCAAGTTGCGAAAACGATTTCTGGTAGGCTGCCTGATTGATATTGCACTAGTTGCGCTTTCATTTTTCATTTGTGTGAAAGCAAAACCAGGAGGGAGTTCGGGTTATTTTTCCAGCTACCTGAATTCATTTTTTATTTTTCTTGCAGTCTGGATTTTCATTTCCGCCGTTCTCAGGAAGTATAAGCTCACCGGTTATTCGGGTTCGGGAGATGTGCTGAAAGCAGTGCTAGTCAGCAATTTGATCATTTTTTTTGTGATCACAAGCATGATCTATCTGTTTCAGAATTTTCATTATTCCAGGTTCATTGTTCTGGGGACGGTAGGCGTTTCCACTTTTGCCGAACTTACCCTGGGACTTCTTTATTTTCTGGTGATCAGTACCAAAATACGGTATGAAAACGGCAGAATCTTTGACTTTGCAAACGGAAGCGCTTTGCTGCAAAAGCCAATGATTCCCGTTAAACGGCAAAACAAGGATAAGATTAAAATCGATACCAAGTCAAGAATAGAATTTTTAAAGAATGAGATCGGAGAGGAAGCTTTTAATTTTATTCTTCATTATGGCGCCATTGATTCACCCGATGCATTGATCATCGGGACAAATACCAGGTTTACGGTCGATGTCCAGATACAGCCCCTTTTTGAAAGCATTATCAATGTCAACAGGGTAAATGACTTTCGCTACATCAACAAGTTTTTTGAGTCGGTGAATGCAAAGCTCCCTGTCGGAGGAGTGTTTATTGATTACTTCGAGACAAAGACCATGAGAAAGGCACGCATACTGAAGAAATTCCCGTTTGGGATCAACTACCTTTATTACGCAGTTGATTTTACGATTAAACGTGTCCTTCCGAAATTTACACTGACCAAAAAGTTGTACTTTCTGCTTACAAGGGGTATAAACCGGGTCCTGTCGAAGGCAGAGACCTTTGGACGGTTGTATTCATGCGGATTTGAAGTGCTGGATGAAAAGCAGATCGGCAACAATCTGTTTTTTGTTGCCCTGAAGGTCAAGGAGCCGTCCTATCCGAAGAATCCCAGCTACGGTCCGCTTATTGCACTGGAAAGGATCGGTAAGGGGGGAAAACCCATCAAGGTTTTTAAAATGCGGACCATGCATCCGTTTGCAGAATATCTTCAGGATTATATGTACAAAAGGGACGGACTTCAGGCAGGAGGAAAATTCAGGGATGATTTCAGGATCACCACAATGGGGAAGATCATGCGCACATTCTGGATCGATGAACTGCCCATGCTGATCAATCTCGTGAAAGGTGACCTGAAAATTTTTGGTGTGAGACCCTTAAGCCGGCAGTATTATAAGCTGTATACTCCGGAACTTCAAAAACTCAGGATCAGGAGCAAACCCGGACTGATACCTCCTTTTTATGTACATTATCCGAGAACCCTTGAAGAGATCATGAATTCGGAACTGCAATACCTGAAAGCATATGAGAAACATCCTTTCAGAACGGACTGGGTATACTTCTGGAAGGCCATTTACAACATTCTTTATAGAAAATACAGAAGCACATAGAACGGTATTTCCTCAGGCGGGTGAATGAATCGCGGGTATGAAATAACGGGCAGGGAAAATTGTCCGGATGTACCCTTTACCTGTTGACAAAATTCAAAACCAGAATCAGGGTTGAAATGGATGTCAGGATCAGTGAGAAAGCAGGGGTATTGATCCTGAATGACTTGCTCTGGATGGGTTCTACATATACAATGTCATTGGGCAGCAGAAAAAATCCGTCAGAAGTCAGGATATTGCTGTTGGTCAGGTCGAGTCTGAATGTTGTGGTTCCCTTTTCCGTTGGCCTTAGCACAAGGACTTTCTTGCGGTTGCCATAATCGGTTATGTCCCCGGCCATGCTGATGGCTTCAAGGACCGTAAGCTGGCTGTTGTAATTGTTATAGGTACCCGGCCGGTTGACTTCCCCGATTACTGAGAATTTAAAGGAGATCAGTTTGACAATTACAGTTGCATCTTTCAGGTACTGGTTTGCCCGGGCACGGATTGCATTAATGGCTTCGTTCACGGTCCTGTCTTCAACCTGAATCCTTCCGAGGACCGGAATCTCAATGTAACCGGAATCACTTACGGTATAACCGTTGATAAAAAGGCTGGTCTCGTTTTGAAAAAGATTCTGCTGGTATGTCCCTAACGTTTGATTGATGAGGTCGCTCATCTCTTCATTCAGGGAGTATACTTTGATATAAAGTATATCCCTCGTCTGGATCCTGTATTCGGGACGGTTTTTCGGAAAGTAGTTTTCATAAGCTGCAGTTTCCAGGTTTTCGAGATAGACAAGCTGCCTGTGAGCAGTACAGGAAACAAAAAGAACCGGCATGATCATTGATAATGCCAGAATTCCGGCGTTCTTTCGTACAGGCGGTTTCTTAATATTCATTTTACAGTCAGGACTGATATTCAGCATATACTTTTCGGATACCTTCCTCGAGTCCGATGTTTTCTTTCCATCCCAGCGAATTAAGTTTTTTTACACTCAGGAGCTTTTGAAATGTGCCGTCCGGTTTGGATGTATCCCATGCAACAAAACCGTCAAACCCGACAACAGATTTTACAAGCATGGCAAGCTCCTTGATGGTGACGTCTTTACCGGTTCCTATATTGACATGGGTGTTTCTGAACTCAATTTTTGAATTTCTTGCAGTGATCTGATCCGCGTATTTTTCATCCACAAGATCTTTGAAATTCACGTTTTCCATCAGGTAAACACAAGCGTCCGCGAGGTCATCGGAATGCATGAGTTCACGCCTGGGTGCTCCGGATCCCCAGAGCTGGACGGTCACCGGCATATCAGATGAATTATGCCTGAAGATGCCGTATTTTTCCATCTTTTCCCCCATCTCAATTTTTGTGGCGGAGCCGTCAACACCTTCCACAGGATTTTTATTGAAGTCCCTGCTGATGGCATCCCAGTTATTCTCAATCAGGCATTTGGCCAGATGCATCTTCCTGATCAGTGCGGGGAGAACATGAGATTTCTCCAGGTCATAGTTGTCATTCGGTCCGTATAAGTTTGTGGGCATCACCGGTATGAAGTTGGTACCATATTGTATGTTATAGCTTTCGCACATTTTAATACCTGCAATCTTTGCTATTGCATACGGTTCATTTGTGTACTCCAGCGTGTCGGTGAGCAGGTATTTTTCTTTCAGGGGCTGACGTGCATGAGCAGGATATATGCATGAGCTGCCGAGGAACAGCAATTTTTTCACACCGTTTAAATAACTGGTATGAATAACGT
>JAFGPB010000077.1 GCA_016926205.1 Bacteroidales bacterium
ATTTTAATATGAACGAAAGTTCATTTACTTTTGTGGGTGTTTTCTTCACGTTTTTTATCTGAAATCCATGACACTTCAGCATTTGGGACTTACAGTAAACGATCCGGAAGAAATTAAAAATTTTTATGAAGAGATATTGCTTTTCAGCATGAAACATCAATTTACCCTCGATGCGAAAATCACCGGAAAGATATTCGGCATGACCAAAAATATTGATGTCTGCCTGATGGAGTATCAGAATACACGATTTGAAATTTTTACAGATCCCATACCGGAGAGGAAAACATTCACGCACATCTGTCTCGCTTATCCGGAACATGAAGCCATTTATAGTAAAGCCATCAAAAAAGGCTACAAGGGAACAATCAAAGAGAATCCGGGTCACAACACCTGTTTCATATGGGATAATAGCGGAAACATGTTTGAAATCAAACCATTACAAAATAATATTAAATAAATCTCAAATTATGAAAATGTACGATGTAATTATTATTGGAGGTGGACCCGCAGCCATTGTAACAGGAATAACAATAAAAAAATTTTTTAAGGAACGATCGGTTTTAATGGTTAAGGAAGATTCAGATGGACTTGTCCCTTGCGGAATACCTTATATTTTTCATGCTCTGGAGAACGATGCGGACAAAAATAAGATGGGTCCGAAACCATTTGTCGATTTGGGCGGTGAAGTTTTAATCAATAAGGTTGTAAAAGTAAATAAAACCATAAAAGAAATATTACTTGAAAACGGTGAGGTATACGGCTATCATAAGCTCGTTTTTGCAACCGGTTCTCTTCCGCAAATACCAGATTTTATACCAGGTTATGATTTTAAAAATGTCTTTTATATACAAAAGAATTTCCAGTACATCAAAGGACTAACTGCTAAAATTAAAAATTTTAAAAATATTATCATTGTGGGTGGGGGTTTTATCGGGGCCGAAGTGGCAGAACAAATGGCCGCAACAAATTTAAATGTTACCCTCATTGAAAGTGAGCCATTCTGTTTTTCGAAAGCTTTTTCTCCCGAACTCTGTCAAATCGCCACAGAAGAACTGCAAAAAACCAGTGTTAAGGTAATGACCTCAAATATTGTAAAAGAAATTGGAGGAACAAACAGCAGCGTAAATCATATCGTGCTTTCAGACGGAACAATGCTTGAGGCAGATGCTGTGATTTTTTCAATAGGTTACAGGGCAAACACACAACTTGCTGTAGAAACCGGTCTGGAGTTGAATAAATACGGTGATATTCATGTCGATAACTATGGCAGGACATCAATCAGGGACATCAGTGCAGTGGGAGATTGTGCTCAGACATTCGGCTTCCTCACCGGAAGAAGCGACATCATTAAGCTGGCTTCAACCGCAACAGCTGAGGCACGCACACTGGGACACAACATTTTCGGAGTGCGTATTAAAAAATGTTCATCCGGAACCTTAGGAGTATTCTCCACGGAAATCAACGGACTGGCCATGGCTGCTGCCGGTGCCAACGAGAAAAATGCAGCAGAAGCAGGTGTGCAGCTTGTATCAGCCAAATATTCAGCGCCTGACAGGCATCCCGGAACCTTAAACGGGACATCCAATCTCACGGTAAAGCTGTATGCTTCTCCTGTAGATGGCAGTATTATTGGCGGCGAAGCCTGGGGAGGAAAATCAGCCGGTGAAATCATCAACATCATCAGCATGGCCATTCAGAAATCGATAACGGTATATGAGCTTGTTTCGTTTCAGATCGGTACACATCCTTTGTTAACGGCATCACCCATAAGCAATCCGATCATCAGGGCGGCAGAAGAAATCATATACCAGTTGCATCAATACAAATAAAATGCACTGCAATGTTTATTCTTGACGAACAGGCCAATGTTTATGTGCCGGTATTTTACAATTTTAATCCCGGATATAAAGAATATTTTTGATAAGATTTAATTTTGAAATAATTTCATTATTTTAAGAAAAAAATTATTCCATTAAATTAGGAGGTAAATCATGGCTTTAATCATTAATGACGAATGCATTGCTTGTGGCGCATGTATTTCAGAATGCCCAAACGAGGCAATTTCAGAAGGTGATCCGATCTATATCATCAATCCGGACCTGTGTACGGAATGTGTCGGCTTTTATGACAATCCGCAATGCGTTGAGGTCTGTCCGGTTGAGTGCATCGTGCCCGATCCTGATCACAAAGAAAGCAAGGATGAATTGCTGGAAAAAAAGAAACGCATACACGGTGAGTGAAACAATGATAACATGGATGAAGACCCTATAGGCAGAATCAAAAATATCACAACATGTTTATTGTCTTCTCTCCCTGCAGGAATTGCGCTGGTCGCTGCCGCAAAAACACGGTCACCTGATGAAGTTCAGGCAGTGATCGATTCCGGGGTCAGAATACTCGGATACAATTATGTGCAGGAAGCTGAAAGAATGTATGAAGTTATCGGGAACAGCGCTCAATGGCACATGATAGGGCATTTGCAGAAAAACAAGATAAAGAAAGCCGTTCGTCTTTTTGACATGATCGAAACCGTTGATTCAGAAGAACTCGCCCGTGAACTGGACAGGCATTGTGCAATTGTGAACAAAAAAATGCCTGTACTGGTAGAAATCAACAGCGGAAAAGAATCCAACAAGACGGGGATTCTTCCTGAAGATGCAGAACAGCTTATCCTCTGTATGAGTGGCCTGCCAAACCTTCAGGTACAGGGACTAATGACCATGGGTCCCCTTTCCGGGGATCCTGAGCACGCAAGACCTTATTTCAGAACCACAAAAGCGGTTTTTGACCGCATCAGTCAGGCTGAAATTCCCAATGTCTCAATGCGATATCTTTCCATGGGCATGAGCAACAGTTATAAAATTGCCGTTGAAGAAGGGGCCAATATCATCAGGATCGGCACCCTTTTATTCGGTGAAAGAAATTCTTGATCAGAAACAGGTAAAAACGCTGCAGGCGACAATTTTACCATTCTATGAAAGAGGCCACATTTTATAATAAACTTGCCAGCAATAAAGTCCGTTGTAACCTGTGCGCACACCACTGCGTGATCAGTCCCGGGAAAACCGGGATCTGCAAGGTCCGTGTGAATCAGGAAGGAGTATTGTATACCCGGGCTTACGGTAAGACCATCGCTCAGCACATCGATCCTGTCGAAAAAAAACCATTATATCATTTTTTTCCCGGTTCACAGGCGTATTCTGTCGCCACACCCGGATGCAACTTTCGCTGCCGTTTCTGCCAGAACTGGGATATTTCCCAGATCATTCCAGAAGACCTGCTGGGATCAGGAAATACTGCAAGTCCGGAAAGAATAGTACAAAGTGCAAAAGAAACCGGATGCAGAAGCATTGCATACACGTATACGGAACCAACCATCTTCTTTGAGTACAGCTATGATACAGCAAGGATTGCCAGAAAAGAAGGAGTTCAAAATGTTTATGTATCAAACGGTTACATGACTTTCGAAATGCTGGAAGTCATGGCACCCTTTCTCGACGCCATCAACGTCGATCTGAAAGCATTCCGGGATGAAACGTACAGGCAGATCATAGGTGCTTGTTTGCAACCCGTTCTGGACAATCTGATTAAGATCAAGCAACTGGGCATATGGCTTGAGGTTACCAGCCTGATCATCCCCGGCATCAATGATGATCCCCAGGAAATTAAGGACATGGCAGGTTTTGTGAGCAAAGAACTGGGACGCGATGTACCCTGGCATATAAGCCGGTTTTTTCCTTCATACAACATGAACAATATACCCCCGACACCTTTACAATCCTTAAAAATGGCAAAAGAAGCAGGAGCTCAAGCTGGTCTTCAATATATCTATCCGGGAAATGTGTCATCAGACGAGGATGTTCACACCAAATGTCCGCAATGCAGGCATTTACTGATCAGGCGTTCACATTTCGGAGTCATCATGAACCATATTACTGATGGCCATTGTCCTGAATGCGGCTTAAAGATATCCGGCGTGGGAATGTAATGCTTATTTTACTAAATATGAGCAGAATAATGATGTGGATCCACCACCTCACGATATTTGTAGATGATCTTCTTGAAATCTTCCCAGGTTTCACGCTTTAATGACGGATCCCTGAGCAGGGCGGCAGGATGATAAACCGGCATGGCAAGCCTTTTCTGCCATAACAACCAGTTTCCCCGTTCCCGGGTGATTCTCAAGTTTGAGCCGGCCAAATATTTTAAAGCTGTTGCACCCAGAAAGATGACGATTTTCGGATCGACCAGTTCAATCTGTCTGATCAGCCAGGGCATGCAGGCGGCTGCTTCCTGAGGTGTCGGCACCCTGTTATCGGGCGGCCGGCATTTAACAATGTTGCTTATAAAGACATGCTCTTCCCGGTTGAATCCGCATGCATCCAAAATTTTATCCAGCAGCTGACCTGATTTACCCACAAAGGGTCGTCCCAGCAAGTCTTCCTCCCTTCCCGGAGCTTCGCCAATCATGAAAATTTCGGCATCTGTATTGCCTTCTCCGAATATCACATGATTGCGGGAACCGGCCAACGCACATCGATGACAAATCAAGATCTCATTTTTGAGTGAATCGGTCGCCTGGCTCATTTATCTGAATGATATCATCTGAATCGCATTTTCTGCAGTGCTGCAAAGGTTTAAGTGTTACCATCGTCTCATTGCAGGTATGACATTTGTACCAGTAATTCTCTGTAATATAGGATCCTCCCCGGATAATGATGGCCTTGCCTTCTACAAAAGCTTTTGCTATTTTTTTTCGTGCTTTTTCATACAGGCGCGTAAATGTGGGACGGGATATGTGCATCTTTTCAGCAGCTTCTTCCTGGGTAAGATTTTCATAGTCTGCAAGTCTGATCGCTTCAAACTCCTCAAATAAGAGGTTTACCGATTCAAGCTCGCGCATGGGTATGCCAAAAGGCTTATAACCCTCCATCGGAGGCAACATGGTGATCCTTCTGTTTCGGATGCGGTTTGGCATCGGTATTCCTTTAAAAACAACATAAATTCTTGTGCAAATTTAACAAAACAAACGAACATAAGTTCATTTACGAGGTATTAATTCATGACAAAGTAATTCTTCTTTCCTTTTGTTTTCTCTGTTGCTTTCCTGTTTTTCCTCTTTCTCTTTTCCCTGCTATTCTAATATTCTTACCTGTCATATTTGCCACTTCTCTTATTTTTCTTTCCTTTGACAATTTTCTTTTTGTAAAAAGATAAAAAACCACATCCTGATTTCAGAAAATATATATATTTGTCGAGTGTTACGAATAATAAAAAAATAACACCATGTCAGTAGTCAGATTTGGAGTTTCTTTGGAACATGAAATGCTTGAATCTTTGGATGACTATATAAACGATAACCAGCTTGCAAACAGGTCCCAGGCTATCAGGCACCTGATCAACAACAATCAGGTGGAGAAAAAATGGCAGTGCAATCATATTGTAGCCGGTTCCATCACCCTTGTTTATGATCACCATAAACATGATATCCTGAATCACCTCACACAAATACAACATGAATATCAAGAGGTTATACTTTCATCCCAGCACTTTCATCTGAATCATGACAAATGCATGGAGATCATTGCTATTAAAGGGAAAGCTGTAATGCTGACCAGACTCGCAGATGAACTCATTGCAGTTAAAGGTATCCAGCACGGAAAACTGACCATGAGCAGGGCCGATTAATTTTTTTTCCCGGTGAGTAACACGAATTCTAAATAAGTGATACCAAACAACCAGTATTTAACAAGACTATAATATCAAATTTTCAGAATATGACAATATTTAACAAAATCAAGACTACCTGTATCATCGCTGTCATAGCCCTTCAGGTTCAAACGGTTTATTCCCAGGAAACGCAAGCGGACACCATCATGCTGGACGAAATTGTGATTACCGCAACGAAAACAATGCGAAACCTTAAGGAAGTTCCCGCAAGGATCTCGGTCATCAGCTCAGGAATCTTAACAAACACACCTGTACTGCAGGTTGATGATGTGCTGCGATTTATTCCCGGCATTAATGTAAACCGTTCAACAGGGATTTACAGCCAGAGACCCATGGTTACCCTCCGCGGACTTTCGGGCGATGAACAGTCCAGAACCCTGGTGTTGATGAACGGTGTGCCGATCAACACATCCGATGAAGGTGGAGTGAACTGGAACAGGATCAATCCGAACGATATTGACCGTATTGAAGTTTTTAAAGGCCCCGGTTCTTCATTATACGGAAACAATGCCATGGGAGGAGTTATCAACCTGATTACCAAAAAACCTCTGGCTCCGCAGGAAATATACGCAGCTCTAGCCTACGGAACATTCAATACCCTGAGGGAGGATCTGAACATAAGGATTCGTGCCGGACACGGTTTCTACGGATCCCTCTCACAGTATTTTGTAAAAAGCGACGGCTACAACAATATACCTGAAGCAGAACGTACGCCATATGATACCGAAAGGTCACTGGAGGAAATCGGTATATCAGCCAGGGCTGGATTTGACAGGAGTCGATGGTTTAATATTGAGCTGCAGTATGATGTTTTCAGGGACAGGAGGGGTGAAGGTTATCAGATTTATGTTCCTGATGGCTGCTACAGGAATTTCAATACAAATCTTTTTCGCGCTAACCTCAGGGGAAGCAGTGATAGAATCCGTTATGACCTGAACCTGTTTTATCAACTGGAACACTACTATGATGTGAACGAGAGATTGAGGGGAATGACCTATACCCGTTATGATGTGAATTCTTACCGTGAAGATATGGGGTCTTTGTTCAGTTTCAGCGGGGACCTGAATGAGAACAATACACTTACCGGAGGATTTGAGCTGAAACAGGGAAGTATTGAAGGAGGAGATTACTACCAGACGGAACCTTATGATACGGTCTTTAATGCAGGAAAAATCCGTACCGTTGCAGGTTACATTCAGGATGAACATGCTTTATTCAATAATAAAGTAAGGTTGATTGCCGGTGTGCGTTTTGACCGGGTTGCATTTGCTGACGGAAGTTTTTATACAACGGATCCATGGAACAGTACTCCGGAACTGAAGGATCATACATGGTCTGAATTATCACCCAGGGTGGGTCTGCGTTTTAACCTCATCCGGGAACTGAGCACCTACCTGTCCTATTCACACGGTTTCAGAGCATCAATCCTCGATGATCTTACCCGGACAGGGTGGATGTGGGTCGGCCCGAAATATGCCAATCCTGAGCTTGGACCTGAATCCATGGACAATTATGAGCTGGGGCTTGATTACACCCCTGCCAGCAACATAAAAATTACAACCTCAGCATATTATGCCAAAGGAAATGACATGCTGTATTATGTAACCACAGGCGACAGTCTTTTCGGCCGGCCCATATACATCCGGGAAAATGTTACCGATGTAACCATGAAAGGTTTGGAAATTGAAATCAATTGTGAATTACCGGAAAATTTCAACCTGATGGCCAGTTACAACTATGCCAGTTCAAAAATAGATGCTTTCACTGAAAGGCCTGAGCTCGTGAACAAACAGCTGACCTATGTACCCAATCATACCGCCTCTGCATCCCTCCTCTGGAGAAACAGGATAGTCAACCTGAATATCAGAGGATTGTACAAAGGCAATCAATACTCCAATGACATTAATACAGAAACTATTGATTCCTATACAACTTTTGATCTGCAGTTGTCTAAAACCATCCGGGATAACTTTGTCCTTTCGCTGGACATCCAGGATGTCTTTGACAACCGGCATATGGAAACAGCACAATATATATCTCCCGGCCGGATCATTACAGGCCGGATGGCATTCAAACTTTAATAGATGTCCACATTTCGGATTCAGCATGAAAACAATTCAAAAGTTGATCCTGCTTGGTTGTATAGTCCTTCTGGCAGCCTGCAAGCAAGCCTCCCTCCTGCATCATGAGGGGAAAATTTCAGTTACCGACATGCTTGGCAGGGAAGTGATGATCCCTGAAGACATAGAAAAAATAGTGGGATTGCGCGCCGGGACATTGCGGCTTCTGGCCTATATGGATGCAGTTGACAGGATTGCCGGAGTTGAAGAATCCGAAAAGGATGAAACCAGACCGTATCTTCAGGCTTATCCCTCATTAAAAGAACTTCCCACGGTAGGTCCAGCAATGGGTGGTGATGCAGAGCTTATTGTAAAAGCACAACCCGACGTGATCTTCATCAGTTATTCTACCAGGGAAGAAGCTGATGCCCTTCAGTACAAAACCGGAATCCCTGTAATAGCCGTGGAATGTCCCGAATTCGGTACCGAACGGGACATTCTTTTTGCATCTTTATCGCTGATAGGTAAAGTATTGCACAGGGAGCAGCGTGCCGATTCACTGATATCCTATATAAACCGTTCCGTTGAAGATCTGCAAAGCAGAACGGCAGGAATCCCCGAAGAGAAAAAACCGTCAGTCTATATCGGAGGAGTACCCTACAGCGGTTCCCACGGCATCAACTCTACACAGCCCTATTTTCCTCCGTTCATGTTCGTGAATGCCGCCAATCTGGCTTCCGGCATTGATAAAAGACTGGTCTCTCATGTTAAAGGTACAACTATCGATAAAGAACAGCTGTTGCTCTGGAATCCCGACGTGCTGTTCATTGATGAGTCGGGTTTGAACATCGTCAGACAGGACCTGGCGAAAGGAACCCCACTGTTCAACAGTCTGAAAGCTGTACAAAGCGACAGCATATTCATTCTTTTGCCCTATAACAACTATGCCATAAACTACGAACTGGTGCTGGCAAACGCATGGTATGCAGGCAAAATATTATACCCCGAAAAATTTGCGGATATCGGGATGGAAGAAAAGATGGACGAGATCTTACAGATTTTTTTGGGCAAAGCATTCTGCAAGGAATTAATGGACAACTCGGCTGCTTTCAGACAGCTCAATAAAACCGATTTCTGATGTCTGAGAAAGTTATCAGACAATACAGGAAATATCTTAAAAGAAGGTCATACTTTCTGACAGCATTATTTGTTATGCTGCTGATCACCATATATTTTGCACTGGTTTCAGGCTCAGCCGACATCGGGATAAAAAGTCTGACCGGCCTCCTGCTGGGTAATGGAACTCCTTTAACATCCCAGATCGTTGTCCAGATCAGAATGCCCCGGATTGCAGGGGCAATTCTGGGAGGCACGGCACTGGCAGTATCCGGAGCAGTGATCCAAAGCCTTTTAAGGAATCCCCTGGCTTCACCCTTCACGCTCGGGATATCAGGAGCATCGGCATTTGGTGCCGCTTTTGCCATCATTGTCCTCGGAGCAGGCAACAGCTATGTCGGTTCAAATGATGTTCCTGTTGTCAACCAGCCCTATCTGGTCACAAGTTCCGCATTTCTATGGAGCCTTGGCAGCGTTGCAGTGATTCTGCTTTTATCGAAATACAGGGGAGCAACACCCGAAATTATAATTCTTTCAGGTATTATCATCAGTTCGTTGTTCGGGGCAGGTATCGCTGCCATGCAATATCTTGCCGACAGCGTGCAGCTGGCTTCCATAGTATTCTGGACATTCGGGGACCTCGGCAGGGCTGCCTGGAAAGATACACTTATCCTGGTAATCATACTGGTACCGGTCCTGGTCTTTTTCATGTACCAGCGCTGGAACTATAAATCCCTGAATTCGGGTGATGATTACGCAAGAAGTCTGGGCGTCAACGTGACAAGGGTAAGACTGACAGGTATGGTCATGGCATCGCTTGCGACTGCGGTCGTGGTATCCTTTTACGGCATTATAGCGTTCATCGGACTTGTTGTTCCCCATATCGTACGACGCATCATCGGAAATGACGAACATTTTTTAATACCCGCGGCTGCTGTTTTTGGAGGAGTGTTCTTATTGCTGGCCGATACTCTGGCCAGGACCATCATATCTCCGGTAATCCTTCCTGTGGGTATTCTGACTTCTTTCATCGGTGCCCCTCTTTTCTTGTTCTTGCTGATCAGAGGCATGGAAAAAAGTTATTGGTCCTGACTCAAATTTTGTATGTATGAAGATAACCGTCCAAGATATTGAATTCAGCTACAACGGTTCACCTGCACTGCAAAACGTAAATACGGGCATAGAGAAAGGTGATTTTGTCGCTCTTGTGGGTCCCAACGGCTCAGGGAAAAGCACCCTGATCAAGTGTCTGAACGGCATATTAAAGACAAGAAAGGGAACCGTACTTATTGATGAAAAACCGATCAATGCCTTTACGCCCGGTGAACTCGCAAAAGAAATGGCCTATGTTCCCCAGAGCGAAAACAGGAAATCGGCATTGCATGTGTTTGATGTTATATTGCTGGGACGAAAACCTTATATATACTGGAAACCCACTGATCATGACCTGAGGATTACGGCCAATATCATGAAAACGCTTCATCTGGAAGATCTGGCCATGCGCGACGTAAATAAATTAAGCGGAGGTCAGCAGCAAACAGTTTTCATTGCCAGAGCACTTGCCCAGGAACCGGATATCCTGCTGCTTGACGAACCCACGGCCAATCTTGACATCAAACACCAGATGGAAGTCCTTGAACTTTTGAAAGAACAGGCCGACAAAGGCATTACGGTAATTATTGCACTCCATGATATCAATATGGCGATGCGGTATGCAAACAAAATCATGATGCTGAAAGAAGGCACCCTTTTTGCCAGCGGAGGCACTGAGATCATCACAAAAGAGAACATTGAAAAGCTTTATGATATCAAGGTGCATATCATCAGAGAACATGAAAATATTTTCGTCGTTCCCGGAAAATTCTGAAACGAAATAATAGAATTTGATCATGGAGACTTATCAGATTGAACCGGTAGGTTATGTAGTCAATGACTTTGATGATCCCGGCCATCGTAATAAAATAAAGGAAAGTCCAAGTACAATCCTCCTTTATGATCGTTTCACTGAAGGACTGCTCAACATAGAAGCATGTGCATTTCTCGATATTGTCTATTATCTGCACAAATCAGAAGGGGGTCAAATGTCCGGCAGAACACCCTCCGGCGACGTTCGTGGCGCTTTTGCCTCCCGGAGTCCTGCCAGGCCAAACCCGATCGGCATTACGACGGTGAAACTGCTTGTACACGATCACAACAAGCTGTTGGTGAAAGGTCTCGATGCCATTAACGGGAGTCCTGTAATCGATATCAAATGCTGCGACACATCGTTGTTCGCTGCTGAAATGGATTCCGACCCCGTTCACAATTCCATTCTTAAATCCGATCCCCGGATCGAAATCAGGAATCACATAGCGGGTAACCGGACCGAAATACTGATGCTGAAAGCCGGGCAGATGCACGGTCATTTTTGTCCGGGACTTGCCATGGGCATTATGGCTGCAACCTGGGCCATGAATGAACTGTCAACCGACTCCGATGGTATGGAGGATCTGCTCTCCATCACTGAAACCAACAACTGTTTTTCCGATGGCGTACAATTCGTTACAGGATGTTCTTTTGGCAATAACGCATTGATATTCAAAGATACAGGAAAAACAGCTTTTACACTTGCAAAGCGTGATGGCAACGGTATCAGGATCTGTTCGAAGCCTGGATCAAGAAAAGTAATTCAGGAGGCATTCCCCGATTATCAGCGATTGTTTGAAACAGTTGTCGCAGAACAGGATCATGATCCTGCACTGGTAGCGGAATATAAAAAATCTTCCCTGGAAAGGGCTTTCGGGACTTTATCCCTTCCGCTTGATAAACTGTTCCGCATGAACCGGATCCAGGTTGATATCCCTGCCTATGCACCCGTTCACGAAAGCATTGTCTGCTCTGTCTGCGGCGAAAGCGTCATGGACTCTAGGATTGTCTGCCAGGAGAACAGACCGCTGTGTGCAGATTGTGCAAAGACACCATACAGCATACTCACCGGGGACGGAATCAGGATCCTGTCACATACCTAATCTGCAGTTACGACCAAAAACCATTCATCATTTTTTAGTTCATGCCAGGAAGCTGTGTACCGTTTGAATAATATATTCAGCATTCTTTGTGGCATAACCGCTGAAATCGTTGTTGAAGAATACCCATACTTCCCTGCCTTCCATCAGCCAGTCACTGAACTTACTGGCGTAACGCTGCAGATCCGGTTCACTGTAATCCGAAGCATATAATTTTTCATGACCATGCAGCCTTACATAAGCATAATCCGATGTAACGATTTCATGGTATGGGAATCGACTGCCTGAGTCTGCGATCACGAACGCCATTCCATGCTGTGCAAGCAACAGGAAGAAATCTTCCGTGATCCATGATTTATGCCTGATCTCAATGGCAAAACGGTATCCGGGACTCCAGCGGCTCAGTATACCAAGGGAGTTTCTCATCTCAGATTTTTCGAAGTGTAATCCTGGGGGCAACTGTATCAATACCGGCCCCATTCGTTCCTTCATTTCATCGAATACTTCAAAAAACCTTGCAAGAGGTTCTTCAAAATTTTTGAACCGTAACTGATGTGTTATATAACGGCTCAGTTTCGGACAAAAAACAAAGTCCCCCGGAGTGCGTTTCATCCACCCTGATACCGTACTCTTTTTTGGCAGGTGGTAAAAGCTGGAGTTCAGTTCAACACAGTTAAATTTCGTCAGATAATATTCAAGATATTGTACAGGTTTTACATGTTCCGGGTAGAAAATACCGGACCAATGCCTGTAACTCCAGCCGGAGGTACCGCAGTGGAATCCTGGTATCTCTCTAAATCCGCGCATGATGGGAAAGAAATTTTCAAAGTATGTTCGTTATCGTACACTTTCGTTCATAGATAAACTTCAGGTCTATGACACCAGCATTCGATAAACGTTATAATATAATGATTTTATGTTCTTTAAATGTTTTGGCATGGTTCATGTGATTGTAATATTGCAATGAATGACCAACATCTCTGAATTCCAAAGGTATGAAACTTACACTTCAACCCAACGAAACAATCATCAGAGCAGGAGACTCAAACCTCTTAGTGAATGGGAATAAGATAAAGGGGAAGCTTATTGTCACAAATCAGCGCATATATTTCAGAACCATCCGAGTTGACTGCAAAAAGAATGACAGGGAAATCATGCCCGGTGAAATCAGCGATCTGTATTTCTTCAATACCCGTTGGATCTTACCCAAAGGCATGAACATCAAAACCAAAGATGGCAGTGAGATACACTTTGAAGTAAGCCATCGGAGTGAATGGGCTAAAATCATCACAAGAATGTACTAAACGATACCCTGGGCAAGCATAGCATCCGCCACCTTAATAAATCCCCCGATATTTGCACCTTTGACATAATTAACAAAATCAGAGCCATCGCTACCATATTTTACACAGGTTTCGTGGATGTTTACCATGATCTGCTTCAGCCTCTGGTCGACTTCCTCCCTGAACCAGGGCAGCCGCATGGAATTCTGCGCCATTTCCAGTCCGGATACAGCCACACCACCAGCATTTGCAGCTTTACCGGGTCCGTAAAGGATTTTGGATCCGATGAAAACTTCCACTGCTTCCGGGGTTGATGGCATATTTGCTCCTTCAGAGACCGCTGTGCATCCGTTCCTGCAGAGTGTCTTCGCATCTGACTCATTAATCTCATTCTGCGTGGCACATGGAAATGCAACATCACAGGGTATGTTCCAGGGCGTCTGACCTTCAAAATATTTTACACCGTAATGTTCGGCATATTCCTTAATCCTTCCCCTCCGGATGTTCTTCAACTCAAATACAAAATCAAGTTTCTCCCTGTCGATCCCGTCCGGATCAAAGACATATCCTGATGAGTCGGAAAGCGTAACTACTTTCGCACCCAACACGATAAGCTTTTCAGTAGCATATTGTGATACATTACCTGAACCCGAAACCACAGCTGTCTTACCTTTGATCTCCTCATTCCGGGTTTTCAGCATTTCTTCCGCAAAATATACTGCTCCGTAACCCGTGGCTTCCGGTCTGATTACACTGCCTCCCCATTCCAATCCTTTACCTGTAAGCACACCGGTAAATTCATTGCGGATTCTTTTATATTGTCCGAACATATATCCGATCTCCCTTCCGCCGACACCAATATCTCCTGCCGGGACGTCGGTATCCGGACCGACATGACGCTGTAATTCGGTCATGAAGCTCTGACAAAACCGCATTACCTCATTGTCTGATTTGCCTTTGGGATCAAAATCCGATCCTCCTTTGCCGCCACCCATGGGCAAGGTCGTAAGGCTGTTTTTAAAAACCTGTTCAAAAGCAAGAAATTTCAGGATCCCGAGATTGACCGTGGGATGAAACCGGAGTCCCCCTTTGAAAGGTCCGATTGCACTGTTCATTTCAATCCGGTATCCCCTGTTGATGTGTATTTCCCCGTTATCATCCACCCAGGGAACCCTGAAAATGATGATGCGTTCGGGTTCGCTGATCCTTTCCAGTATCTTAGCATGTTTATATTTAGGATGTTCCTCAATATAAGGCAAAAGAGATTCCGCCACCTCCTGCACTGCCTGATGAAACTCCGATTCTCCGGGATTTTTGGCAATGATCTTTGCCATAAAGTCATTGATATTAACATTCAATAAATCAGCCATATAATTAGTTTTATAATGATTAAGCAATCATGATGCAGAAAACGATTTCCCCCGCGTGATGATCAACAAATGACCGATACAAATGAAGAACAGCCTCCTGTATGTCCATGCAATAAAAATATAAACTTTTACACTACCTGATATTCCGTTCATTTCAGAATCAGTGATTCACGTATCAGATTCAGTGTTTTTCGTATTAAATGTCAATGATGTTGTTCCGGATCGCAAACTTAACCATGTCAACTGATGTTTTCAGATTGAGCTTCTGCATGATGTGATTTTTATGGGTTTCCACCGTACGGACACTCAGAAACAGTTTATCCGCAATCTCCTTGTTGGTAAGACTGCTGCCCCATAATCTCAGGATCTCTATTTCACGTGCGCTGAGGTTGCTGATATCAGCGGCGCCATCATCATTTTTCAGCTTGTTTACATATTTGTTCAGCAACAGGCTGGTTATGGATTTGCTGAAATAATCATGGCCGTTTCGCAGTGTGTAGATTGCCTCTATCAGTTCATTCCGGTCCGTTTCCCTGGAAAGGAAACCTTTCGCCCCGGCTCTGATGACCTTCAGAACGGTTTCTTCATCACTGTGGACGGAAATGACCAGGATCATAATTTTCGGATGGGATATGCCGATCTGCATCATTAAATTCAGCAACTGAATTGAGAGGATATGAACATTAATGATCAGGACATGGATCTTTGCGCTCCTGAGCTGATCCAGGAGTCTGTTTTTTGAATCGGACTGGAGAATGATATCCATATCTTTAATATGGGTCAGCATTGAACTGATGCCTTCACGGACAAGTCTGTGCTCATCATAAATAGCCAATGATATATTCCCCATAAAACTTTAATTACAGATGATTGCAGATGTTCTTATTTTTCCGTCCATATAAACCGTAAGAGGTTTTTCGAAATGAACATGTTTGAAATACCTGGTATGATGCACGATGTTTTGTTCATTCAGAATATCCCATCTCACAAAATCATTCATGGATGCATCCTGTACGGAAAAATATCCGATATTCATGGAGGTCAGATTGTGAAAGAAATGCGAACCCAGAGACGAATCCAGCGGAAAATTTTCCAGGCTGACTTCAACAATAACCTTGGCGTTGGAGATTTGAGGCCATATGACAGGTATCCCCAGAAAAGGATCGCGTGTTCCCCATCTTCCCGGACCGATCAGGATGTATTGCTTTTTCTGCTGGATCATCTTATTGTTCAGCCTTTCAATCTCAACAACCATTTCCTGGGTTTTCAGCTTGTTAAACTGACTGATGTCGATAAATATGACATCCTGAATGTGGGAGATTTCACCATTGCCAAGACTTGATCCTGTAAAAAGCAACATGTCGGATCTGTCCAGTTTTTCAAAATCAATGTTGAAACTATATTGACTGCCTATCAGTGGCTTGATCTGCAGCAGGTAGAAAGAGGGAAGGTTGTTGACCGTCCTGTTCAGATCAACTGCATATTCAATTTCAACCGGTGATCCCAAGGCTTCTTCCATTGTAACGAGCATAGTATCAATTGTTTTCGCAAGCGGAATGTAATCAAACTTCAGTATATCAGCAAAATTTAAGATGCGGGGACCTGCAATGGACAAACCGGGTTCTATCCTATCATTATCAGAATTATAGACTGAAACACAATGACTTATTGTTTGCTGTCTTTCTGCTTCCCTGATGTCCAGCAATACAAGAGAAGCCAGTTCACCGTCGTTGACATAGTCAAAATCATTTTTTGAACAATCGAGTGCGTAGAACTTCATCTGTGAAGTATTGATCAGGTCTTTTGTCGTGAACATCTCAATTTTCGGGTATTTCGGTGAAAACCTGTATGAATTCCATCCTTCCATCACGTAGGAACCCAGACCGAATGCGACCACGGCAAATCCTTCCTCGGGTTTCATATGGGCTACAGGATAATAATTAAATGATTGTGCAACACCGCTCAGGTGCGGGTAGTAATAGTTGCCGTATTGTGCACCCACCAGTTCCTGCAGGACTATAGCCATTTTTTCTTCTTCCACCTTGTGGTTGATGGACCTGAAGAAATTCTTAGATTTTCCGGAATAAACAGACGCATATACCAGTTTGATGGCACCGATTAAACTTTGCAGAACCGACTTCTTATCTGCCCTGTTGTTCGGTATGATATACGTGTCAAAGATACCTGCAAATGGCTGAGTGAGAGAGTCTTCAGAAATACTGGAAGAACGGACGGCGATCGGTTTCTCGACCTGATCCAGAAAGAATTCAAGCTTCTTTATCAGGGTTTGAGAGAGACCTGAACGGATGAAATGGTTTTTCAGATCACCGAATTCCATTTCAGGATTGATGATGATCCGAAACAAATCATTCCGCTCAATGAAATCCTCAAATTCATCCGTGCCGATGATCGCCGTCACAGGGGTTCGTATGTTGATCTTCCCGTTCAGTGCAGAAAAATCAAGATTGTTGACCAACGCATTGATAAAGGCCAGCCCTCTTCCTTTCCCTCCAAGGGATCCCGGAGATAATGCCATGATGTTCTTTTCATCTAGCGTGGCCGTCTCATCAAAGTTCAATACCTTGCCTTTCTTTTTTTCTTCCCGGTACTTTTTTATCGTTTCAATAAACAATGACTTTGATTCCCTGACTCGCCGGATGTCTTCAATCCTCAATGGATTCAATGTCCTTGCCAGTTCAATCTCGCCTCTTGCCATGAGCCATAAAGAAAACTGGTTTTCCGATGCATGAAGATAAAAGGTTTCATCGGGTATAACCTTCAGCAGTGATTCGAATTCTCTCATTGAGCCTGCAGTTGCAATGGGTTTCCCTTCTTTATCGCGAAACACAAAATCACCAAAGCCAAGGTAAGCATTCAGGAAATTCTTCAGGTCATTTAAAAGAGTCTCCGAATTCTTATTGATGAAACTCACATTCAGCTTCCTGGCCAGCTGCTCATTGCTTTTTTCGGACGATTGCAGGATTATGGGCAGGTTAAGAATATGTGATTTCATGTATTTGATAAACCGCAGGCCCGCTTTTTTGTCAAGCCTGCCATCCCTTTCAAATTCCACATCCGATATCACACAAAGCA
>JAFGPB010000011.1 GCA_016926205.1 Bacteroidales bacterium
GCCTGGTACTATGCCCGCGAAGGAAAAGAAATTGTTATTAAGCGCGTGGCTAATATCAGTGATACGGAAGTTTCGGCTTTTCTTAATGGAGCTATTCTGGGAGCGCTTTTACACCAACGCAAGATGCTGCCTCTTCATGCAAGTACAGTGGTTTATCATAATAAAGGGCTTTTATTAGCCGGTATGTCCGGTTCCGGAAAATCAACTCTTGCAGCTGCTCTGGTAAATGAAGAGACTACACTGGTAGCAGATGACATTTCTGTGATTGATTTTAAAGCTTCTGGTCCTGGTGTATTGCCGGCATTTCCATCCATCAAGCTTTGGGAGGACAGTCTAAAATATTTAAATATATCAGTTGATAAGCTTCAACCCGTACGGGATGAACTCAGGAAGTTTTATGTACCAGTGGATCACTTCAGTCATAAATCCGAAAAGATCGATCAGATTTTCATATTAAGATCCCACAATCTGTTTGATTATGAAGTTCAAAAATTAAAGGGCGTTGATAAATTCAGCGTATTGAAGAAACATACTTACCTTTTCAGGGGCATTCCGAAAACAGGACTTGAGGAGAATCATTTCAGACTGGTGAACCAACTGGCTTCTCAGGTTCCAGTGACTGTACTTACCAGACCAAATACTGAATTCAACACTTCAAAGCTGATTGCAAAAATTGATGAGATCATCAATAGCGACTAATATGGATGATCTGAAGAAAATTGTCTGGCTGGCTTCTTATCCGAAATCGGGCAATACCTGGTTCAGGGCTTTTTTGACTGCATTGCTGGATCCTGAAGGCAAATTACCGGATATTAACCAGCTTCATCTTGCCACTATCGCAAGCAGCAGACAATTGTTCGATGAACTGGCAGGTGTGGCATCAGCTGACCTTACTGCGGATGAGATCGATCATCTCAGACCAAAGATATACCGACTAAATGCAATTGAATCTGAGGAAACGATATACCATAAGATACATGATGCCTATACGCTTTTGCAGGATGGCAAATCCTTGATACCTGACAATATCACAAAAGCAGTACTTTATTTTATACGCAATCCGCTCGATGTGGCCGTTTCTTTTTCGCACCATCTTTCGATAAGCATTGATAAAACGATACAAATTATGAACAATCCTGATTATGCATTTTGTGACAGAACTGACCGGTTGCATAACCAGCTCAGACAACGCCTGTGTACCTGGAGCGGTCATGTAAAAAGCTGGGTTGATAAATCAGGGCTTCCATTGATAGTTATTCGGTATGAGGATATGCTGGATGATCCTCCCGGAACCTTTGGCAGGGCGACTGAGTTTATCGGATTGGAGTACAACAAACAGCAGGTGAATGAAGCATTGGAAAAATGTTCATTCGATAAACTCAGGGAACAGGAAAAAGCTAAAGGTTTTCAAGAAAAAAGTGCAAAGGCAGCAAGTTTTTTCAGAAAGGGTATTTCGGGTGACTGGAAGAACGTTCTGACACCTGAGCAGGTTCAGCAGATTGTTAAAGCACATGGGGAGGTTATGGAAAGGTTTGGATATTTAAATGATTGAATCCACTCAAAAAAGAGGAACTTTTCCAGTCTAAATGTAATATAATCAATTGACTATACTACCTATAATCTCCTTTAAAGGGGGATAGAGATCATGCAATTATGAAAGAATGCTATTCCTCAGTTAGTTTTTAAACAAATTGTAATTCTCATTCAATAGTTCGTGGTAATTTAGGACGCGATAAAGTATTGAGCATTGCCACCAATATTTGGAATACACCGCATCGATCTGAAAGTTCCGGATTCTGAGATGATTAGTCGCATGAAGCATGCGGCCAGATATATGATTCCCAGACAGTTGAAATCTCTGGAGTTTTCAGGCGGTTGGTTTGCTACGGCTTTAAGAAATGATCATGCAAGCGGTGAGATCGGAGAAGATGTTTTAAACAGGGTCGATAATGAACATAACAAATGTGGTTTACTCCGATACGGAAATTATGTTTTGGCTGCGGATGTTACTTTATACAAACGGGAGGAATTGCTGGGAAGACTTAATCTGGAGTCTCATGATCATTCCATGACGGATGCAGCTTTGATAATGGAAAGCTATCTGAAATGGGGAACATATTGTACGAAGCATCTGTACGGTGATTATGCCTTTGTTATTGTTCACACAAAAAACGGGGAAATATTCTGCGGGAGGGATCCGCTCGGAGTCCGGCCGTTATTTTACAGCCTGAGAAACGATTGTTTTGTTTTTGCCTCGGAACTCAGGTATGTGGTCCAGTCCTTTGGCAGAAAACCGGATATCGATGAGGATTATCTGCTTGATACGCTGGTTACGGTCAAATCAGCGAAAAACCTCTCACCTTTCGAAAATATTTACCGCTTGCCACCCGGACACACACTTTCGTGCGTTAATGGAAGGATTAACCTGAATCCTTTCTGGTTGCCGGATTCTGATAGAGTCATTGAAAAGGGAAAGGAAAATGAGCCTGAATTGGCAATGAATCAGAACCGGGGCAAGGGAGCTGATCCTGCATTGGAAAATCAGCATGAGAAAAATCAGCATGAGAAAGAGCATCATGAGAAAAATCAGCATGAGAAGGAGCAGGAATGTATCGAAACACTGCGTGAGAAACTGGTAGATGCGGTGAATATGCGGTGCAATGGGGCAGTTACCCTTGGTTCGGAATTAAGCGGGGGACTTGACTCCTCGACAGTTGCAGGTATAGCTGCGGCGTTCGCTGATAGTAATAAGATTCCCTTTAAAACTTATTCCAATATTTTCCCTGATAATGCTGATATTGAATTTAAGGACGAAAAGGAATTCATTCATCAGATGCTGGAATTCAGGAAGATGGAGTGGACCGGCATTGACAGGCTGAAAAGAACCATCCCGGAACTGCTGCAATTCGCCATGGATGTTCAGGGATGCTTTGTTCAGCAAAACTTTAATATTTTTAACCAGGGTATATATGAGGCAGCAGGCAGACAGGGAATTGATGTGTTGTTATCAGGTTTTGGCGGGGACGAGATGGTCTCTGCCCGGATTGCTTTCCCGTGGAATGAGATCATTGGTGAAGGGAACTGGAGAGTACTGACAGATGAGCTTTTTTATAAAGGATTATCGGTAAGAACATTACTCAGGACGGGAAAGATTTTCTCCAGATATATTTATTCCCGGTTCCAACGGTCGGATTATAGAACCGGTGTGTTCACAATTGAACTGCTGCGCCGGCGGTTTACCAACTTGCCATTGTGGCCTGATTTTGCACTGAGTCATGGACTGAAGAAAAGGTATGAAGAAAAACACAAAATGCCGGCAAAAGGAAGGATATCAGCCAGACAACTGGAAAAACTGAAGCAGGATCATTTGCCCCAGCGCCTGGAATATTGCTATGCGGCTGCTGCACAATATGGACTGGAATACCGTTATCCGTTGCTTGACCTGAACCTTGTTGAAACGTACCTGTCATTGCCCGTTTGGCTGAGACAGCGTCACGGGACAAATCGTTATTTATTCCGTGAAGCCATAAAAGATTTTGTGCCGGAAGGGATCAGAACACGTGATGATAAATCGGGAACGACAATACCCCAAACATATTACAGCCTGATCCGGGGAAAAGATACCATTTATTCTATACTGAACGATGCATCAAAATCTCCCTACCTGAATACAATATTTGATTTCAGCCGTTTTCCTGATTGGTATAACAAACTCGTGAAGAGGGAGCAGAAAGAAATGAACTACTTGATGCCCGGAGCTTTTTATCATTATCTGATGTTGATGTTGTACTATAAATACACCTAACTGCCTAATTGTTGAACAGATTTGATGCTGAAATACCGGTTTTGCTAAAAATACTTTCCGGGGAGGAGGATATAGTGCTCCCTGGAAAAGACTTCAGCACAGATCAGCTTATCAGGTTGGCTTTGATGCACAGGGTTACGGGTCAGTTTTATCAATATGTCAGGCATCATCCCGGGATTTTTTCGGATGAACAACTTGAATTGCTCGATAAGCGGGTAAAGCAAAACGCTTCCCGTTCCCTGTTGCAGTTGCATGAACTGCTCCGTATATGCAGGGAATTTAACCGCAGCGGCCTGTCATATGCATGTATGAAAGGACCTCAGCTTGCAAAGATGATTTATGGCAGGGAAGCTTTGAAGGAATCAGTGGACCTGGATATCATGCTGGTGAATGAATCAGAGCTGGAAACTGCCCACCGGGTTCTTATTGAACTGGGCTATGACCAGTCCAATTTACATGACTACAAAAGCAGGTTCGCGAAGAAGATCTTTCTGCTGGGGAAAAGGGAAGTCCATTATTTCAATGCAATATCAGGGTGCCATGTTGATCTGCACATCCGGGCTGCGGCCAATGCGTACCTTACGGCAGGCAGGTTCAGAGACCTGTTCACAGATTTGCAGTCATATGATCTTGAGGGCATTCCGGTACCGGTATTGCCTCCGGAAAAGTATCTGGTGTTCCTCTGTTATCATGGTGCGCTGCATCAGTTCGGCCGTCTGGGATGGCTGATGGACATCCGGTTTTTTATAATAAACATGGCAAAAGAACTTGATTTTAACAAAGTGGAATGGATTGCCAGATCACTCGGAACGGAACGGGCTCTCTTCCTGGTCTTCATATTGCTTAAAGAAATATTTGGTACTGAAATGGCTGGAAGCAAAACAGGCGGTAACGGGACGGTTGGAAATGGCACGTTCACAGATGAAATGGCAAGTTCAGCAATTGATATCCTGAAGCATAACCGTTCAATCCGCTATATGATTGGTGTGAGTGAGCGTATCTGGTCCAGGGATGCATCTTACACGCTTGGTTTTCGTGGCCGGCTGGAACGGTTTATATATTTGGTGATGCTCAGCAAGGATTTTGCTGCTAAAATCGACCTTATTGCAGGGATTCTGACCAGAAATCTGCTGCCGGTCATGCGCTGGCTCAGATCATAGATGCGCTGTGCATTGTAGCTGATCAGGGCCTAACCGGATTTTTCTCCGATGATGGTTGCATCCGAATAGACTTTGGTAATCATCATAAACAAGGTGGTGGACAGATTGCATGTCGGACAGGTTCTGTATTTAAAACAGTACCGTAATATTATTCATTGAATTCGCTGCCCATAGGAATTTTACGAAATGCAAATCCTTGTTGCGAAAAATGGTCCAGGACCCTTGGCAAAGCATATAGCATATTCATGGAGGCTTTTACGGAGTCATGAAAAACAATGATTGAGCCGGGTTTTGAATTTTTCAGAACATGGTCAAGACATTTTTCTTTCTTCACATCAGGACGGAAATCATAGCTCAGCAGGCTCCACATGAATATCTTGTAGTAATGAAGAAGGTTTCTCGCCTGCGATGGTTTGATCATTCCGTAAGGAGGACGGAACAATGAGGACGGTATAAACCTGGAGGCCAGCTTAACATCCGCATAATATTCAGAATTTTTTGTATGCCAACCTTTTATATGGCTGTATGTATGGTTTCCAATGGCATGACCGGACTGAATGATGGCATTGAAGATGGCAGGGTCTCTTTCCACGTTTCTTCCCGTACAGAAGAAGGTTGCTGATGCGTTGTATTTTTCTAAAATTTCCAGCACTTTCCCGGTAATTTCGGTATGCGGACCGTCGTCAAAGGTTAGATAAAGCTTGCGGTTGCCAGCCGGAATATTCCATACCAGTCCGGGTAACAGATTTTTTATCATCCGGTTCGGATTCCACAGGATCATATGATATGATTAGCTATATTATCGGGCCCGGGGAGCAAGCGGTTCCATTTTAATACTTTGCTCAAATGCAATAACAAGCCGGGATACATACTATACCACGTTGTAATATAGATCTAGAAAGCAATATTGAGCCGGGAAGCATACAATTCCATTTTTTCCCGCAGTTCTGCTGCAAGATCTGCCTGTCCGTTTGCTAAGGCCAGACTTCTTAATTCATTGAGCGTATAAAATGCAAGTTGCTTATCATAGATCAGATAATCAAGGTACTTCGTTCCCAGACTTACGAAATAGTCCATGTCCTGATAGACATTATCCCTGATACCAACAGCAATTTCATTTGCCTTTTCAATGTCTCCCAGCTGATAGAATGCATCTACTATAAGCACGTTGTATACATTGTAAGGAACGATCTCGTCGGGAATAACTTCCAGACATTTCTGAAGTACCTGTCGTGCAGAATCAGGCTTGTTCTCTTCGACCAGCGAAAGTGCCAGTTGGGCAAAACTACTTCTGAAATTGCCCAGCATCCGCAACGTGTTTTCATCCAGGTAAATATTGGGATCCTGTATTCCACCCCAGCGAAATACATTAACCATCTTGTCATACATAATATCGGTATTCACTCCGTTATCACCAAAAATGCTTCCCTCGAACTCCTTTGGTACAATCCGGTAAGCCAGTCCCTGCATTTCAAAGTGGTTATTAAGGTTCAGGTAATTGTCACTTGAAACCGTAATAGCATAATAAACAGGTCTTTCCCAGTGATTATGCGCCAGTAGGTCGAGCACCATCAAAAGGTTTTTCATAACATAGTTTCTTCCGGATTCCAATTCCCAGAGGATCTCGGTGAGTATTTCAGACGTGTCATCCGGATTGATTGTACCATTTCTGCGAACAAAGACTGTATCTACCGGTATGCTGAATTTACGGGTTGGGAAATGGTCAACTTCAGCCTGATATTCAGGAAGCTGTTTTGTGCGCGGATCATCACTGGCTACAAATTCAATTGCCTCAGCAAGATCAGTGTATGCATCAATCCTGTTCACCACATAAACTATATCACGGTTTCCGGACCTGTATTTTTCCTTCGTGAGGGAAAATGGCACCGGATCGGAATCATAGACTTTACGCTGCATTTGTTCGATGTACCAGTCAGCTCCAAGGTAGCTCAGGTTAATGACCCTGACATCAGTCCGTATTCCTTCTACCTCCTGGGCGTACCATAACGGAAAGGTATCGTTGTCCCCGTTGGTAAAAATAATTGCATTGGTATCGCATGAATTCAGGTAATTATAGGCAAAATCACGTGCGACATAACGGCCTGACCTGTCATGGTCATCCCAGTTCTGTCCGGCCATCTGAATGGGAACAGCAATCAAGGCAGCCAGAATGGCCAATCCGGCTCCGGATATAGCTGGAAGGAATTTACTCAATCCATTGTAAAGAGTCAGAACACCCAGTCCGATCCAGATCGTAAAAGCGTAAAAAGATCCCGCGTAGGCATAATCCCTTTCCCTAGGTTGCAGAGGATTCTGGTTCAGATAAATAACGATTGCTATACCCGTCATAATAAACAGTACGAGCGTTACAATGAAGTCTTTCCTGTGCTTTTTGTATTGGTAAGCAAATCCAAGAAGACCCAATAACAGAGGTAAAAAATAATACCGGTTGCGTGCTTTGTTCTGCAGCATTTTATCAGGTAACTGACTCTGGTTTCCAAGGCGCAACTCATCGATGAAATCAATGCCGGAAATCCAGTTTCCCTTGTCAATATCGGATTTGTAATGGGACTGAATATCATTCTGGCGGCCGGCAAAATTCCACATAAAGTACCTGAAATACATATGACCCAGCTGATACCTCCAGAAAAACCTGAGATTATCAAAAAAACCGGGGCTGTTGCGTGGTTTGTTTCGGTCATAGACAATATTGCCTTCGCCATCTGTCACAACGTTCCCGTCGGCATTCGTCTGTGCCTGATAGAGATCCCTTTCATTCAGTCTTGCCCAGTGGATATATGCATCGATGTGTCCCTGAGCATCATCGTCACTCCACATGCGGGGGAACAATGTAAGATAAGCCTCATCATATTCATATTTTATCCGGAAATCATTTTTGATGTAACGGTCGTTCTCTTTGTAATAAAAGGGGCTTCCTTCTTTTGACCCTGTGACGGGAGCATTGAAATACTGGCCATACAACAATGGTCTGTCGCCATATTGTTCCCTGTTGAGATAATACAGTAACGAGAAAAGATCTTCAGGATCGTTCTGGTCCATAGGCGGATCTGCAGCTGACCGGATTACGATTACACCATATGATGAATAACCGATTAAAATGACTGTAATTGCCAGGATTACCGTGTTGAGTATCAATTTCTTTCTTCTATACGTTGTGTAAAGGCCCCATACGATAAGGGTGATAAGGACGATCGCATAGAACAATATGCCCGAATTGTAAGGGAGCCCAAAGGTGTTCACGAACATCAGCTCAAAGAATGCAGCAACCTTAACAACTCCTGGGATAATGATATAAATGATTCCCGCAAGAATCAGGGCTGAAACAGTCAATGCCTTAATTACTCCTTTTCGTGTCACCTCATGGTGCTTGAAATAATAGACCAGAACAATAGCCGGGATTGCCAACAGGTTCAGAAGGTGCACGCCTATAGAAAGACCCATAAGATAGGCTATGAAAATAATCCAACGGTTGGAATGGGATGTGTCACTAATATTTTCCCATTTCAGTATGGCCCAGAAAACAAGTGCAGTGAACAAGGATGAAGTGGCATAAACTTCAGCTTCAGCTGCAGAAAACCAGAATGTATCTGAAAAGGTATAAGCCAGGGCCCCGACAATACCACTGCCAGTGATTGCAACAATTCCGGCAGGGTTACATTTGCCGTCTTTGATCACAATTTTTCCTGCAAGATGGGTGATCGTCCAGAACAGGAACAAAATGGTAAATGCACTTGCCAGGGCTGACATCACATTTACCATGATCGCTACTTTGGTAACATCATTTCCGGCAAACAGCGTAAAAAAACGTGCCATGATCATGAAAAAGGGTGCACCCGGAGGATGCCCGACTTCAAGTTTATACGCCGATGATATAAATTCACCACAATCCCAGAAGCTTGCAGTGGGTTCAATTGTTGACAGGTAAACGAAGGCAGCAATACCAAAAGCTAACCAGCCTGCTATCAGATTGACAAGCTTCAATTGTTTCATTCGGAGCGTATTGATTTATGCTTACGAAATAAGTGAAAAAAATTGTAAGATAATAATTGTATTTTTGCAAAAAGAATAGCGATATTGCTGATTATTGAATTCTGAATAATATATAATCAATTGCTTTCGTTATTAAACGTATAAAGTCATTAATCAGTAACTTTTTGCAATAAATTTTTTGTAACATGAAAAGGATAAAAATCTGGCAAGTATTGGTGTTGCTTTTTTCTGTTATCATCATGGTGACATCATGTAACAAGGATGATGAGGAACCCGAACTGGAATTTGAAATTACTGTCCCTTCAGGCTGGAATTATAATAATTATTATTATGAGGATGTTCTCAGATACTATGCATGGAGCCCCATGAGAGTGGAAGATGATATAAACCTGGTTGCTGATACCATTCAGGAGGACCTTGTTATTTACCGGAACACATATGAAGGCATGAACCTGGATATGTTTTATATTGCTCTGACAGCTGATCTGGCGCAACAGACCAATTATCAGACGCTTTATTCCAGCGATACAACGGTTAACGGAGAAGATGCAAAAAAATTAATTCATTTACAGACGATTAGAATACCTAAAAGCGGTTCATCAACAGATTCTATTGATTTGGATATCAAACCGATGAAGCTGATTTTTTACAGGGACGATTATGGATATGTCATGGATTGCGGAATGCTGATCTACACGTACGATTATTATAAGCCGATATTTGAAGAGGAAATTGTCCCGACTTTCAGATTCAGGAATTGAATATGCCTTATCCTTATGGTAAGTGTAAGGATACTTTTTCAGATCCTGTGAATGTCGTTGTGTTTAATAACTGAACCCGAATTCTCTGCAGGCAATTATAAATATGCCTGACAAATTGAAACAAATTTCAAACGGAAATCTGTCTGTATGGGGTGTCCGCAGGTCCTTTCCAGGTGGTCAGGTCAACCGATGAGAATTTCGGTTTGAGTTCTTCCAAACATAAACAGGCTGTAAAAAAAAGCAAAGAAAACAATGCTGTCGTAAGATTCCAGCGTATCCATGGTCATCATGGACACGAAGGAAATCATGAGGAAAATAACAGGCGGGTATTGCCGGTACTTCCTTTCAGCAACGACAGGCATTACCCATGTAAAAATAATCCATACAAGACCTGCAATTCCGAATGCAACCAGAAAGAAGGCCAGCTGGTTATGCGGTTTTCCTTTCCAGTGTGACTCAAACATTGAATGATTTTTCATCGCTTCCTGCAGTAAGGTTTGTTCAACATCACCAGTACCCGTGCCCAATAGAATATGATTTTTTGCAGCCTTCAGGGCTGTCTTTAAATATTCCAGGCGTTGTGTAAAAGAGTGGTTCTGAACATAACCAGTTTTTCTGTATATATCTATTTCCCAAAGTGTTGTGTATAATCTTTCAAAAAGATACGGAGAATCCTTGAAACGGTAATTGGTCACTCCGTTTTCGATGGCATGGATATCCTCTGATGTCAGTTGCCGGATACCTGAAGAGTCCTTCCGCAAACCCATAGAAGTCATGTACCTTATGATTGTATAACTGATCTGCTGACCTTGGCGGTCCAGGCTGTCATACGGTATATTGCTGATGTAGTTCCATTCTTTTGTTAACTCTTCCTCACAGATGTACAAATTGATCAGATTGCCGTTTTCCAGTGCCAAAGGTTCAGCACTGTGTTCATAAAGGTTCCCGTTTTCAGTCCTGGATTCAAGAGCTTCAATATTTACCGGACCGGTGTGAAAATTCTTGTGATACATCCGTGCGGGGAAGATCAGCAGAAAGGTAAAACAAATCACTGCCAGCAACAGAAACATGACTTTCACCATGCTTTGCTTTGCTTTCAGGATCAATGCTGTCAAAGAAACGATCACCAGCATCACAAAGATTGCAATACCTGTCAGTGATCCAAGGAAATACAAGAAAACACTTAGTAGAGCCGCAAGTATGGGATATATAAATTTCTCATATTTTCTTGTTCTGTATCGGCTGCTGAAAACAATGCCCAAAAGTATAAAAACGGCCATGTTGACAAGCAGTGAAAATCTTATGTGGGACATGAATACCGAAAGTCTTCCGGTATTATCATATCCCGCGGACAAGGGTTGCAGATAAAAGAGGATGCTGACTAAGGATGCACATAGAACGGAAAATGCAAACAAAAGCAGCAGGGTCTTTACGAATTTGTTTGTAAATCCTGTTGATGTTCCAATAACCAGGGGAAGAAGCAATACGGGAAGTGTATTTTTGATCTTGTTCAGCGCATGCATGCTGTTTTCTGAATAGAGGAATCCGATACAGTAAACCAGAAAAAGTGAGGCAAACAGGAGCACAGAAGGTTTTTTCAGCAGCAAGTCGATCTTTCTTTTAAAATCACCTTCAGCCAGCCAGTTTGCAGCAAGCAGAAACTGTGAAATGCTGAGCAGATAAGGAGAAAGGGGAAGACAACAAACCAGTGCCAGCAGGCCGGATTCAAAAACAAACAAGTGAAAACTTCTTCTGGAAGAGAATACTTTCATGAACTAAAAATAATCAATTTGACTTCTTGTAATATGAAAATTAATTGTATTTTTGCACTCCCTCATTAAGAGGTATATCAGTTTTATAGTGTGAATTTTATTATGGTTGCGAAGTGAATACGCTAAGTTATAAGACAATTTCGGCCAACAAAGAAACTGTTCAAAAGGAATGGTATGTCGTGGATGCTGCCAATCAGGTACTGGGACGACTAAGTTCTCAGATAGCGGGTATTTTACGGGGGAAGCACAAGCCTTATTTTACACCTCATGTTGATTGCGGGGATAATGTGATTGTAATTAATGCAGAAAAGGTAAAATTAACGGGCAGAAAAATGGAGGATAAGGAATATATCAGGCATACCGGTTATCCGGGTGGGCAGCGCAAAACCAAAGCCCGGGAGCTGCTTAAGACAATGCCGGAACGGATGGTGGAAATGGCAGTCAAAAGGATGCTTCCCCGCAACAGACTTGGTAACGCGTTATTCAGAAACCTGTTTGTATATGCTGGTCCGGATCATCCGCACCAGGCTCAGCAGCCTAAAGAACTTAAATTTAATCAGAAATAACATTCATGGAAGCAGTCAGTGCCACCGGAAGAAGGAAAAGTGCCGTAGCCCGGATCAATATTAAGGAAGGCAAAGGTAACATAACCATTAATGACCGTGATTTGCAGGAGTATTTTCCACTTCAGCAGATACAATATATCATACAGCAACCGTTGGTTGTAGCTGAGGCGGGGAATAAATACGACATCATGGCCAACCTGAAAGGTGGAGGTGTGACGGGACAGGCAGAAGCTTTGAGTCTTGCTATAGCAAGAGCACTTGTTGCAATAAATCCTGAGGTTAAGGAAGCTTTAAAGAATAAAAAACTTCTGACCAGGGATCCTCGTCAGGTGGAAAGAAAAAAGCCCGGACGCCCCGGAGCAAGAAAGCGGTTCCAGTTTAGCAAACGATGAAAATCGTTTTATTGTTTAGTATCTAAATTGATGAGACTCATTCTGATATCAGACTGACTACTCATTGATTGATCAACACAGAATGTAAACAAATACCATTATGCAAAAAATCTCAGTTCAACAATTGTTAGATGCCGGTGTACATTTCGGACATCTTAAAAGAAAATGGAATCCAGCCATGGCTCCTTATATCTTTATGGAGAAGGAAGGCATTCATATCATTGATCTTCAAAAATCTGTTGTCAAGCTTGAAACAGCTGCCGCAGCCCTTAAACAGATTGCAAAATCGGGCCGTAAAATTCTGTTTGTCGCAACAAAGAAGCAGGCAAAAGAAATTGTGGCCGATATGGTGAAAAAAGTAAACATGCCCTATGTGACTGAGCGCTGGCCCGGTGGTATGCTGACAAATTTCCCGACCATCAGAAAAGCTGTGAAGAAGATGTCATCCATTGACAGAATGGCAACGGATGGCACATATGATAATCTTTCCAAGCGTGAAAAACTTCAGATTGCGCGGCAGCGGGCGAAACTTGAAAAGAATCTTGGAAGTATTGCAGACCTCACCCGTTTACCGGCTGCCATGTTCATTGTTGACATTACCAAAGAATATATAGCTGTACGCGAAGCAAGAAGACTTAATATTCCCATTTTTGCCATGGTGGATACGAACTCGGACCCGAATCTGGCCGATTTCCCCATTCCTGCCAACGACGATGCCTCCAAATCCATTGCATTGATCATTGATTTTGTTTGCAAAGCAATCCAGGAAGGACTTGACGAAAGGAAGTTTGAGCGCGAGAAAGAAACCGATGTAGAAGCTGCAAAAACCAGGAAAAAAGCTAAAAAAGCAGATGAAATTGAATTGGATGATGAAGAGGAAGCAGAAGCTGATGAGGAAATTGAAGAGGATGCGGATGAAGAAGAAGCGAATCCGGATGACAGTTTAGCCAGTAGAACATCGGCTAAAAAAGCTTTGACAATGAAAGCTCCTGCTAAAAAAGGAGTGATCATTGACCTGGAAGAAGACGAAGAAGAATAACAACAACTAACACCATTAAAAAACCAACATTGTCATGTCTCAGATAACAGCAGCAGATATTAGCAAACTCAGAAAAATGACAGGTGCAGGAATGATGGACTGTAAATCCGCACTGAATGAAACCAATGGAGATTTTGAAAAAGCGGTAGAAATTATCCGGAAAAAAGGTAAATTGGTTGCCAGTAAAAGAGCTGACCGGGAAGCCGGAGAAGGAGTTGTTCTTGCTAAGGCATCATCAGAAGGGAAAGCCGGAGCTATGGTCGTATTGAATTGTGAAACGGATTTCGTTGCAAAAAATGCTGATTTCATAAAATTGGCCAGTTCAATACTCGACGCGGCAATAGAAAACAAACCGGATGATCTTGCGGCCTTAAAAGCTTTAAAGATTGACAACACATCAATTGAAGATCTGATCATTGAACAGATCGGTATCATAGGTGAAAAGCTCGATCTGTCATATTATGCCAAAATCGAGGCTGAACAGGTTGTACCTTATATTCATCCGGGCAACAAAATTGCCACCCTTGCTGGATTGAATAAAGTTGTCGACATGCAGGTTGGAAAAGACATAGCCATGCAGGTTGCTGCAATGAATCCGGTTGCCGTAGATGAAAATGATATTCCTCCTGAGGTACTGGAAAAGGAAAAGGAAATAGGAAGGGAGCAGGCAAGGAATGAAGGAAAGCCTGAAAACATCCTTGACCGGATTGCAGAAGGAAAAGTAAAAAAATTCATTAAGGAAGGAACGTTGCTCAATCAGGCTTTTACAAAAGACAACAACATGACTGTCAGACAGTATCTACAGACTGTAGACAAGGAACTGACGGTCACGGGATTTATCAGATACTCATTGAATCAGTAAGAGAATGAAAAAGTAACGGGGTGCCTGACAACACCCCGTTACTTTTTATTATATTTATACCTGCATCGATTTCCCGTCCAAATGAAACTAAAATACCACCGTGTATTGCTGAAGCTGAGCGGAGAAGCCCTGACCGGCACCCAAAAAAACGGATTTGATATTTCTGTGCTGGAGACATATGCCAGGCAGATAAAAGAGATCCTGGATATGGGTGTTCAGATGGGGATTGTTGTCGGAGGCGGAAATATTTTCCGCGGAATTTCAGGTCAGAAGAAGGGTTTTGACAGAATTACAGGAGATTATATGGGTATGCTGGCAACTGTCATCAATGGACTCGCCCTTAAAGAGTTTATCGAACAGGCCGGAGGCAAAGCAAGGGTTCTTACGGCAACAGAAATGCAGCCAGTTGCGGAGCGATACAGTAAAACTCTTGCAGAGGAGCTTCTTCAACAGGGTAATGTATTGATATTCACGTTCGGAACGGGAAATCCTTTTTTTACTACAGATACTGCAGCAGCCCTGAGGGCAGTCGAGATACATGCTGATATTCTGCTAAAGGGTACGCGTGTCGACGGAGTTTACACAGCTGATCCTGAAAGATATCCTGATGCAGTGAAATATGCTGCCATAAGTTTTGAGAAGGCTTATCAGGAAGGTTTGCAAATCATGGACCTGACTGCTTTTACCATGTGCCGTGAGAACAGTCTTCCCATTCTGGTGTTTGACATGAATAAGGAAGGCAATCTGATGGATATCATGAGGGGTGCAAAAGTCGGCACATTGATTCATGGAGATTGAATATTACATTTAAAAGGGATATATTTGTTTTATCTTACTTTCTAAATCCTCATTGTCATGGAAGAAGAAGCCGTATTATGCATCGATATAGCCCGAGAGAAAATGGACAAGGCTATCAAACACCTCGAAGAAGAACTGATGCGGATAAGGGCAGGCAAAGCCACGCCCAACATTCTTGACGGTATTACAGTGGACTATTACGGAGCATCAACACCGCTTTCACAGGTATCCAATATAGGCACTCCGGATGCAAAGACAGTTGTCATACAGCCATGGGATAAGTCAATGCTGGATCTCATCGAAAAAGCCATATTGTACGCAAATATCGGTCTTACTCCGATGAACAACGGAGAGATCATCAGGCTGAACATTCCTCCGCTTACGGAAGAAAGGCGCCGTGATCTGGTAAAACAGGTAAAGGGGATGGGAGAAAATACCCGGGTAAGCATTAGAAATGCCAGGCGTGATGCCAATGATGAGCTGAAGAAACTTCAAAAGCAGGGACTCTCGGAAGATTCTGAAAAAGAAAAGGTCGATGAAGTTCAAAAAATGACCGATGAATACATCAGTAAAGTGGATATTATTGTTGCCGGCAAGGAAAAAGACATCATGACGGTCTGAGCAAGCCTTCGACCATTATACAAAACTGTGTCCCGTAGAGGGCTAAAAGCAATAATTGAACTGCATTCTGTCTGCAATATCCTCCTGTGGACTGCCCCCTGCTGTCTTACCTGTACTAACTTCCTTCTATCAGCTTGTATAGTTCATCAAGTTTCGGTGAAAGAATGATCTCCGTACGCCGGTTTTTTTGTCTCGCTTCAGCCGTATTTACGGGATCAACAGGCTGGTATTGACTGCGTCCTGCCGTGGTGATCCTGATGGGATCAATGTCGGATCCTTCAAGTAAAATCCTGACAACTGCAGTGGCACGCAAAACACTGAGATCCCAGTTGTCCTTGTATACAGAACCTGAGATTACAGGAACATCGTCAGTATGTCCTTCAATCATGATGTCAATATCCGGATTCTGTTCCAGCACCCTTGCAAGGTTTCTTAACGCAGTAATGCCATTTGGGTCCACCGTGGTACTGCCACTTTTAAACAGGAGCTTTTCATCAAGGGATACATATACTTTCCCATTTTTCTGTGTAACGGTGAGTCCCTGATTTTCGAAACCCAGCAAAGCATTTGACACTTTTAGTTTCAATTCGGCAACCATCGATTCCTGTTCATTCAGGACTTTCTCCAGTTCAGCAAGTCTTTCATTTCTGCTGTTAAGCTCAGATTGCATCTGTTCAAGGTTCTTTCTCCTGGTTTCCAGATCTGAAGAAAGTTTTTGCAATTCTGTTTCCTTTTGCTGCATATCTTTCTGTGCTTCCTGCAGGTCGTCCATCAAACGGCGTATTTCATTACCACTGCCTTTGATCAGAGCCTGATTGGCTTCCATCAGGTCCTGGTAATCCTTATTTAACTGATTGTATTGACTATGAAGCTCACCTAGCTCATTTTTCCATTTTAATGTGTCTTTTCCGATCTGATTCAATCGGGCTTCAAGAGTATTCAGACGTGACCGGATTTCTCTGATTTCCACATTCAGGCGTTCATTTTCCATATTCAGGCGTTCCCTGTCTTCCTCACAGCTCAGTGCCTCTGTCTGAAGACTGTTGAATTTTGTCGGCGGAACACATGACATCAGCAGAACAACCATGCATAGCAGTAAACTGTAAATTCTCATTGTATTTTGGATTATGATTTCCGAAATTATAATGCCCGTCAATATGATCAAAGAAAGAAACCAATAAATTATTAACTTTGTTCCGTGGGGTCACCTGTGCTGCGCATCAGATGCATATTAATGTTTTTCACACCTATATGGCTATAGAAACAGAGAATTCTGTTAAAAATGGATCACAACAAAAACAAAAGTCTTCTTAACAGGATCAATCATCCGGCAGATCTTAAGCAACTCGGCCGGGAAAACCTGCCGGCCATTTGTTCCGAATTAAGGCAGTTTATCATTGATGAATGTTCTTCGAATCCGGGACATTTGGGAGCAAGTCTTGGTGTCGTTGAATTAACGGTAGCATTACATTATACTTTTGATACGCCGAAAGATGCGTTGATATGGGATGTGGGGCACCAGGCTTATGGACATAAGATTCTCACGGGACGAAAAAACGTATTTCATACAAATCGCAAATATAAGGGAATCAGCGGTTTTCCGAAAATGAGTGAAAGTCCTTACGACGCTTTTGGCACAGGTCATTCCTCAACATCAATTTCTGCAGCTATCGGCATTGCGGTTGCAGACCGTCTTAAAGGCATTGAGCGGAAGGTGGTGGCGGTTATTGGTGACGGTGCCATGACCGCGGGTCTTGCTTTTGAGGGACTGAACAACGCCGGAATGGAAAAGACCAACCTGCTTGTTATTCTGAATGATAACAATATTGCCATTGATCCCAACACAGGAGCGCTTAAGGAATATCTTGCCGACATTACGACATCGCGGACATACAACAGAGTTAAAAATGAGATCTGGCATCTTTTTGGGAAAATTAACAAGATTGCGCCCCATGCCCGGGACTATGCAAGAAAGCTTGAAAACGGACTGAAATCAATATTGATGCACCAGAGTAATCTTTTTGAGGCGCTCAGTTTCAGATATTTCGGTCCGATCGACGGACATGACGTATTGCATCTTGCAGATCTTCTTGGTGACCTGAAAAACATACCCGGACCAAAGTTGCTGCATGTACTCACCACCAAAGGCAAGGGACTTAAGCAGGCAGAAATGAACCAGACGGTTTATCATGCTCCGGGGATCTTCGACAAAAATACCGGGGAAATACACCGGATCAGTCGTGATGTTCATGAACCGAAATTGTTTCAGGACGTATTTGGATATTCATTGCTGGAACTTGCAAGATCAAACGAACGGATTGTCGGTATAACACCAGCAATGGCGACAGGGTGTTCACTCAACCTCATGATGGCTGAAATGCCTGATCGCACTTTTGATGTGGGGATTGCCGAACAGCATGCTGTGACCTTTTCAGCAGGACTGGCCTCACAGGGACTGGTGCCATTCTGCAACATCTATTCTTCTTTCATGCAGAGGGCATTTGATCAGGTGATTCATGATGTTGCCCTGCAGAAATTACAGGTTGTTTTGTGTCTTGACCGGGGCGGACTTGTCGGACCCGACGGTCCTACGCATCATGGTGTATTTGACCTGGCATACCTCAGAAGCATACCCAATATAATTGTCAGCGCCCCAATGGATGAAGTTGATTTGCGGAACATGATGTATACAGCGCAGTTGAAAAACCACGGTCCTTTTGCCATAAGATATCCGAGGGGAACCGGTGTTGTGGTTGACTGGAAGAAACCATTCCGGGAAATAGAATTGGGGAAAGCAAGACTGATCAAAGAGGGCAAGGACATTGCCATTCTTACCATCGGATTTGCCGGGAACCTCGCAGCAGAAGCAATAAAGAAACTTTCGGAAGAAGATCATATTGATGTGGAGCATTGGGATATGCGGTTTGTCAAACCCATTGACGAGGATTGCCTGCATAACGTTTTCAAGCGTTTTGACAAGATCATCACCGTTGAGGATGGTGTGATAGCGGGAGGATTTGGCAGTGCGGTGCTCGAGTTCATGAGTGATCATGGTTACCATGCAAGGATAACACGACTGGGTGTGCCTGACCGGTTTATAGACCATGGTTCGCAGCAGGATCTTTACTCTGAATGTGGTTTTGATCCTGACAGCATACGGAAAACTGTACATGTTTTTGTTAAACCCAGAGTATTGTTCAGGACTGCCTGAATTTTATTTTCCAACAATCATCAGGCATTGTAATAAATCAGGAGGGTGTCATCAAGGATCCGGAATTCTTCCGGAACTTTGGATCTTATGACAGGGGCGGAAACTCCGGATGTAAAATTTTGATTTCCGATAATGACCCGTGCTTCGTCCCATAAATCTTCCATCAGCAATGTATCTATGAGCTTTTTGCCTCCTTCGACCAAAACTGATTGAATTTCATTTTCATATAAGAGATATAGCATCTGAATAAGCATGTTGTTTTTGAAATCAAGGGGAATATACCGGTTATTGCCTTTTTCTTTGGCGGTACGGTCATTAAAGATCCAGGTTTTTTCCGAGCCGTCAAAAATATGCAGGTGTTCCGGTAACCGCAGGCTCCTGTCGATTACCAGCCGGATTGGCGATGATCCGGTCCATTCCCTGACATTTAAACGGGGATTGTCAAGCAGTGCTGTATTGGTCCCTACAAGAATGGCCTGTTCCTCGGAGCGCCATTTATGAACCAGCATTTTGGAAACGGGATTGCTGATCCATGTCGGTTTTGCGGGATATGAATCCCCGCGGATCATGTCCATAAAACCATCTTGTGTCTGTGCCCATTTTAGGATGATAAAAGGCCTCTTATTTTTGTGATGACAGCAGAATCTGCGGTTTAGAGTCCTGCACTCGTCTTCGAGAACGCCAACGGTTGTCCTGATGCCGGCTGAGATGAGTTTCTGTACACCTTTCCCGCTGACCAGAGGATTGGGATCGATCATCCCGATGATCACCTCAGGTATCCCTGAGTTTATGATCAGGTCAGTACAGGGAGGTGTTTTTCCTGTGTGTGAGCAGGGTTCAAGATTAACATAGAGAACGCAGTCTTTTAAAAGACTTTTTTTGGCAACCGATTGAATGGTATTTACTTCAGCATGGGGAAATCCGAAATATTGATGGTAGCCTTCCCCGATAATGCGGTCGTTGTTCACAATGACGGATCCCACCATAGGATTGGGAGCAGTATGACCCAATCCTGTTGCTGCAAGTTCCAGACACCTTCGGATGTAGTGTTCATGATAGCCCGGCTCTTTCATCAACTTTTTGTAATTTTACCAAATGTCAGGTCGTTCATCACTCCGGGAAATCATTAACCTTTACAGATCAGCGCTGAAAGATCTTTATCCGGAAACGGAAATACGTAACTTTTGTTTTCTGAGTGCTGAACATTTGCTAAATTACAGTAAAATAGATTTTCATACGAAAGCAGGGGATGTTATTTCAGAAGATGCACGCAAAAAATTCATTACATTTCTTGACAGGCTTACAAATGGTGAGCCCATACAATACGTGCTTGGTGAGACAGAATTCTTCGGGCTGAAATTTGGTGTTGACCGGCGGGTTTTGATACCCAGACCAGAGACCGAAGAGATGGTGGCACTGATTATCCATGAGGAAAACGGTAAAGGGGTCGATCTTCTTGATATTGGAACCGGCAGCGGATGTATTGCCATCGCACTGGACAGGTTTTTACAGCATGCCAATGTTTTTGCATGCGATGTATCTGAAGATATCCTGGTGCTGGCCCGGAACAATAATGAAAGAAACCGGACAAATGTTCATTTTTTCAGGCATAACATCCTGGACACCAATACCGGACTGGCATTACGATACAATGTGGTCGTTAGTAATCCGCCTTATGTAAGGCAGTCGGAGAAGACTGTCATGCATAAAAATGTACTGGAATTTGAACCTGAAACAGCCCTTTTCGTGCCGGATGACGATCCACTCTTGTATTACCGGCATATCACCCGGAAGGCCGGGGATGCAATGCACCCAGGCGGAAGATTATACCTGGAGATCAATGAGAATTACCCTGAAGAAATTGAGACCCTTCTCAAGTCACATGGGTATCATCATATTGAATTAAAACTTGATATCAACAGAAAACCAAGAATAATCCGGGCTGTCTTATGAACAGGACATCTGAAAGAAAAACTTATGAAGAAGCGCTGGAAAAAATAAAAGACATTTGTGCCAGCCGCGAAATGAGTCCCTCTGAAGTTTCAACCCTTCTGAAGCGATGGGGACTTGCAAGTGAAAAAATTCAAGAGATCACGGAAAAATTGAAAACCGAAAAATTTCTTGATGAAAGTCGCTATGCCTTCGCTTTTGTGCGGGATAAAATCAGGCTTGAACGCTGGGGGCTCTATAAGGTTAAATTTGCATTGAAGCAAAAAGGAATTCCCGGCCCTATTGCTGAGGAAGCAATTCAATCTGTTGATGAGACAGAATACCGTGAAATGGTACAAAGTGAGCTGCTGAAAAAAGCAAAGCTGATGAAAGGCTCTTCTGCCCAAAACTGGCAGAAGCTTGCCCGTTTCGGTTCTTCTAGGGGATATGAAATGGAGATCATGCACGATATGCTTGATGAGATATGCAGAAAAACCAAGGGAAACCGTTGATCATTTCCTCCCCTATCGGGAGAGGTGTCCCGATTTGTCGGGACGGAGTGGATATGGCTTTAGGGCGGAAAAAAGAAAGCTAAAGCGGTAAAAAGCCAATTGATAAAAAAAAACAGCCACAGAAACAATTCATGAATGAATAACGAACAGCGAACAACTGAGGAAAGAAAGTCAAAAGTATTAAATGATTATTGAGCCGGGAGGCATCTTCTTTTTTCATAAATTTGAACCTAAAATTTGAATCAGATGGTAACGATTGAACAGATAAAGGAATTAACAGAGCGCACAAGTGCCCTGGGGAGGTATCTTTGACATTGAACGGAAGCTGGAACGGATACGGGAAGAGGAACAAAAAACCCATGCGCACGATTTCTGGAATGACCCGAAGGAGGCTGAGAAAAAACTGAAAGTAATATCTTTTCTGAAAAGCTGGACTGATGCTTACCAGAAATTGAAACAGGAAGCGGATGATCTAACCGTTATGTATGATTTTTACAAGGAGGGTGAGGCATCAGAAACAGAGGTTGAAGATCATTATCAGAAGTTGCTGGGTCATATTGAAAACCTGGAATTTAAAAATATGCTCCGCAATGAAGAAGACAAAATGGGGGCTATTTTAAAGATCAATTCCGGCGCCGGTGGTACGGAAAGTCAGGACTGGGCCGCAATGCTGATGCGGATGTACATCCGGTGGGGGGAAAGAAATGATTATAAGGTAGGGGAGATCAGCCTGCTGGAAGGCGATGATGCCGGATTGAAATCGGTTACGCTTGAGTTCACGGGGGATTATGCCTACGGTTACCTGAAAGCGGAAAACGGGGTTCACAGGCTTGTGCGCCTTTCACCCTTCGATGCCAATCACAAAAGGCATACTTCATTTGCATCTGTATTCGTATCCCCGGTTATTGACGATAATATAGAGATCAACATCAATCCTACCGATCTGGAATTTGATTACTTTCGCTCAAGCGGTGCGGGTGGCCAGAATGTAAACAAAGTTGAAACAGGGGTCCGTGTGAAACATTTACCCACAGGGATCACGGTTGACAATACGGAAACCAGATCGCAACTTCAGAACAAGGAAAATGCAATGCGCATACTGCGTTCACATCTTTATGAGCTGGAGCTCAGAAAGCGTATGGAAAAACAGGCTGAAATCGAAGGACAGAAGAAAAAAATTGAGTGGGGTTCCCAGATCAGAAGTTATGTGCTGCATCCGTACAAGCTGGTCAAGGATCTTAGGACATCCTATGAGACATCTGACACACAGGGTGTCCTGGATGGTGACATCAACGAATTCATCAAGTCATATCTGATGGAATTTTCCGGAAAATCAACCTGATATGTTAATAATATACCATAATCCCAGGTGCAGAACAAGCCGGAAAGGTTTGCAGTATCTGAAAGACAAAGGAATTGCCTTTGAAGAGGTTAATTATTTTAAAAGGCCTTTTAGCACTCAGGAGCTCAAGGATATATTCATGAAGCTTAACATCAGACCCGAACAGGCTGTCAGAAAACAGGAGAATATCTACAGGCAGGAACTTAAGGGTAAAACCTTTACGGATGAAGAATGGATACAGATCATCATGGAGAATCCTGCATTGCTGGAGCGCCCTGTTGTTGTGGGGAAATATAAGGCTGTTATCGCACAGCCTCCTGAAAGGATAGAAGAGCTGATCATCTGATTGCTTTGTCATAGTCTGTTTGAATTGCTTAAATTCTGAACAATGGAATACAGAACCGAATATGATACCATGGGTGAAGTCAGGGTCCCGGCCGGACATTACTGGGGTGCACAGACAGAACGTTCAAGAAATAATTTCAAAATCGGACCGGAAGGCAGCATGCCTAAAGAGATCATCCATGCTTTCGCTTACTTAAAAAAGGCTGCCGCCCAGGCTAATGCCGAACTGAAGGTACTTCCGGCTGAAAAAATGCAGCTGATCTCAGAAGTTTGCGATGAAATCCTTGCAGGCAAACTAGATGATGAATTTCCGCTGGTGATCTGGCAGACGGGTTCAGGTACCCAGACCAATATGAATGTAAATGAGGTTATTGCAAATCGTGCCCACGTGATAAACGGAGGCAAACTTACAGATGCCGGAAAGATAATACATCCCAATGACGATGTGAACAAGTCACAATCTTCAAATGACACATTTCCCACGGCCATGCATATTGCAGCATACATGTCGGTCGTGGAGTTCACTTTGCCGGGAATGTGCAGGTTGCGTGATACCCTTGCGTCCAAATCAGATGCGTTCAGAGGTGTCATTAAGACCGGACGCACCCATTTTATGGACGCCACACCCCTTTCACTTGGTCAGGAATTCTCCGGTTATGTGAAGCAAATTGACAATTCGATGCAGGCAATTGAACATGCGTTGGAACGGGTCAGGGAACTTGCACTGGGTGGTACGGCAGTGGGAACGGGACTGAATGCTCCTGAAGGATATGATGTGCTGGTTGCAGGTAAGATCGCAGCACTTACAGGTCATCCGTTCATCACCGCCCCGAACAAATTCGAAGCATTGGCGGCCCATGATGCATTGGTTGAGCTGAGTGGAAGTCTGAAACGTGCTGCGGTGTCGCTCATGAAAATTGCAAATGACATCCGGATGCTGAGTTCAGGACCACGTTGCGGTATCGGTGAGATCATCATACCTGAGAATGAGCCCGGTTCATCCATTATGCCCGGAAAGGTTAATCCGACACAGCCGGAGGCCCTGACAATGGTTTGTGCACAAGTGATCGGGAATGATGTAACAGTTTCAGTAGGCGGTGCCAACGGACATTTTGAGCTGAATGTATATAAACCCGTGATTGCGTCAAATGTCCTTCAGTCTGCCCGGTTGCTGGGCGATGCCTGTGTTTCTTTCAATGATCATTGTGCTGAAGGTGTCCAGCCGAACCTTGAAAGAATTGAGCAGCATCTCAGTCAGACCCTGATGCTGGTTACTGCGCTGAATCCGCATATAGGATATGAAAATGCTGCCAGAATTGCCAAAAAAGCACATAAGGAGCACATCACTTTGAGACAGGCTGCAATTGATCTGGGTCTGGTCAGCGGTGAACAATTCGATCAATGGGTAGATCCCCGGAAAATGATTTAATGTTACATTTCAGAAAACGGCAAAACAGAAGTAAACTGATTTTACATGGATCGCAAACGTGAAAGGTTACTTGAGGAATTTGCTCCTTTAAGCCGGGAAGACTGGGAGGCAAGAATAATTCAGGATTGCAGGGATGCGGAATATGCAGAAAAGCTGATCTGGAAAAGTCCGGAACAGATCAATGTAAAGCCCTTTTATTGTGCCGAAGATATCCTGGATCTTGAATATCCTGAGGCACTGCCCGGGGTGTTTCCGTTTGTCAGGGGAAACAAGTTGACTGGCAATGCCTGGGAGATCAGACAGGACATTCGCGTGCACAATATCACTGACGCCAATAAAAAAGCACTGTTTGTGATTGACAAAGGTGTGCAGGCGGTGGGCTTTGAGTTCCGGGAAATAAGACAACCGGATTATCAGGATTTTAAGAGACTGATTGATAACATAAACATCGAAAAAATCACTTTGCACTGGACAACAGATGGTGATCCGGCATATTTGCTGGATCACTGCAAGCGGTTTGCTGGGGAGCATCATGCAGATCCTTTGATGTTCAATGGATCCATCAGTTTTGACCCGCTCGGTTGGTTAACCCGGACCGGAAGCTTCAGGAATTCTTTTGATATGGACATGAAACAGGGGGAACAGCTGATCCGGTACGCAAGCCGCATGTTCCCTTCCATCCGGGTGATCATGATCAACGGAAGACATTTTACTGACGCAGGTGCATCATGCGTTCAGGAGCTTGCATTCAGTCTTGCCGTCGCTGCTGAGTACCTTTCCTGTTATACCGACAGGGGCATGAAGTTAGAAAATATTGCTCCCCACATGCAACTTAACCTGAGTGCGGGCAGTAATTTTTTTTTCGAAATAGCCAAGTTCCGGGCTTCCCGCATACTCTGGTCAAATCTTCTCATGGCATTTGATAAAGAATTGGCAAAAAGATCATCTGTTCATATACAATGTATAACAACGAAACGGAACAAGACAATTTATGACTCCCGCGTGAATTTGCTCCGGCTGACGACAGAGGCCATGGCAGCCATTTTAGGCGGGTGCGATTCTTTACTGATTGAACCTTATGACATTTGTTTCAAAGAACCGGATGATTTTTCGGAACGGCTCGCACGCAACCTGCAGATCATTCTCAGGGAGGAAGCACACTTTAGTAAGATTGCTGATCCGGCTGGCGGTGCATATTACATTGAATCCCTTACAGATGCCATTTGCAGCAATGCATGGAATATATTCCTGGAAACTGAACGAAAAGGCGGGTACCTTGAAGCTTTGAAATGTGGTTCCATTCAAAAGGAAATCAGGGACAACGATGGTCAAACATATGAAAATGTCGCCTCAGCAAAACAGGTCATCGTAGGTACAAATGCTTATCCTGATAACAATGAAAAAGTTTATGGTTCATTGGATCCTGACATTGCATTTTACAGGCAGCCAGTTGGAAACCAGCCGGTAGTGGATCCTGTTATACCGGTACGTACTTCTTCTGAATTCGAAAATATAAGGCTGGCGACCGAAAAGCATCCGGCGGGCCGGCCGAAAGTATTTATGCTTACTTATGGCGATATGGCAATGCGACATGCCCGATCCTTGTTTGCGTGCAATTTTTTTGGTTCGGCGGGTTATGAGGTAATCGATAATCCCGGATTTGAAGTATTTTCTGAAGGGATCCCGGCGGCGTTCGATGCAAAGGCTGATATCATTGTCGCCTGCAGCAGTGATGATGAATACATGGATACGATCCCCCAGATTTTCAGTATGGTTCAGGGGAAGGCCATCCTTGTTGTCGCCGGCGCTCCTGCATGCATGGACGATCTTAGGCGTCAGGGCATCATGGATTTCATTTATAAAGGGATCAATATGATTGAAGCATTACAGTATTTTCATAATAAACTTGGAATTGCCTTATGAAAAGGAGATCAGGTAAACGTTATCTCACTGACAGGATTTTTCAATGAGACCGGATTATCAAAAAGTACTATTAAAACGTATTGATGAAAAGGAAATAATTCCTGTTTCGCGACCCGAAAAGCACGATCAGCATAATCTATGGGAAACTGCTGAGAAAATTCCGGTTAAACCGGTATTTACAAAGACAGACCTGGAACAGATGGAGCATCTGGACTTCATTGCAGGGATCCCTCCCTACCTGAGGGGACCGTATTCCACGATGTACGTCATGCAACCCTGGACCATCAGACAGTATGCGGGTTTTTCAACTGCAGAGGAATCCAATGCGTTCTACCGCCGGAATCTGGCAGCCGGTCAGAAAGGATTGTCGGTTGCATTTGACCTCGCAACCCACAGAGGATATGACAGTGATCATGAAAGGGTTGTGGGTGATGTAGGGAAGGCAGGTGTGGCAGTTGATTCTGTTCTGGATATGAAGATCCTGTTTGACCGTATCCCGCTGGACCGTATGTCGGTATCCATGACCATGAACGGCGCGGTGTTACCGGTCATGGCCTTTTATATTGTGGCAGCGCTGGAACAGGGTGCAAAGCCTGAATGCCTTAACGGGACCATTCAAAATGATATCCTGAAGGAGTTCATGGTAAGGAATACATATATCTATCCACCTGAGACTTCCATGCGAATCATAGCGGATATTTTGCAGTATACATCCGAAAACATGCCAAGATTTAATTCAATAAGCATTTCCGGATACCATATGCATGAAGCTGGTGCTACTGCGGATATTGAACTGGCCTACACATTGGCTGACGGTCTTGAGTACCTGAGAACGGGTCTGGGTGCCGGACTGGATATAGATTCCTTTGCTCCCAGGATTTCATTTTTCTGGGCAATCGGCATGAACCATTTTATGGAAATCGCCAAGTTGCGGGCGGCACGTCTGTTATGGGCGAAAATCGTAAGGCAGTTCAATCCTAAAAATCCAAAATCCATGGCTTTGCGTACCCACTGTCAGACATCAGGATGGAGCCTAACAGAACAGGATCCGTACAACAATGTAAGCCGGACCTGTATTGAAGCTATGGCAGCAGTTCTGGGACATACCCAGAGCCTTCACACCAACGCACTCGATGAAGCAATTGCCCTGCCAACGGATTATTCTGCCCGCATCGCCCGCAACACGCAAATCTATCTTCAGAAAGAAACGGGTATCACCAAAACCGTGGATCCATGGGGAGGTTCTTATTATGTGGAGTACCTGACCCATGAACTTATGCATAAGGCATGGGCACTGATACAGGAAATAGAATCGCTTGGCGGCATGGCAAAAGCAATCGGGACCGGAATACCGAAAATGCGCATTGAAGAAGCTGCAGCAAGAAAACAGGCGAGAATCGATGCAAAGAAAGACATCATCGTTGGTGTAAATGCCTACCTCCCTGAAAAGGAGGAACACATTGATATTCTTGAAGTAGACAACACTACCGTTCGTGAAGCACAGATAAACAGACTTAACAGGATCAGAGCGGAAAGGGACAATGCAGCAGTGGAAGCCGCTCTTGAAAGGATAACTGAAGCAGTCAGGACAGGCAGGGACAATCTGCTGCAGCTATCGGTTGAGGCTGCCAGACACAGAGCTACACTGGGGGAGATCTCAATGGCTGTTGAAAAAGTATGCGGCCGCTATAAAGCTTCAGTTCAGACTATATCTGGTGTATATTCATCGGAAGCAGCAGGGGATGAGAACTTTGCCAAAGCACGTGAACTTTGCAGGAATTTTGCGAAAAAGGAAGGGCGCCAGCCCCGGATCATGATTGCAAAAATGGGTCAGGATGGCCATGACAGGGGTGCAAAGGTTGTGTCAACAGGTTATGCGGATATAGGATTTGACGTGGACATCGGTCCGCTTTTTCAGACACCTGCCGAAGCTGCACGCCAGGCGGTCGAAAATGATGTTCATGTTGTGGGCGTGTCCAGTCTGGCAGGCGGCCATAAGACCCTGGTACCCCATCTGATCGAAGAACTCAGAAACTATGGACGTGAAGATATCATGGTAGTCCTGGGTGGCGTGATTCCGGCCCGGGATTATAATTTTCTTTATAATGCAGGAGTGGTCGGTATATTCGGTCCGGGCACTCCGGTATCAAAAGCAGCCCTGAAAATCCTTGAGATCCTGCTGGATGTCTCGGAGCATTAATTCATTAGTTCTTCCTTAATTATTGGATGATTATCAAACAATTTGATTATATTTGAGTAGATCAAAGAGCAGATATGGAAGAAATAAAAAGCAACGCAGGTCAGGGGCTGGGTATAGCGGGACTGATTCTGGGCATACTGGCCATACCTCTGGGAATTATCCCCTGCACATTCTTTCTGGGTATCCTTTTTGGATTGGGTGGGATCATCATGAGTATTGTGGCACTCACACAGGCAACCCGCTGGAACGGACCAAAAGGACTGATTATCACAGCACTGGTATGCTCGATTATCGGTTTCACCTTTTCAACCGCATGGGGTGTTGCTTTGTCCAACCGTAATTTTTTCTTAAGACAGATCATCGAAGACATAAAAGAAGACGGAGAATGGGATGATATGCGGCCACCAAGGGACCGGCGGATCATAATCCCTGAACCTGACCTGGACAGCATCATAATTGAAGAGTATGATAACCAGGATTTTAAAGCGCTTGAGGATACACTCAGGTCACTTGAAGAACAACTCAGGGTTCTTGAAGAGGAAAACCAGGTCCTTGAAGAGGAAAACCAGGTCCTTGAAGAGGAATAACAGTAATCAAAGAGATCAGCTCATTTCTTTTAAGGTGCATTCAATAGCACAGATTCCGCGCACCACTGACTTTAAACCTTATCGCATCATAAATCTGGCATTTGCGGGAATTATTTTGCTGGTGTTTCTTTATGCTGCGTTTTATCCTCCGGAAAGTTCCGGCTACCCGATATTTTCTTTCTATGAGAGACTGACTAGTGAAAGGACAATAAGCAGCGGATTGTCCAGAAGTTTTTCTGCTGTCGTAAGACTTGATTTTTCTGCTGCAAGAGACTATAATCCATATAGCCTGAGAGTTTTTTCATTCTTTCTGATCCAGTTTGTGTTTCGCTTAACGGTTCTGTTCATGCCTGTACAGAAAGGCCTTACGAATTACAGAATACTGATCATTGCCGATGCACTTCAGGCTGTTGCCTTGTTTGTTGTTTGCTTCTGGCCTTTTCTGGTTTTCTGGACTGGTTTTATCATCCGGTAAGGTAACTTCAGCAACAACAAAGACAAAAACAGGTTGTTGAACAAATGGAATGTCAACGGGATCAATTATAAAGGATCCGAAATCCAAATGTGATATTGATCTTGCACAACAGTAATGAATTTTTCCGGACCGTTTACCGAAACGGGATAATAATCCTGCACAACAGCAATGAATTTTTCAGGACCATTTACTGGAATGGGATCTCTACGATCTGTTTGAAGTTGAATGATTTGTTTCCCCGAATTCCTTTTTCAGTCATTTCCAGCCGGCAGCATTCTGTATACAGGTCGTGTTCAAAGACCAGCACGTAATCGTGTGCAAGTGCCTCGTTGAGGAATTCCTCATGTTCGGTGAGTGACAGCAACGGTTGTGTATCAAAGCCGCAGACCCATGACAGAGGGATGTTTGCCGTGGTTGGCAGCAGGTCGGTGGTATAAACCAGTGTCATGTCATTATATTTAATAAAGGGTACCGCCATCCCGGTGGAATGACCGTTATACAATCTCAGCGTGATTTCCGGTACAGGACTGAAATTGTTCTCAAAAAGCTTTAGTTGTCCGCTAACTGCAATCGGTTCGATATTTTCTTTAAGAAAGGAGACCTTCTCCCGGCGGTTTGGATTCAGCATCCAGTCCCATTGGGATTTGCTTACATGGTACACGGCATTTGGAAATGTAGTCTGAAACGCTGTTTTATCATGGTTATATTCAACGGCACCTCCACAATGATCAAAATGAAGATGTGTTAGGATAAGATCCGTCACATCCTCTTTCCGGTATCCTGCATTTGAAAGCGATTTTTCGAGAGTGTCATCACCATTCAGATAATAATGCCTCAGGAATTTTTCATCCTGCTTGTTTCCGATCCCGGCATTGAAAAGAAGCAAACGGTTGCCGGTTTCCACTAGAAGGCACCGCAAACTTAGATTGCACAGGTTCAGCTCATTTGCAGGATAAACCCTACTCCACAGTGTTTTTGGTACCACACCGAACATGGCACCGCCATCCAGCATAAAATTACCTGTCTTAAGGAGATGGATCTTCATAACCAATCAAATGCTTTATTTGGGTTAAATATAAATTTAAATCAACAGTATAACAACTGTATCAGGTCATTGTTTTGTCATTCCGGATCAACGTTTCACTTTGTTTTTCCCGGCACCAGACGAAGGGGAAAAGACCATTCCAGAATAAATTCACACCCATACTCTCACCGGCAGCCACACAAAGCAAACCCGTATGCAAACAATAATCAAACATACACTTTCACCGGCAATCACACAAAGCAAACCCCTATGCAAACTATATCCACACCCGCACTCTCACCAACAACCACACAGAGCAAACCCGTATGCAAACTGTACCCGCAAACATACTCTCACCCGGTAAGCAATTGCGCAGAAAACCGGCGAAAGCGTTTGTATGCCTGTTCTGATAAATTCCAGTTACAATATACTGATATATTGTGAAAACTGAATTAGGTTTGCAACTCATATTTATTCAACGCTTCGCTCACATGCGTTTGCATTTCATAGCCATCGGAGGGGCAGCCATGCACAGCCTGGCCATTGCCCTGCACAAGAAGGGGCATACTGTTACTGGCTCTGATGATGAAATCTTTGAGCCATCCCGGTCGAATCTGTTGAAAGCAGGCATATTGCCACCTGCGGGCGGCTGGTTTCCCGAAAGGATCACTTTCGTGCTTGACGCAGTGATCCTGGGGATGCATGCTAAAAAAGATAATCCCGAGTTGAAAAAGGCCATGAAACTGGGAATCAGGATCTATTCTTTTCCGGAATTTCTGTTTCATGAAACAAGAGATAAATTACGGGTGGTTATTGCCGGCAGTCATGGCAAAACAACCATTACAGGCATGGTGATGCACATACTAAACCACTATGGCCACAGATTCGATTATATGGTTGGTTCCAGGCTCGAAGGTTTTGAGAATATGGTCAGACTGGAAAAGGACAGCAAAATCGCTGTTTTCGAAGGTGACGAATACCTTTCTTCATGCCTGGATCCAAGGCCAAAATTACATGTTTACAAACCACAGATCGCCCTCATCAGCGGCATATCATGGGATCACATCAATGTTTTCCCGACCTGGGATTCTTATGTGGAACAGTTCAGGCTTTTTATTGATGCACTGCCCCAGAACGGATATCTTGTGTATTGCCAGGAAGACACTGAACTGAAAAAGCTGGTTGAATCTGCAAATCCCCGGATCCTCAAACTTCCCTACTCAGCACATCCCTATAAGGTCGAAGGAGGAACCACTTTTCTTATACACGAGAAAACCAAAACGGAAGTCCTTGTATTTGGCCGTCATAATATGCAGAACATATCCGGTGCCAGATTGATCTGCAATCAGCTTGGCATTACAAATGACAGGTTTTATGACGCAATTGCGAATTTCGGGGGTTCTGCAGGAAGGTTGGAACTGCTGGGCAGGAACAGGTCGACATCTGTCTTCGCAGATTTTGCACATTCACCCTCAAAGGTTGAAGCCACAATAAAGGCTGCCAGGGATCAATATCCCGGAAAAAAGCTGATTGCCTGTCTGGAGCTGCATACATACAGCAGCCTGAATAGAAATTTCCTTCCTCATTACCTCAATACAATGGCAGCTGCCGATCAGGCCGTTGTTTATTACGATCCGGAGACGGTCTCGCATAAGAAACTTGAATTGATTTCCACAGATGAAATCGCAAAAGCATTTGGAATCGGGAACCTGATCGTTTTCACCATGAGATCAGATCTTGAAGATTACTTCCTGTCACGTCAATGGTCCGGTTCATGCATCCTTTTCATGAGTTCCGGAAATTTTTCCGGTCTTGATCTGAAGCATTTGACCAGTAAGATTCTGGACGAAAATAACAGCTAAATTTTGCTCGAATTCATTTTTTATTTTACTTTTGCGAACCTGTTTCATCAAAGGTAAAACACGGTCCGTTCGTCTAGGGGTTAGGACGCAAGGTTTTCATCCTTGTAACAGGGGTTCGATTCCCCTACGGACTACTCGCTCCGAATTAAGATTCGGAGCTTTTTTTTGAATTGGCTAATTAGTAAGGCATACAGAAGAAAATATCGTTAAGTGAAGTTAAGATAAGTTAACGTTTTGTGATACTTTGTGTGACTGAAACCAGATTTTTTAGTATTATTGTGATACTAAAATACGACATTTACGAACGAGTATCACAAATTAAATCATGAAATCTGTGAAGTATAGGCTGGTGTTTAATCGCACTGGCAAAAAACTGGAAACACAAGAAAAGTCATTGGTACAAATCGAAGCGTATTTGGACCGGCAGAGAAAATATATTTCAACCGGTGTTTATCTGACAAAAGACCAATGGAACGCAAAAGAACAGAAAGTGCAAAAACATGACCGGCAACTGGACATAAATATATCGCTCGGGAACAAAATATACAACCTGCAAAAATTCGAATACTCTATCACAAACAAAGGGCAGAAGTTCAGCCTGTCAATGTTTGATGCTTTCATGGAAGGACGTAATACGAAAAATTTTGTCGAATTTATGAACAAGGAGTTGAAAAACAGGGCAGATATAGCAAAGATCACAAAAAAGCAGCATCAGACACTAATTAACCGGATAACGAAGCACGGGAAA
>JAFGPB010000078.1 GCA_016926205.1 Bacteroidales bacterium
TGAAGAGGCCATGACAGCGCATATGGGAACACTGGCCTACAGGAACAACAAACAGATATTCTGGGATGCGGCAAACGAGGAAATCGTGATCTGATTTTAAGGATCTTGTGGTTACAGATTCTTTATAAAAAAATCTGTAACCATTCTCATCAGATGCACCCGGTCGGTTCCCGTAATGTTATGTTCGTGGGTGGGATACACGAAGTAATCGATCAGTACATCTTCTTCCACACATTTTCTGATCAACATCAGACTGTGTTGCCAGACTACCACAGGATCCATGGCTCCATGGATGACGAGCAGATCCCCCTTCAGGTTTTGCACCTTGTTCAGTACGCTCGTTTCGGTATAACCCCCGGGATTGTCTTCAGGTGTGTCCATGTAGCGTTCTCCGTACATCACTTCGTAATACTTCCAGTCAGTCACCGGTCCGCCTGCAACCCCGGCACTGAATACGTCCGGAAAGGTTGTCATCAGTGATGTGGTCATGAAACCTCCGTAGCTCCACCCAAAGACACCGATTCTTCCGGGATCCACATAATCAAGTGATTTCAGGAACTCAACGCCTTTCAGCTGGTCTTCCATTTCATGTGTGCCGAGCGATCTGAAGGTTACCTGTTCAAAATCCCTGCCCCTGTTGGCTGATCCCCGCCCGTCGAGGATAAATCCCACAAATCCCTGGTCTGCCATATAATGCAGCCAGAGCTCCGTAGGGTTTACCTGGCTGTTTTTGATCAGTTGCACCAAAGGACCATTATACACATAAACGATAACGGGATATTTTTTACCTTCAGTCCGGTTCTGTGGTTTGAATAACCTGTAGTGCAGTTCGGTTCTTCCATCAGCTGCCAGCAGTCTGCCATCCTCAACTTCAGAAAGTATGTAATCCCCGAGTGGATTCTGTGCTTCCAGCAGCGTTCGCACGAGTCGGCTGTCACCCTCCCTTATTTGAACAGTGTTCGGAACAGTTAGGCTGGAGAACCTGTCAAGGATCAGGTCTTCGCTTTGGTTCAGGATCACGGAATGTACGCCAGGGTCAGTTGTAACCGTATTGATCCTGCCATTATTCAGGTTCACCCTGTAAAGCATCTCATTTTTTGCACCATCCTTTGTTGCTGTAAAATAAACTGCGTCACCTGAATGGCTGAAACCGACAAAATTAAGAACTTCCCATTCTCCTGCCGTAATCTGTTTCAGCTCTTTTCCCTCTGAACCATACAGGTAAAAATGATTGTAGCCGTCCCTCCTGCTTTGCCAGAGGAACCGGCCGGAATTGTCGGGCAAAAAGACGACGGGATTCAGGGGATCGAGATATTTCGGGTCCCGTTCTTCAAACAGGGTGGCCACAAATGCCCCGGTTTGCGCATTATAACGGTTCAGTCGAAGGTGGTTCTGATCCCTGTTGATCTCGGCAAGACAGATGAATTTGCCATCGTTGCTCCAGGCGATATTGGTAAGATAGTGATCATCGGGTTCACCGGTATCCAGAAAAACGGTCGAACGGTCCGCCGGCCGATAGATACCAACCTGCACTTTTTCGCTTGACATGCCTGCCATGGGATATTTGATGTTCCGGAGGGTTGATACCCTTTCTGTGGCATCCACGAGAGGGTAATCGGTCACCGATGATTCATCCTTCACATAATAGGCCAGTGCAGTACCCTGAGGATTCCAGAATGTCCCTTTTGAGATACCGAATTCGTTTCTGTGCACCGCCTGACCGCTCACGATCGCTTTGTCAGTGCTGGAGCTTGCTACATGACGGTTGCCATCCGCATCAAACAGGTAAAGGTTGTTTGCAAGGGTGAAGGCAACATGGGAATAACCGGGACTGAAATCAAGGTTGCCGATATCATCATCGCAAATAATATACCTGTAAACAGACTGGTTGTCAACGTCATACCATACAATCACCGCATCATTTGCAAACAGGATCTCTTTGTTGCTGATCCAACGGTATGAAGGGAAACCATTGAACGCATTGATACCTTTGCTGGCCAGCAGGTTGTTGAGAGCGGCAAGGCCGGTTAACGCTGCATGTTGCCTTCCGTTTGCTGAAGACGCCATCAGCTGATCATCCTCAACAAACGTGTATTCCCGGGATGATGGTCTCCATGCCGGTTGTTCAAGATCATCGGGTGCAAGATGGGAAACTGCACCTGTCACACAATCCTCGATTGTCAGGTGTTTCTGGGCAGATGCCTGTATGGTGATAAAGATCAGTAAGATACAGGCATTAACAGCATGGATTTTTCTTGTCATGGGGAAATTCAATTATTTTAATAACTTACACTGCTGCTAAGATAGCGGATTTCTCACATCTGACCCTTGACAAATGTCTGGTGCGTGCAACCTGTGCCAGCTCAGTTTCGACAAAATACTGATTTTCATGGATTCATCTGGATAGAAGACTTTCAGGTGTTGCTACCCTGATCCCCGGGAGAGGTCATTCTTCATGAACCGGCAATACTTTCTGAGGGAATCTCAAAAAAAGAGTCTTGATCTTCATTTGATGTTTGCAGAAATTCTGCTAAAGGATCATTGAGCCACTTTGACACATTTCAACTGACTTTGATCCCTGATCAGCAGTTTTCCGTCAACAAGTGCTATGGGGGCCCAGTTTTGGACCGCACCTCCTGCACTTGAAGAAAGAGGATCGTTCTCTGGTCCTGGTCCTCCTTCTGCAAGCAGTGTCGCAGATGCAACGGGCTTAAATGCTGATGGATCAGGCTCGATCAGGTACAATTTTGTCATGCCGTCAGTGGCCAGGATTAGTCCGTCTGCCAGGATCATGCTCCCTTTGTCGAAGGAAGGAGAAGTTCCTGTCTTCCACATGATCTGACCGTCCATGCTCATGCATACCAAACCGTCCTTCCGTTCATTGGTCGAATATTGGGCATAGAAATAACCGTTTACCAATATGGGTGGTTTTGTATGGTCACCAAAATCAGTGTTCTTATATAGTTCCGTCACGCCGTAGCTGCCATCTTTTTTTTTTTCCACTTGTATCATGGCTGTACCTGCTTCATATCCGCCCACAATGAGCACTTTGCCTTCACCTGCATCAAATGCACTTGGGATTGGAATTCTGCATTGCCAATTCGTATATTCCCAAAGAATTTCCCCGGTAATCGGATCCATTCCAACAACCTTGCCGCCGCTTCCTTCCCTTCCGCGACCACCACCTTGTGAAGCAGTAATCATGACAACATGGTCCTCTCCGGCAATTTTTATAATTGCAGGACTGACATATCCTACAGGGCCCAAAGAGGGAGTGGTCCATTTCACATTACCGGTGAGTTTGTCATATGCAACAACCCCTGCCTTAGGAGCTTGTGACGCTACAATGAGCAGATCGCCATAAACCAGAGGATTCTGTGTAATGGCCCAGGTCGGTATTTCACCCCCGCCGAAATCCGTCCAGATGTTCTTATTCCAGACTGGCTCATGTGTATTGATGTCTATGCAATACAAATCGCCATTGTGGCCACAGGAATAAACATAATTACCGTCTATGGCCGGCACGCTTCGGGAGCCGGGAAACATCACAGTGCCGGGAGCATCATAACTAAAATTCCAGAGTTCTTCACCGGTAGAAATGTCAAAACAACGCATAAAATCGCCGACCTGGTCATCCCTGTCCAACAAATAGACTTTACCGTCCTGCACAACGGGTCCGCCATTGCCGCGCCCCAGATCAACAGTCCATAAAACTTCCGGACTGTTTTCAGGCCATGTACGTAAAATCCCTTTCTGGGAAGATGTACTGTTTCTGTAAGGTCCAAGATATTGTGGCCAGTCTTGTTCATCGACCAAAGATCTCTCACCTGATCGGGGATTTGTAATAGTGGCATTTATTTCAGTTTTTTCATAGGTTTCAGTTGCACCGGGCTGATTCTGTTGCCCGCATGAGATCAAAGCATTCGTTATGCAAACAAATGATGAAAGGATGAATGGTAATGCTGATGTTTTCATATGTATATTTTATGATTCAAAGATATACATTAATCTTAAGATGAAAACTCCCTTCAGACAATACCTACGAAAGTCTAATCAGTAAACAGTTACAGAAGCAGGCAGAACTTTTGTTTCTCTTATTGAGGAGGAACGTTGTATGAAACAAAAGAGCGAATATCCGTGAGTTTATAAGGCAGCAGCGGGTCAGAGAACTTATAAAGGGATCGGGATAAAACCGGCTGCAATCAACTGCAGTATATTTTATAAAGATTGTTAAAATTTAGTCTTCATCATTGTCTTGTTTGTATACAAGAGCTAATTATTCTATTTTTGATCAGGTATACCTGCGGAATACCGAATGCATGAACAAAGACAATCCATGCTTTGCCATCACTTAAATTGAGAAGTAACGTTCAACATATTATCTTATTGCTGCTGGTTGTAGCTGGAATTATGATACTTAGCTGGTGGATCGGGGCCAACCCGGTGAAGGACCTGAGCGTATCGGTCCCGGGTGCCGACAGCGCCGGTGTTGCCTACACAGCTGCCCTGGAGAATGTGAGCATCGGTGAATTTTTCGAGCGGCTTGACAACAGAGAAACGGTCCTTTCAGAGGACTGGCCCAGGTTCCGGGGTCCGGATTATGACAACATTTATAAAGGGAACATACAGCTCATCGACCGTTTTGGTGCCGGGGGACCGGAAATACTCTGGACAGCTGAACTGGGTGAAGGGCATGCAGGTCCGGCCATATATGACGGTAAGGCATACCTGCTGGATTATGATGAGGAGCAGGGAGCCGATATGCTGCGCTGTTTCTCCCTGCCCGATGGAACGGAACTCTGGCGAAGATGGTATGAGGTAAGGGTGAAGAGGAATCATGGAATGTCACGCACCGTGCCGGCCGTAACGGAAGATTATATTCTGACTATGGGCCCCAGGTGCCATGTGATGTGCACTGACCGGGAAACAGGAGATTTAATCTGGGGCATCGACATCGAAAAGGAATATGAAAGCGAAGTGCCATTATGGTATACCGGCCAGTGTCCGCTGATCGACAATGATCTGGCCGTTATCGCCACAGGCGGAAAGGCGCTGATGATCGCAGTGGATTGTGCAACGGGAGAGAAGGTGTGGGAAACACCCAATCCCGACGGCTGGAAAATGTCGCATTCTTCCGTGATGCCGTTTACCTTCGGGGGACGAAAAATGTATGTTTACAGTGCCGTGGGAGGTATCTGCGGCATTGCTGCTGACGGGGAGGATGCCGGCAGGATGCTTTGGTCAACCAATGCCTGGAACCATGATGTTATCGCTCCTTCCCCGGTTTGCATGCCTGACGGAAAGATTTACATGACGGCCGGATACGGTGCAGGGGGTATGGTCCTTCAACTGTCAGTGAGCAACGGCAGTTACGCAATCGAAGTGAGGCAGGAATACAAACCTGCGGAAGGACTGGCCTGCGAGCAGCAGACGCCGATCTATACGGATGGACTGCTGTACGGCATCATGCCCAAGGATGGCGGGACACTCAGAAACCAGCTGATATGCGTTTCGCCGGATGACTGCACGAATGTGGTCTGGTCCAGCGGACAGACGGCAAGGTTTGGCATGGGTCCCTTTATACTGGCGGACGGAAAGTTCTTTCTGCTGAACGAGGATGGCATGCTTTACATCATTCAGAAAGACACAAGACAATACATACAGCTGGATTCCCGGCAGGTTTTCGAGGGACAGGATGCATGGGCACCGCTGGCCCTCGCTGACGGATACCTCCTGCTGCGGGATTCTAAGTATATGGTTTGCATCAGCATAAAATCATAGAAAATGCAGAAAAAACTGATCGGAATATTTGTACTGGTCCTCTTCCTGGTGATCGTGATCCTGGTGGTGATGGACTACTCTTCCACGCGCCCTGACAGGAGAGGGGGAAATCCCTACGAATTTTCAGCGGATATCTTTACGGCCGTTGATCCGGCACTGGTCACCTACCGTGAAATAAGGCAGATCATTACGAATGCAGAACAACCAAAGGCGATAGGCTGTCAGGATGACCGGATCTACCTGCTTGCGGACCGCCGCCTTCAGGTGCTTGACTTGACGGGAAGACAGATCCATGAAAAGAGCTTTCCGGACGAGCCGAGGTGCATTGCTGTCCCTTCAACCGACACACTGGTAATTGGATTTGAAAACTACATCTGCCTCACTGACGGCTCGGGGAACGTACTTTTTACATCGCCGCAGGAGACAGATTCTTCGATCTTTACATCTGTAGCAACGAACGGAAATACGATCTATGTCGCTGATGCCGGAAAGCAGAGGGTACTGATGTATTCCAGGGATGGATTGAAAAAAGGTGAATTTGAAGGGGAGTCAGGCTCTGCTTCCTTGCACGGTTTCATTGTACCGAGCCCCTATTTCGACCTGGATGTCAATCACCTGAACGAGCTGTGGGTCGTCAATCCGGGCATGCTTGCCCTTCAAAGTTACGATGACAGGGGGTCACTGATGAACCACTGGGAAAAGGCATCCGTGGAGATCGACGGATTCAGCGGCTGTTGCAATCCCGCACATTTTGCTTTCCTGGATGATGGTGCATTCGTGACCAGTGAAAAGGGACTGGTGAGGATCAAGGTATACGATCCATCCGGGGAATTCGTGGCCGTGGTGGCTCCGCCGGATAAATTCACGGAAGAAGGCGAAGCGCCTGACCTGGCCGTGGGTGAGAGCGGGAAGATCATTGCGCTGGATTATGACAAAAGGCTGATACGGATATTTGAGCCCAGGTAGAAAGGATGACCGGAATGGTTCAACCCATTCTGAAAAAATGATGAAAACAATTGACTTTTAAATATGTAAATATGGACCGGAGAACTTTTATCCTGTATGCAGGAAGGTACACTTTGTTGTCAGCCATGGCAGTAATGGGTATTTTCGGGTTGTACAAAAGAAAAAAGGTACCCGCTGAAGTGTGCATTCTGACTGGCAATTGCAGGACATGCACCGAGCTGGGTTCCTGTAACCTTCCGGAAGCGGTCAGGGAAAAAGCATTGCAGTGATTCATCAGACAAAAAGGTTATGGACAAGGACAAAGCACAGAGCAGACGCAATTTCATTGACAAGGGCATGCGGATCACGCTGGGGCTTTCGCTGGCAGGCGTGGGCAGTGTGGCCCTCAGCCGGGTATCGGCAAAGAAATGGGTATGGCAGATCGATCCCTTCCTTTGCACGCAATGTGGGAGGTGCGCGGACTATTGCGTGCTGAAACCGTCCGCCGTCAAATGTGTGCACGCCTACGATCTTTGCGGGTACTGCGATCTTTGCGGAGGCTACCTCAGGCCGGAACATACGGAGCGGGATACGGGCGCGGAGAATCAGTTGTGTCCGACTGCCGCCATTGAAAGGCGGTATATTGAGGAGCCCTACTATGAATATGTGATCAACAGGGACCTGTGTATCGGATGTGCCAAGTGTGTGGCGGGCTGTACGGCGTTCGGCAACGGTTCGCTGCACCTTCAGATCCAGCATGACCTGTGCATGAACTGTAACGAATGCTCCATTGCCAGGGTCTGTCCCTCGAACGCCATATCCAGGGTGGAATCGGACGCGGCTTACATCATTAAGGGAGGGTTTACCAGAGAAGAGTCAGGGGGATGAATGCACGGATCGGTCTTTCAATCAGCTGGAGCGGACGAAAGCTGCAGAGAAGGGGTAATGACAGAAACTACCATCAATGATAATAGAACAGCCCACAGGAAAGGGCAATGACTGAATTGGAAAGCAAATGGATATGCACTTGACCGGTTGTATATATACAGGAACGCATAAAGCATTGAAGGCAGTATTCCTGCTGCTGTTGCTATTTGTCATGATGCCTCCTGCGTCCTTTGCCCAGCAGCGTTTTCCCAGGCCTGAATTCGAAACGGGATATGAGCAGCCGACCCCGGTAACTCCCGAACCCAGATCACTTGCACTCGAGTATGTGGATGTGGCCATGCTGCTGGCTGTCATGGCACTGGTCACATGGTTCCTGCTGAAAAAAAGATCGCGTACCGGCATATTCTGGATTTCGGTTTTCACTCTGGTCTATTTCGGATTCTATCGGAATGGATGCATCTGTTCCGTGGGTTCCGTGCAGAACGTTGCTTTGTCACTCTTCAACACCGGTTATTCCGTTTCGCTTACCGTACTGGCCTTTTTCCTGCTGCCACTCATCTTTTCCCTGTTTTACGGCAGGGTGTTCTGCGCCGGTGCCTGTGCCCTGGGCGCGATACAGGACCTGATCATCGTCAAACCCATCACGTTTCCTTCATGGCTGCAGAAGACGCTGGGGATCTTCCCGTTTGTTTATCTCGGACTCGCAATATTGTTTGCGGTCACAGGAACGGATTTTATCATCTGCAGGTACGATCCTTTTGTCGGAATCTTCAGGATGGGCGCCGAATTTACCATGATCGTGCTGGGCATCGGCATGCTGCTCATCGGAATGTTTGTCGCCAGGCCCTATTGCCGGTTCGTGTGTCCTTACGGCGCCCTGCTCAGGGTAACATCCTTTTTTGCCAGGCGTCACATGACGATCACACCGGCAGAATGCATCCAATGCAGGCTTTGTGAAAGCTCCTGTCCGTTCGATGCCATTGATTTTCCCGGTGACAGCAATGCAAGACCGGATACAGAAAAGAACCTGCGCAGGTTCATCCTTTACCTTGTGCTGATCCCCGTTTGGGTCGCTTTGGGAGGCTTTGCCGTTTCCTCGGCCCATGTTTTCCTTTCCCGGGCGCATCCTGATGTGTTTTTGGCCAATCTGCTCATTACAAAACCGGAAATGAGGAACGACCTGGATAATATAGACATACAGACATTCCTGTCATCCGGAAAACCGTTGGAGACTTTGGTGGAGGAGGCAGAAGTAATTCAGAACCAGTTCTATACAGGGGGCTGGATCCTGGGAGGCTTCATCGGATTTGTCATTGGGATTACACTCCTGAATCAGGTTGTTTTCAGAAGGAAAACAGATTATGAGCCCCATAAGGGAAACTGCTACAGCTGTGGCAGGTGCATGAAATATTGTCCAGTAATCAAGAAACAGTAAATGGACCGGCAAACACAACTCAAATTATCGGCCAATACGGCCATCGTATCAGGTATCTTTTCGATACTCGTAAGCATCTTACTGCTGATCAGCTACTGGCAGACTTCCTCTTTCAATCCCCTTGAAACGGAAGCGATACAGGCTCTGGTGGAGCGACTTGCGGAAGACCCCGGCAATGATGCCCTTCGTGATGAGATCCGGACCCTGGATCTGCTGGCCAGGAAAGCGTATTTCACTTCCACCTGGCAGGTAAAGACCGGCGGCTATCTGCTGCTCTTCGGTGCAATCGTCTGTATTGTGGCCCTGCGGTATTATTATTCCCTGCTGACGAAGATCGAAAAACCGGGCGAACCGGTCGTGAATGAAAATGTAAACAGGATATTGTCACAGAAGTGGATCCTGGCAGCCGGCATGGTCATCATGGTGCTGGCCCTTGCGGCGGCTGTGCTGTCGCGCAACCATTTCAGCACTTACACACCGGTTTCTTCGGCCATTGTCGCGGAAGCCGTTACCGGTACGGATCAGGTCGAGGTTGTCGAGATCCGCACGGATTCTGCACAGGAAGGAATGCAAGGTGATGAACAGGAAGGTCTTGAAGGCGAGGTATCACAGGGAGCAGCAGCCATCACAATGAGGTTCCCCACGAGGGAGGAGGTGCTGCAGCATCACAACGCATTCCGCGGTCCCTTCAGCAATGGCATCACCAGCCGCAGGAACATACCCGTTGACTGGGATGCAGCGACGAACCGTAACATCAAATGGAAGGTCCCGGTTCCAAAGGAAGGCAACAATTCACCCGTCCTCTGGGGCAATAAGCTCTTCTTTGCAGGTGCAGAAGGAAGGAGCCAGACGGTATACTGCTATGACCACAATACAGGAAGGCTGCTCTGGCAGCAGGACGTGAACAACATTCCCGGTTCCACGGCAGCGGTTCCCAGGGTGACGGATGACACGGGACTTTCAGCGCCGACACTGACGACGGACGGACAACGTGTGTATAGCATCTTTGCCACCGGTGACGTCATCTGTTTCGACATGGACGGCAACAGGATATGGGCCAGGAACCTCGGTGTGCCCGAAAACCATTACGGACATGCTTCTTCGTTGATCTGCTGGCAGGACAAGCTTTATGTGCAATATGACACGGGTGAGGGGGGCAGGCTGATCGCCCTGAACGTCCTTACAGGTGAAACGCTCTGGCAGACCTTCCGGGAGGTTGAGATCTCCTGGGCGTCACCCATCCTGGCGCAGATCGGCGGAGCTTACCAGGTGATCCTCGTTGCTGACCCTCTCGTGGCAGGATACGATGCGAATACGGGAAAGGAGATGTGGTCAGTGCCATGCATGTCTGGAGAGGTCGGTCCCTCTGCAGCCTACAGTGACGGACTGGTATATGCCGTCAATGAATATGCCGTCCTGGTTGCCATTGATCCCACCAGGGAAGAAGTTGTCTGGGAAGACAACGAATTTCTTTCGGATATTTCCAGTCCTGTTGTCAGCAACGGACTGCTGTTCATCCTGACGAGTTATGGCATCATGGTATGCTACGATGCGAAAACGGGTGAGGAATATTGGGAATACCAGGCCAGACAGGGATTCATGTCGTCACCCATAGTGGCGGAAAACAAGTTGTACGTTACCGACTGGGATGGCAACACATACATCTTTGAGGTTTCCAGGGAAATGAATCTCATCGGTGAATGCTCGCTGGGGGAACCTGTATATACAACGCCGGCATTTGCAGACGGTGCGATCTATTTCAAGGGATGGGAAAACCTGTATTGCATCGGGCAGTGATATTGAACATGGATGGATTTTATAAAAATTTAAATCGCACACGGCAACCGGTGAAAGAACCAGTGGTAATACAGGCTTATGATTGTAAATATTAATGATATAGACCAGATCATTGACCTGAAGGGCAGGGGAAAGACCGCGGTCATTCCACTGCTGCAGGCCATCCAGGCCAGATACAATTTCCTGCCTGAAGAGGCATTGAAAAGGGTCTGCGACACCACTGACATCACTGCATCGGAGATTATCGGCGTGGCCAGTTTCTACCACCAGTTCCGTTTTGAACCGGCGGGCAAGCATGTCATCAGGGTTTGCGTTGGCACTGCCTGCCACGTGAAGGGATCGTTGCTGGTGTATGATTCGTTCAGGCGGGAGCTGAAGCTCGGAAAAGAAAGGCATACCGATGAGGCCGGCGACTTCACGCTGGAGAAAGTAAGCTGCCTGGGTTGCTGCACCCTGGCTCCCGTGGTGCAGATCGATAGGGTGACCTACGGCCATGTTTCGTCTGATAAGGTGGACCAGGTAGTGCATGATTTTCAGCGCCGGGGAAGGAAAAGCCAAAAGAAGGCCGTGGTAAGGATGAACGGGGACAAAACAGACGGTGAGATCAGGATCGGGCTGGGATCCTGCTGTGTGGCAAGCGGGAGCGAAGAGGTGCGCAAGGCCATCGAGGAAACCGTCAGCCTTCACCACTTGAATGTGAAAATCAAGCATGTCGGATGCGTGGGCATGTGCCACCAGGTGCCGCTGATGGAAGTGGTTCCGGTGAATAAGGATGCTTCACTGTATGCAAAGGTGAAGCCTGAGGATGTGAAATCCATCATCCACAGGCATTTTAAACCGGACAACCTGTTGCAGCGGATCAGGCTCAAACTGTTCGACAGCCTGGAATCCGTTCAGAGCGATACAAACTGGAGCGGAATCGAGAGGTATTCCCTTGACATGAGGGAAAAGCATGTATCACAGTTCCTGGGCAACCAGATCCCCATCGCCACGGAATACCGGGGTGTGATCAATCCCCTGGACATTGAGGAATACATTTCAAAACGCGGGTTCCTGGGATTGAAAAAAGCGTTGAAATTAACCCCTTCACAGGTGATCGAAGAGATCAAGGAAAGCGGCATCCGGGGCAGGGGAGGCGCCGGCTTTCCGACGGGTGACAAGTGGGAGACTGTAGCCCGTCAGGAAGTTCACCCCAAATACCTGATCTGCAACGGTGATGAGGGTGATCCAGGGGCTTTCATGGACAGGATGCTGCTGGAGTCTTATCCCTACAGGATCATCGAAGGGATGCTCATTGCAGCCTATGCCACAGGAGCCGACAGCGGCTATTTCTATATCCGTGCCGAGTATCCGCTTGCCGTGACCCGCATGCGCGAAGCCATCCGTATGAGTGAAGAACACGGCTTTCTGGGAAAAAATATTCTGAACACAGGATTCAGTTTCGAAGTAAACATATACGAAGGAGCAGGAGCTTTTGTCTGCGGGGAGGAAACAGCCCTGATCGCCTCCATCGAGGGGAAAAGGGGCTTCCCCAGGCTCAGGCCGCCTTATCCCGCTCAAAAAGGCCTGTGGGACAAACCCACACTGGTGAACAATGCGGAGACCTATGCCCAGGTGGCCTACATCATCAGGGAAGGAAGCAGGAAATTCAGTTCGATAGGGACAGAGAACAGCCGGGGCACAAAAGTGTTCGCCCTGGCCGGCAAGATTAACCGGGGTGGACTCATCGAAGTGCCTATGGGCATTACAATACGCAAGGTGGTGGAGGACATCGGGGGAGGTATCGCTGAAGGAAGGAAATTCAAGGCCGTACAGATAGGGGGGCCTTCTGGCGGCTGCATTCCTCACTGGCTGGCCGATACGCCGATTGACTTTCATTCGCTGCATGAACTGGGGGCCATGATGGGATCAGGCGGAATGGTGGTGCTGGATGAAACGGATTGCATGGTGGACATGGCAAGGTATTTCCTGTCCTTCACCCAGAACGAATCCTGCGGTAAATGCACCTTTTGCAGGATCGGCACGCGCAAGATGCTGGACATCCTCGACCGCCTGTGCACGGGAAAGACCGGGGCCAATGATCTGGAAGAGCTGGAAAAGCTGGCGGAATGGACAAAAAAGGGGAGTTTGTGCGGACTGGGCAGAACGGCACCCAATCCGGTCCTTTCCACCCTGGCCTATTTCAGGGAAGAATATGAGGCACACGCGAGGGGAGTTTGTCCCGCAACCAGGTGCCGCGACCTGATCACCTATTCGGTCAACGACAACTGCATCGGATGCACGCTTTGCTCCCAGCGCTGTCCGGCCGATGCAATAGCTTTCACGCCTCATGTGAAGCATGAGATACAGACCGATAAATGCATACGGTGCAACACCTGCAGGCAGGTATGTCCCGCCGATGCCATAACCGTAAAATAAACATGGTCAGCATTAAGATCAACGGCAAAACAGTAGAAGTGGAGCAGGGGACAACCGTTCTCAAGGCTGCGGAAAAAGCAGGTTTTACAGTGCCTGCAATGTGTCACAATGACGATGTCGAGCAGTTTACATCCTGCATGATATGCATTGTAAAGGAAATCTCCCAGAACAGGCTGATACCCTCATGTTCCGTGGAGGTGACCGACGGAATGAATGTCGTCACGGAGGACGGGGAGATCGCCGAAGCCAGAAAGATGGCACTCGAGCTCCTGCTCTCCGATCATGTAGGGGACTGTGAAGCTCCCTGCCGGCTTGCCTGTCCTGCTCACATGAACATTCCGCTGATGAACAGGCTGCTGGCGGAAGGAAAGACGGACGAAGCCCTGAAGGTGGTCAGGAACGATATTGTTCTGCCTTCTGTGCTCGGAAGGATTTGTCCCGCTCCCTGTGAAAACGCGTGCAGGAGGAAAACGATTAATGATGCGGTTTCCATTTGTCTGCTGAAGAGGTTTGCAGGGGATGAGGGACAAATAACGGCATCACAGCCATCCCTGCCATTGAACGGTAAGCGCGTGGCTGTGATCGGATGCGGTCCCGCAGGTCTCTCCGCTGCCTATTACCTCCGGCTGAAAGGATACAGGTCTGTCATCCTCGATCGGAATGAAATTCCGGGAGGTACGCTGCATTATTCCATTCCGGATGATCGGCTGGACAAAGCTTTACTGGAAAGGGAGATCCTCTTCATCCGGGATGCTGGGGTGGAATTCAGGCTGAATACCGAGGTAAAAGCCCACGGATTCAGCAGTCTCGTGAAGGAATACGATGCCGTGGTCATTGCCACGGGGGATATCACAGAGGAGGTCTCTTCCTGGGGACCGGATCACAATGACAAGCAGTTGCTCGTGGACAGGAACACTTTTCAGACCAGTCTGCCGAATGTCTTTGCTGCCGGAAATGTGACCCGGTCAGCCAGACTTGCCATCCGTTCTCTGGGACAGGGAAAGGAGGCGGCTTTCAGCATCAACCAGCTGCTGAACGGAAGGCCTTTAACAGGTGAGTCCCGCCCGTTCAATTCGAGGTTTGGCAAACTGATGCAGGAGGAGTTCGCAGAATACCTGAAAGAATCAACGGCTGAAAAAAGGCTGCTTCCTGAGCAGGAGGGCGCAAGCTTTACAAAAGATGAGGTGCGAAAGGAAGCGGCACGATGTTTGCATTGTGATTGCAGGAAACTTAATGACTGCAGGTTGAGAGACTATTCAGGCATGTACCATGCCAGCCAGAAAAGGTTCATTTACCAGGAAAGAAAACCTGTGAAAAAGTACTTTCAACACGATATCGTGGTCTATGAGCCTGAGAAATGTATCAAATGCGGGATCTGTGTGAGGCTGACGGCAAAATACCAGGAAAAACTCGGGCTTACATTCATTGGCAGAGGCTTTGACGTAAGAATAGGAGTTCCCTTTAACGAGCTTCTGGAGAAAAGCCTGGTTAAAACAGCCCGCCTGGTCGCCGAAGCATGTCCGACCGGTGCGCTTTCACTGAAGGAACATAAAAACAATTGACCATGTCATATGACAGCACAAACAGGCACAGACTTTTGCTGAGCATATCGTTGCTTGTACTCGTTCCGATTTTAACGGATGCGCAGACCAGCGGCAGTTTCAGCAATTTCAGGGGTAACCAGCAGCTTACGGGATATTTTAATATTGCCATGCCGGAACGGGTGAGCCTTCTGTGGTCCTTTTACACCGGTGATGAGATCAAATCCTCGCCTGTTGTCCAGGGCAACCGCATCGTGACCGGTTCCGCAGACGGGAATGTATATTGTCTCGACCAGAACGGGAGGCAGATCTGGAAATTTACGGCAGGGAACGCCATAGAGGCGACTGCCCTGATCCATGGTGGAAATGTTTATATCGGCGACCTGAGCGGGAACCTGTATTCCCTCAGACTTGAAGACGGGGAGATGAACTGGCTCTACAAAACACAGGGACAGATCATGGGTGCGCCAAACTGGTGGACAGACGGAAATAAAACCTATATATTGATCGGAAGTTATGATTACCTGCTGCATTGCGTGGATGCTGCCAGGGGTTCCGTTGTCTGGACCTATGAGACTACCAATTTCATCAACGGAGCTGTGGCCATCGAAGGCAACAATGCAATATTCGGGGGCTGCGACGGACTGCTGCATGTGGTGGACATTCCCTCGGGAACTTCCCGCCGGAAAATTGAAGTTGCCACTTATATAGCGGGCTCTCCGTCCCTTGATAAAGGAAAAGCTTATATGGGCGATTATGATGGTTATGTTACCTGTGTGGATTACAACAGAGAAACATTTGACTGGACCTGGGCGAATGAAGCCTCGCAGATTTCATTCATCGCTTCACCTGCTCTGAGTCAGGACAGGGTCGTCATCGGGAACCGTGACAGGTATGTTTACTGCCTTGACAGAAACACAGGAGGTCTGATCTGGAAAACCAACACCGGCAGTCAGGTGGAGGCTTCTGCCATTGTAACGGTGAACAGGGTGCTGGCTGCCAACATGAGCGGCGTTCTGATGCTGATGGACCTGAGCGATGGCAGTGTGATATGGAGCTATGAGATCGGCAGCGCTGTTTTCTCCAATCCTGCAATCCTGCAGGGCAAAATCATTTTCGGTTCACAGGATGGCAGCATTTATTGTCTGGGTGCAAAATAATCCGCAAACAGACGGGAGAATTGTCATGATCCTTTATGGGTCAGGTAATCCCGCGAAACACCTTCCTGAAATGATAACCATAGATACAGTACGTTACCGCAAGCGGGAATACTGAGGGTTTATTTAACAGGCTCCAGATCAAAAGCTTCCAGTAGTATTTGCTGTTCTTATTGAAAATTCCGATGATCATCATGGATTTGAATAAGGCTGATAGCTTTTTCAGAGTGATTTTCTTCTGTTCCCTGAAAGGAGGGTTGTAGCTTTTCAGGAAAGTAAGAACCCTCTCATAGTAAGCCTTGCTTGAATAGATTCCCTGAAGGATCTTCTGATATCCTTTCAGCAACATTTCCTTATCCATAACCGGAATAAAATTCATGCTGTAGTCAGTATTGTCTCCTGAAAACTTGGAGACGATCCTTCCTTCCTGATGCAGCCGCCGGTAAAGTTTCGACAGCCGGGGTGCATTCAGCAGGCCTACCATGGCTGTTATGATCCCGCTTTGCTGGATAAACTCGATCTGTCGTTGAAAAATGTTCACGGGATCGCTGTCAAAACCGACAATAAAGCCGGCGGTTACTTCCATACCTGCCTGCTGGATGTCGGTCACACTTTTCAGCAGATTGCGCTGATGGTTCTGTACTTTGTTGCATTCCGTCAGACAGATTTCCTCAGGGGATTCAATCCCGACGAATACCTTATGAAATCCCGCCCTGACCATCATGCCCATTAATTCCTGATCATCCGCCAGGTTTATGGATGCTTCTGTTGTGAACACAAAGGGACGTTGTCTCTTTTCCATCCATCGGATCATTTCCGGAAGCAGTTCTTTTTTCAGTTTGTTCCTGTGTCCGATGAAATTGTCATCCACAAAAAACACATGTCCCCGCCATCCTGTATTGTACAGGGCATCCAGTTCCCGGATGATCTGTCCGGGCTTCTTGGTCCGCACACGATGCCCGAACAAGGCAGTGATGTCACAGAATTCACAGTCAAAGGGACAGCCTCTCGAATATTGAATTCCTGCCATGGCATACTTATGAAGCTGTAACAGTGAATAATCAGGTAAGGGCGTAGTCGTAAGGTCAGCAAAATGCTCTGACCGGTATACTCCTTTTGCTTTTCCAGTGGTCAGATCCTCTATAAACAAAGGCAACGTGATCTCAGCCTCATTCAGCACGAGGTGATCCACATCAGGAAATTGTTCGCATTCCTCGGTGAACAGTGGTCCTCCAGCCACAGTTTTCGTGTTCATTGACCTGCAGATCCTGATGATTTCGTGCGCCGATGCCGACTGAACTGACATGGCGCTGATAAAGACATAATCAGCCCATGCAACATCCTGTTCTTTCAGGCCTGAGACATTCATGTCAATGAGTTTCCTGTTCCACTTTTTTGGTAACAGAGACGCAACAGTGATTAAACCGAGCGGTACATTGAGCGATTTTTTGGAAATGAATTTCAGCGCGTGTTTAAAGCTCCAGTATGTATTCGGGAATTTGGGATTAATCAGCAATATGTTCATGATTGAAATGGTTTTGGCCGGTGATAAAATTACGACCGATCCAAATAACGGAAAAACCGAAGGGATGAGTAACCGGAATATGGGATCCGGGTTCTTTGATGAGGGCAAAATTCAACCAGACCGGGCGAATGGTATTCGTCCCTGATCTTTGTCAATAGCGTCCTTTAGTCTGTAAACATATTGTCTTGCAACCGGGATCTCCTCATTATATCCCTTCAAGCGGATGTGGTGGTTGTTATGCTTCTTGAAAATACTTTCGACAAGCATCAGATTGATCAGGCAGGTTCTGTGGCAGCGGACAAAAACAGACCATGGCTTCAACATCTGTTCAATATTTCTCAGTGTATTCCGGGTCAGTTTCTTTCTGAACTGTTCCTCTTCTTTATAGACAATTTCCACGTAATTGTCGGCAGATCTGATACAGGCGATATCAGAAGGCATCAGCATAAGGTTTTCCCTGCCGTGCTCGGTCAGAAACTCAATCTTCTTAGTCTTTGTGCCCTGTTGGAAGGCTTCGATTTGCTTCTGCAAACTGGTTTCTTCATCTGTGAGCTGGTCTTTTAACATTCTGAGCCATTTGTGCAGGTAATAAAATCTTTCAATCAGGGGAGGTATCAGGCATATGATCACAGTTTTGACAGCGATATAAAAAGTGATTTCCAGGTGTGCCACGTAGCGCAGATAAAAAATAAAAGCTACCGAACAGATTGTCATTATGCTAAACCCGTGAATATAGGACGGCAGCAGGTGATGTCTGTCCTGATCCATATCCTTTCCGGAGATCAGCGTAAAAACGATCCGGGCCATGAGCATGGCAAGAAAGACAATGGCACCAAGACCGGCGATCATCAGGATGCTGTTGTTGAAATCCCTGTACTCGAAAGGAAAAGGCTGAAAAAAAAGGACAAACAAAAAGATACCCAGGCCTATGGCAATCAATAATCCAAGTTCTTCCCTGATCACCTGGATCATCCGGTTAGTCTTTCTTTCAGGCACGATTGGACTTTTTGTAAATATAAGAATTACATCTTGATTTTTCAATTGTTTCATCGACAATCGGTATGGATGTTCACCGGTCGGTTGTAAAATGCATCCTGAAGGATCCTCAGATCTCAAAATATTTTATGGCCTTCCGAAAAAACACTTTTTCACATATCAGGGTTGTTTTGTGATACAGATTGATGTAATTTGGAACAAAATATTGATCATTGATAATCTAAATTCAAGAGTTATGAATACCAATTCCCATTTGCTCATTCTGTTTACCGGATTGGTACTGTCAATCAATCCGTTTCATGTGGATTCACAGGAATGGTCCCAGTGGCGGGGTAACAATCGCGATGCCAGGGTAACGGGATTTAAGGCCCCGGTGACCTGGCCCCGGCAATTGAATCAGAGCTGGAAGGTTGAGGTGGGCCTGGCTGACGCTACACCAGCACTGGTTAAAAGCAGGCTATATGTTTTTACAAGACAGGGTTCAAATGAAGTCTTACAATGCCTGGATGCAGGCACCGGCAGGCAGATCTGGCAGACAGGAGGATATTCTGCTCCGGCAGTATCGGGTCCTGCTGCTTCACATCCCGGTCCACGTAGTTCTCCTGTTGTATCGGAGGGTAAGGTTATCACCCTGGGTGTGGCAGGCACCTTATCCTGTCATGATGCTGAAACAGGTAACCTGATTTGGCGCAACCAGGATTACACCAGCACTTTTCCGCAGTTCTACATCGGATTGTCACCAATCGTTGAGGATGATTTGTGTGTTGTACTCCTTGGAGGACCAAAAGCCGGACAGTTCCTGGCTTTTGATGTAAACACCGGGAATCTGAAATGGAAAACTGCCGGTGACGGGCCGGCTTATGGATCTCCGTTCCTGATGATGGTGGACGGCACCAAGATTCTAGTATTCCAGACGGAAACAAAACTGGTTGGTATCGGACTTGCAGATGGCAGGCTGATATGGGAGATCGCAACACCTGTGGGCGTGGGACGTACGAACAATTCCGCGAGTCCCGTGGTGGATCAGCAGAAAGTCTATTACACCGGACTGAACAATGGCGTGAATGCCATTGAGATCAGGAAACAGGGCAGTAATTTCAAAGTGAATACGTTGTGGAAAAATGCAGACATCAGCACTGCCTATAACACACCTGTACTGAAGGAGGGTTTTCTGTACGGGTTATCAAACCAGAACAAACTTTTTTGTATCAACGCCGGCAATGGGCAGACAGTTTGGATCGACCAGGCATCACATCAAAATTTCGGATCAGTGATCGATGCCGGAACAGTGATGGTTGCCCTGTCGAGCACTTCCAACCTGGTTGTTTTCAAACCGGGCGGAAAGAGCTATGCGCAACTTGCCATGATCAAGGTTGCCGACACGCCGGTTTATGCCCATCCCATCCTCTCTGGTAACAGAATTTATATCAAGGATAATGATTCAATCATCCTTTACACGATCGACTGACAGAAGCTTCTAATGTTATGATCCCTCATTTTTCCTGCAAGCTGCGGGATCATGCTTTTAATATTATTAACAATTGGTCCCATGCTTTGTACAAAAAGTACGGTATATTGCCGTTGATAGATTTCAAATAACCGACAATCTGAAGAAAGGGAATGTTTTATGAAGATCATACACGTAATTCCGGGTTCCGGGGGAAGTTTTTATTGCGGCAACTGTCTCCGCGACAGTGAATATTTCAATGCAATGCGGAAGATGGGGCACGATGCGATAAAAATCCCCATGTATCTGCCACTTTTTGCAGATGAACACGATTTAAGCGGTGTTCCGGTGTTTTATGGTGCGATCAGCATTTACATGAAGCAAATGTTCCCATTGCTTCAAAAGGCTCCGGCATGGTTTGACAAACTCCTGAATTCAAAACCAATGCTTAAACTGGCGGCCTCCATGGCAGGCAGTACACGTGCAAAGGGACTGGATGAGATGACGATATCGATGCTGCTGGGTGAGCAGGGCAGGCAGCATGAGGAGCTTGAACGGATGACGGACTGGATGGCAGAACATTTCAAACCGGATGTGATCCATCTTTCAAATGCTTTGTTGCTCGGACTTGCGCACAAGATGCAGGAGAAGCTCGATGTCCCGTTGATCTGTTCGCTGCAGGATGAGGATACCTGGGTGGATGTGATGAATCCTGCGAGCAGGGAAAAAGTCTGGAGCCTCATGGGGGAAAAGGCGAAATTTGTTGACCGGTTTGTTGCAGTGAGCCGGTATTACGGTGATGTATCCGTAAAAAAAATGAACCTGCCACCGGAGAAAGTGACAACCCTCCATATCGGGGTGGATCCTGCAGATTATACATTCATCAATTCAGCGGAGAAGTCGAGGAACATCGGCTTCCTCTCGAGAATGAGCCATGAGAACGGACTCGATATCCTGGCTGATGCCTTTGTTGAATTGAAGAAAGACATGAAGTATCAGGATGTAAAATTGATTGTTACAGGAGGAAGTACAGGAGATGACGCCAGGTTTTTAAGATCGGTCAGGAACAAGTTCTCATCACTTTATCTGGCCAACAGTGTTGAATTTCACAAGAATTTTGAAGGTGAAGGAAGAAAGGACTTCCTCCGGAAAGTATCGATCCTTTCCGTGCCGGTCCGTCAGGGAGAAGCCTTTGGCATTTACCTCGCTGAGGCTATGGCCTCCGGGATTCCGGTCGTGCAGCCCTCACTGGGTGCATTTCCCGAGATCATAGAAAAGACCAGAGGAGGCCTGTTGTATGGCGAAAACAGACCTGAGTTGCTTGCAGAGGCGCTCAAAATATTGCTTGATGACAGGGAAAAATTACGCACAATGAGTATGGCGGCAAGAAAGGGTGTTGAGGAAGGACTCAATATCAATACCCTGGCTGCCGAATTGATCAATATTTACAACCAAGCCATTGAAGAGCAACATGTTGTTAACGCTTAAGAATATCGGAAAATCATATCGCAGCAGGTATGGCCAGGTATTCAGAAAAGTTCTGGATGCCCTCGACCTTCAGCTGGATGAAGGAGAAAAAATTGCAATTGTCGGACCTTCGGGTTCAGGTAAAACCACCCTGCTAAATCTGATTGGGGCCCTGGACACTCCCGATACAGGAGAGATTATTTTCGGAAGTGAGGTGATCTCTGAATGGAACCAAAATAAACTCGCCGATTTCCGAAACCGGAAGATCGGATTTATTTTTCAGTTTCATCATTTGCTTCCACAGCTTACACTTTGGGAGAATGTGCTGATTCCCACATTGCCGCTGAAGTCTGATCCGGAGGCAGCATATCAGAGGGCTGAGGAATTGCTGAGGACAACAGGGATCTGGGAGCGTCGCTTTCAAAAACCCGGTGAATTGTCCGGCGGCGAATGCCAGCGTGCTGCTGTGGTCCGTGCTTTGATCAATGAACCTGATCTGTTGCTGGCAGATGAGCCGACAGGTGCCCTGGATGAGGAAAATGCAGCCGGATTGAGCAAGTTGCTTACTGACATCAATGAGCAGAAAAAGATCACATTGATCGTTGTGACACACTCGATGGAACTGGCAGAAAAAATGGATAAGATCTATTTGCTGAAAAACGGTGCACTGGCACTGGCAGACCATCGGCCTGCAAGCAAAAAAAGGGTGTGATCAGGCAAAATGCACTCTTTTAAGGTATTTTAGAACGTAAAGCACTGGACTGTTGGAAGAATGGCTTTTGATGCCGTATCGAACCTGTCCTGGCGAAAACATTGAAAAAACCGCATGTAACCATGTCATTGATCAAACTTGTCATAGCAAGCATCAGGTATTATTTCAAAAGCAATATGTTGATTGCGCTTGGCATGGCTGTCAGCACGGCCATTATCACCGGCGCTTTTATCGTGGGAGATTCTGTAAGCTACAGCCTTGACAGGACCGTATACTACCGTCTCGGGAATATTACGCACAGCATAACGGCAGGTGACCGGTATTTTTCATCTGTTTTTGCCCGGAGGATGGAACAGGGTATGGAATATATGACCTCTGCGGGACTGATTGCTGAGGGAATGGGTCTTGCGGATGGAGGGCAGCTGCGGCTTGAAAACCTCCAGATCCTGGGTGTGGATGAAAAATTTCAGGAGATGTCCATTGCACAGCGAGAAATCTTTCAGCTTCAGCCCGGAGAGGTTGTCATCAGCGAAAACGTTGCTGCCAGACTGAACCTCGATGAAGGTGATATGCTGCTGCTCCGCATAAAAAAGGCCAGCCTGATCCCGCTGAATACACCCCTCGTTTCAGATGCCGATCAGACTGTCGCAAGACAGGTAACCATTAAGGCAATCGTCGGAAGGGAGGATTTCGGCCGTTTCAACCTGCAGGCAACACAAACAGCACCTTTTAATGTTTTTATCGGTTTTGACTGGCTGAATGATATCATGGACCTGGAACAGAAATCCAACATCATATTCATAAGCACTGCCAATAACGATGCGAAAAATGAGATCGCAGAAAAGCTGCGCCGGGAATTGCAGATCGAAGACGCCAACCTGCAATTGCAATATCTCCCGGAAAAAGCTGTTTGGGAATTGATTTCTGAACGCGTATTTATAAATTCGTCGCTTTCGGAGAAATTGCTGGATACCTTACCCTCGGCTGTTCCTTTTCTCACTTATTTTGTCAATTCCATGCGGCATGGAGATGGTGATACACCTTATTCCTTTGTTTCATCTATGCCCGACAGCCTTCTTTCCGGCAGTGAGATCATTGTGAATCAATGGCTCGCAGATGATATTCAGGCAAGACCGGGCGACACACTTTCCATGGAATACTTTGAGATCGGCCCCTTGCGGGAACTGGAAGTATGTCAGACCGAATTTATTGTCAAGGAAATCATCCCTGTTCTGGGGTCCTATGGCGACGAAAGCCTGGTGCCTGATCTGCCGGGATTGTCTGATGCCGGGAGCTGCCGGGAATGGGAAGCAGGAATTCCGATCGAACTTGAAAGAATCAGGGATAAGGATGAGGAATACTGGAACAGATACCGTGGTACGCCCAAAGCATTCATATCAATCTCCCGAGCCCGTGAACTCTGGAGTAACAGGTTTGGAGACTACACAGCGATAAGGGTCAGCAGTGGCGCAGCGGATGAGCAGGAGATCATGAACCTCATTAAAAACAGTACCGATCCTTTCTCCCTTGGTTTTCGTGTAAATGAGCTTAAGAAAGGGGGTATACAGGCTGCACAAAATGGATATAACTTTACCCAGCTTTTCCTGGGACTCAGTTTTTTTATACTGGTTTCGGGTGTCATTCTTGCGGCACTTCTGGTGATTTTTAACCTGGAGCATCGCATTGAGCAGATTGGATCAATGGCTGCTGTGGGATTCTCCGGAAAAATGATCAGAAAGATTTATCTTACAGAAGGCATGCTGGTTGCATTGCTCGGATCTCTGGTCGGTATTCTTCTTGCGGTGCTTTACGGCAAGCTCGTCTTTATTGGGCTCAATCGCGTTTGGCAGGATATCGTCCGGACAGATTTACTTGAAATGGTCATCAGACCTTTGTCACTGGCTGAAGGTTTTATCATCAGCATGGTGGTATCATGGCTTGTCATCATGTTGCTTTTGCGGAGACAATTGAAATTCAGCATTACACAATTGCAGAAAAAGACAATCGTCGGGCACAGGGATTGGGTGGTCAGGTTAAAGCAGGGAATGATGGTCGCACTGGTTCTTGTTGCTGCCGGATTGCTGTTGTGGCAGTTTTTCAGCGGGAAAGAGCTGAATTCGACTGTTTTTCTGGGCAGCGGTGCCATGCTGCTGATCGGATTCCTGCTGATGGCGGACCTTAGGATGCTTCAAACGGAAGAAAAGCCCATCGACAGGATGAACATGCGATCATTAAGCTACAAGAACCTTGTAAGGAACCGCACAAGGAGCCTGACTGTGATCATACTGCTGAGCTTGGGTACCTTCACGGTCATTTCCACAGGATCAAACCGTGCAAACCTGGCAGCGGATGCACAAGTAAAATCAAGCGGCACGGGAGGTTTTTTGTTTCTCGCAGAATCTACGGTACCCATACTGAAAAACCTGAATGATCCTGATATAAAAAATGAATTCGGAATACCAGATTCCCTGGAATTTATTCAGTTCAGGACATATGACGGGGATGATGCCAGCTGTCTGAATTTGAACCGTGTTACAAATCCAAGAGTACTGGGTGTTGATCCGGATGCACTTAAAGATCGTTTTTCCTTTGTTACGGTCACTGAATTTCTTGATGAATCAGATCCGTGGGCTTCACTCGAAAAGGATCTGGATGATGTCATACCGGTTGTTGCGGACCAGACCATCATTCAATGGGGACTGGGAATGAAAATGGGGGATACCCTACATTATGTCAGCGAGCGGGGTGATTCAGTCCGGTTAAAGCTTATCGGAGGTCTTGCCAATTCCATATTTCAGGGAAATGTGATTATTTCTGCTGACAATTTCCTGCAGCTGTTTCCTTCTTCGGTGGGAACCAGCTTTTTACTGATGGACGGTGCATATGAAAACCGGGACCAGCTGGCCGAAGAGCTTAATTTTGCATTCCGGGACTTCGGATGGGATATGGTTCCGGCCGTAGAGCGGCTGGCAGAATATGCATCCGTACAAAATACCTATCTGCAGATTTTCCTTGTGATGGGAGCTTTTGGATTGCTGCTGGGCACTGTTGGTCTGGCCATCGTCCTTGCCCGGAGCATCTATGAAAGGAGGAACGAGCTTGCAGTGATGCTTTCCGCCGGGTACCGGTTCAAACAACTTTTCGGCATCATTTTAAGGGAATACAATGCATTGTTGCTGGCAGGGATTGCATCAGGACTGCTGGCATCTGTTATCGCCACGCTGCCTGCCTTCCTGTCCGGTTACCAGAATGTCTCCTTCAGTCTGCTTACCTTTCTTACAGGAATCATCATACTGAACGGTTTCTTCTGGATCATGTTGGTTTCTGCCATCCAGTTGCGGAATTTGAATTTGCTCGATGCATTGAGAAATGATTAACAGGGTCGGACCAGAACATATATTTATATATTAATAAGTTAGGTGCTAAAAACAATCAATTTATAACCTTAGAATCAAAAATATAATCAAAAAACAGGCTTCTAAGCGCTGATATATACAAAAAGTCGTGTCACCTGTACAGAGATTTATCTTTTAAGACATTCGCTCCAACTGCAACTACGGATCAGGAATTAGAGCATATTTTCCTGACTTGTCCACCCTTTTTAGTGTATAAAGCATATACGTAGATAATCAGTTGATTACAGAAATAAAATTTTAAATTTGTTGCACTAAATTGGACAAGTCAGAAGAGTATTGTTGCTTTCGGATAAGTATTGTCTGATGTTTCTTAGATGAAATTTTTCTATATAATAATGTATAAAATGTATGACATAATGTAAAATATATTTATCTTTATGTCGTATATAATTTACATAAAGTAAAAAATATTATACATGGGAGGTTGTTATGTACCGGAAAGAAAAAATGATTTTAGCGTCTCTGTTGGCTACCATAGCGGTTTTTGCAGTGTATTCGCTGTATGTATATCAGCATTATGTAGTACCGAAACCGGAAATTATCCACGATTTCAGTTTTTGGGGGAAGTCTTTCCTGTTTTTGGCACTTGTGATGGTTGCAGCACAGATCATTGTCCATATTGTATTCGCCATTATCAACAAGATTGTGACCAAGAAGGACATACCTGTCATTAGTGACGAAATGGACAAGATCATAGAACTGAAATCATTGCGGGTGTCTCACTTGATATTTGCAGGCGGAACGTTTTTGGCGATTGGTTCGCAGGCCTTTGGAATTCAGCAGTGGATCATGTTTGCAAAATTATTTTCTTCAGGTTTTATTGTCACCATTTTGTCAGATATCACCAGGATAAGCTTATACAGAAAGGGACTATAAGATGAATAAATGCCATATTACCAACGAGATAAGAAAGTTTCGTTTTCTTCAGAGCGAAATGACCCAGCAAGAACTGGCTGAAAAAGTGGGGGTGACCCGGCAAACTATTGTGGCAATCGAAAATGAGAAATACTCTCCGACTCTAGAGCTGGCATTTAAAATAGCCCGTATTTTTAATGCGTCACTTGAGGATGTTTTCACATATAATGCATAGAGATGATGTTAAATTTATTGCCATATATGAAAACGTTCCTTTCTATATGTTGCAGGTACCGGCCTATAACCACAGCCTCTGAACGGCAAGGTATATTCCTGCCAGGATCATGATCCATCCTGAGATAACCGGCAACAATCTTTGCCAGTTTTTATTACCGCCTGTTTTTACACCGGCAACAATCAGGTAACTTATTATGGCCAGTGGCAATACAGCTCCCAGGGCATACAGCAGGGGAAACAGTAGAGGTTGTCCGTGCCGTATGGCAAGAGGTATTAAAACACCGAAAAAAATGGCAGCTGTGGTGGGACAGAAGCCCAGTGCAATGAGCGCTCCCATCGGAAATGCCTCCAGTCCTGACCATTTCCTTTTTATGATCCAAGTCATGGCTTTTCCTGTATGAACCTTAAACCTGATTTTGATGAGTTTTGCCTGGAACATGCCTACGATGATCAGAAGAGGTCCGATGATCAGTGAAAAACTCTGCTGGAGACCACGGCTCACTTCGGGTATGGCGATTAATCCCGATGAAAGCAGGATGGCCAGTACAAAATAGGAGGTCAGGAATCCCAGTAGAAACAAAAGAACCACCATGGTCATGTGTCTGGTTTTTTGACTGTAACCACTCAGGAAGCCAATCGATGCGATCGTTGTGGTAAGCGGACACGGATTGATCGTGGTGATGATTCCCGTTACGATACAGGTTCCTGCTGCTATGACAAAATCATTCATGATGTTGCTGAATAAAAGATTCTATTTCGTTTTCCAGCATGGCAGTATAGGCTTCCTGATCCCTGTGTAGCTGCCATGCATTGTTGAGCACTTTAACCTGTTTTTCCTCACCGTTTTCAAAGACTATCAGTACAAGGGTACTTGTATAGGTATTAAAGTGTCTCACAAGATTAACATTACGATTATCATTGATCACCTCCAGTTGAAACCGGACCGAATCATCACCGCCCTTTCCCCTGTTATAATCCTGCAGGAAGCCCCGGGTATATTGTTCCATATTCAGGCAGGTCTCGCAGCGTTCCCTGAAATGGAACAATACAACCATGACCTGGTCCCGGGAGTCAGGTTGTAGTTGTTCAAAAAGACTGATGCCTTCCGGGACGGATTTCCTGTCCGAAACCCTGTATATTGTTATAACGAGACTTGCCAGAACAAATACAAGCAGTACCCATCTTATAATATTGACGGCTATGACAGCGGGTTTCTTTGCAAGGTAATTCATTACTTCGTTTCTGATTTGTGTTTTGTTCATCCCATTAAAGGTACATGTTCTGCAAAGTTACTTTCTTTTATGCAAACAGGTCAAACAACCAAACTGTCCAAACTGGGTCGGACCAAAATATATATTTGTATATTAATAGGTTAAGTGTTAAAAACAATTAATTTATACCCTTAGAACCTAAAATACAGTTTAAAAACGCGTTTCTAAACAGACAGGGTCAAACAGGATTGGACCAGAATATATATTTGTATATTAATAGGTTAAGTGTTATAACACTCAATTTATAACCTTAGGACCTTAAAATACAGCCAAAAAACAGGCTTCTAAGCGCTTATATATACATATAGCTCAAGTTAAAAATCTGTATACTAATTATTTAACCTGGTCCGACCCTAGAGAGACCCTAGAGAGACCCTAGAGAGCTGTCGATTTATAGTTTTTATTTTGAAAGAAATAGAAGAACGGAATTCCGATGATGGCTGTTGCTAGTGCAATGGATGATTCTGCCGGGCGCTCGAGGTATGAAAGAACGAGCATGAGGATTCCGAAAAGCAGATAAACAAACAGATGGTAAGGAAACCCGTGCAGCATCAGTTTGCTGTTTCCCCGGGCCCTGAGAATGAATACGCCGGCTACTGAGAGGATCGGGAACAGTCCAAGCGAGAACCCCATATAGGTGAGGATCTGGTCAAATGTCCCGGACAGTACCATGATGATCGCAATGGCGGCCTGAAGCATGATGGCTGCAGAAGGTACGTTGTATTTCGGATGAACCCTGGAAACAAATTTGAAGAAGTACCCGTCGAGCGCCATGGAATAATAGACCCTGGGTCCGATGATGATGAAAGCACTCAGCGAGGAGAACAATGCAAATGCGATGAGCAGTGAGAAAGTGAACTCCATGGAAGTGCCAAAAAGATTCCGCACCGTCAGACCCCCGATGGAAATAACATCTTTCATTCCTTCAGGAGGAGTGGCATATACAAAAACGATGTTCAGCAGCATGTAAAGGATCAGTACAATTCCCGTTCCGTACAACAGTGAACGCGGCAGATTCCTGACCGGATCGGTGATTTCAGAGCCGATGTATGTGGAGGCATTCCAGCCGCTGTAGGCAAACATGATCCACATCAGCGACAGTCCCATGGTCTTGAGCATGCTGAAATTAAAGGTCACAGGAGATCCCATGGAGAAATGGCTGATATTTCCTTTTCCGAAGGACAAACCCAGAAAAATCAATATCACAATCAGACCTATTTTTAAAAGTGTAAGGTAGTTCTGTACCTTTGCCCCGAATTCAAGTCCCCGCAGATGAATGAAGGTAAACAGAAGTATAATGCATATTGCAAGGATCTTGCTTAGGTACGCGGAGAGGAAAACACCTGAGTTGCCGGCTTCCAGCATTCCGGGAAACGCCCTGAAGAAATATTCGCTGAATCCGATCGCTGACGCGGCAATGGGAGCGGAAAAACCCACGATAAAAGAGACCCATCCGCTCAAAAAACCGAAGATGGGATGATATAACCTGGAAAGGAACACGTATTCACCTCCCGCATGTGGCATAGCCGCCCCAAGTTCTGCATAGGAGAGGGCTCCACAGAGGGCAATGATGCCTCCTGCCACCCATAATATGATCAGCAGCCACGGATTGTCCAGTTCGCTCATCAACAATCCGGATGTTGTAAATATCCCGGCTCCGATCATGTTGGCAATAACAATGTTGGAAGCTGAGAACAATCCTATTTTGCGCGGTAAATGATTCTTAGGTCTGTCAACCATATGCCCTGCTATTCTGCGATTTTATAACTGATTGCAACACCTCCTCCCCTGGTGTCCAGAGTAGTTTCATAATTGGACAGACTGCTGACATAGTTGTAGTAATTCAAGTTGCTTCTTCGGCTTATGTTGTGCGTTGTAAAACACCCGCCGACGACAAGTTTGGGATCCAGCATTTTGAAATAATTTATGTACCATGCTTTGTCGGCGTCACTGAAAACAAAGTCGATGGGTCCTTTTAACTGTGGGACAATATTGTGGGCATCGCCAAGACGGGCATCGACATAGTCGGATATTCCAGCTTTTTCGAAATTGACCAGGGCTTCCCGGTAACGCCTTTCATCAACTTCAATGGTGATCAGCTTACCGCCGGTCTTGCTAAGGGCCCATGCGATCCATATTCCTGAATGACCCGTTGATGTACCTATCTCAACAGCATGTTTATAATTTTTCTCAACGATGATGTTATAAAGAAGTTGTCCGTCAGACGCGGGAACATTCATATCATGCCAGCGGTAAGCATTGCTGTTTAGAAAACTCTGAACCTGTCTGTCAGTCTCGTTCACTGCAGGTCTTTCTCCGGTCTGTGTATAGACCTTATCGTGCATGCAGCCGGCAGTAAGAAATACAAGTATAATAAGGATGCTGATATTCTTGTTGGATCTCATGTTCATGGTCTTTTGAATTGAATAGGGTAAATCTAATGCTCTTATGCATATCAAGGTCACATATTTTCTGTTTCTTCCACAGATTTAACATCTTTTAACAGGTTTTCGTCCGGAAAGGATCAGATTATCCTGAATAATTTTTCAACGCGATCCCGGTAGCTCGTCCCCACCGACAGCTTCTTCCCGTGGATCTCCAGAAGGTTTCCCTCCAGTGAATCGATATGTTTTACTGATACAATGAATGATTTGTGTATCCTTACGAACAGGTTTTTGGGAAGGGTATCTTCCAGTTCCCTCAATGTGATCAGTGCGGTTATTTTTCTTTCTTTTGTATGAAAGGTAACATAGGCTCTTTGTCCTTCCATGTAGATCAGATCGTCATAATTTATTTTGTAGAGTTTCCGGTCTGCCCTGATGATCATATAGGCATCCTCAATCCTGGGTTTTTCTTCATTTTTATGATTTTTATCAGCAATAGGTTGCACAGTATCCTGCTGTATCTTGTCGATTACCTTGTTTACAGCTTTCAGAAAGCGGTCGAAGGAAAATGGCTTTAGCAGGTAATCGATTACGTTGTGCTCATATCCTTCAAGGGCATATTCCTTATATGCTGTGGTAATTATGATATAGGGCTGGGGATTCAGAGACCTCAGAAAATCCAGTCCGGTGATATCCGGCATCTGGATGTCAAGGAAAAGAATATCGATCTTATTGTTCTTGATCTCTTCGATCACCAGCAAAGGTGAATTATAGTCACCGATAAGGTTAAGAAAGGGCAGCTTCTGAATGTAGTCAATGATGTATTGCCTTGCCAGGTATTCATCATCAATAATAGCACAGTTCAGTTTCATCTCAGATCTATTTTCAGTGTGACAAAATATGTTTTGTCATTTCCCTCAATGGTCAGTTCATGCTTTTGGGGATATATGATCTCCAGTCTTTGTTTCACATTTGTGATTCCCTGGCCTGAACCCTGTAATATGTTCCGTTTTGAGAAAATAGTGTTTTTAATGGTAAAGATAATTATGTTGTCGTTCTCATTGAGTGTTATATCGATAAAACCTGCCGGATCTTCTTCTATTCTGCTGTATTTAAAACTGTTTTCGATAAACGGGATGAACAGCATGGGAGCGATTGGAGTTCGCGTATTGTCTATCTGGTAGGAAAAACTGATGTTTCTTTTACCGGGACTTTTCATCCTGTAAAAATCAATAAAGTTTATAATATATGCGATTTCTTCGTTAATGGTCACGTGGTCCTTGCTGCAATCCTCGATCACGTATCGCAGCATATCGGAAAGCTTCAGGATGCTTTCCGGAGCTTTTCCCGATTTGGTATATGAAAGAGAATAGATGTTGTTCAGTGCGTTAAACAAAAAATGAGGATTGATCTGGTTTTTGAGCAATTGCAGTTCGGTTTGTAGTTTCTCCTCCGTAATTTTTTGATTGTGTTTTATTTGCTGGTTCAGCATGTCCTGGATTCCGTACACGGTACCTGTAAGGTATATCAGGATCAGCCAGAGCGACTGGGTAAAAAATTCTTCATTGTCGAACCAATTGAAATGACGGTGTCTCAGCAGGTAATAAATCACTTCGTTAAAGAGTGCCCCAAATACTGAAAAAAAGAGGATCAGCAGCGTGCTGAAAAGAAAATAGAGTTCCCCTTTGTCTTTGTAATATCTGGGGAAAAGATACAGGATGTTGATGTAAAACACCAGACCATAACAAATGATATAGGCGATTTCATCCAGCCATTCTCTTCTGAACTCACCAAAACGGTACCACAAGGCCATATTAATGGCCAGCACGATGATCCAGAAAACTGTTTGCAGCGTGATCTTAGTTTTCATGACAGCAGTATGTGTGCCCAAAAATATTGATTTGAACCATCAATAAGAAAAGATTTAAACCAAATCCGGATTTCTGATAACCTACAGCTTATTTGTGTTAATATGTTATCCCGCATGTTTTAGGTGCACAAAATGAACAGATTGGTACAATTTGTTTTTTTGATGACCGGTATTTTATGAATATTTACCTTGAAAGTTCTCGAATTTTCTGGTGCAAGCCAGTCTTATCCGTACATGGCACCACACTATTTAAATAATTATGTTATGAATACAATAAAGTTATCGAATGCTGCCGGAAGATTTGTACCTGTCCCGGTGATATTAATGCTTCTTCTCACGGTCGGGGTATCTGCACAGGATACCGTTTCAGAAGCTGATACAACACGTACGAATGCCGTGCGGGTATTCCTCGATTGCAGGTTTTGTGATCTGGATTATATGAAGAAGGAAATACCCTATATTAATTATGTAAGAGACATCAGAGAATCGCAATTATATTTGCTCATATCCAGTCAGCAAGCTTCCAGCGGAGGTACTCATGTAACATTGTTTTTTTCCGGACGGGAGGAATTTGCAGGTATGACGGATACCCTGTATTTTAATACCTATCCCGACGATACTGATGATATGAGGCGCTCGGGACTCA
>JAFGPB010000079.1 GCA_016926205.1 Bacteroidales bacterium
TCGGCTTTACGGTTTCCACACAGCCTCCCTGATCGACTGCAACATCTACGATTACGGCACCTTTTTTCATCATGGAAAGATGTTCTCTTTTTACCAGAACAGGAGCTTTGGCTCCCGGCAGGAGAACAGCACCGATGATCAGGTCGGATTCATGCAGAATTTTCTCAATGTTGGCATCGGTGCTGTACAATGCCGTGATACGGGATCCGAAGATGTCATCCAGGTAAGCCAGTCTTTTGGGATTGACATCGAGGATTGTAACTTCTGCGCCGATACCCGTGGCGATCTTGCAGGCATTTGTTCCAACGACACCTCCTCCGATAATGCCGACCTTGCCGCGTTCCACACCGGGTACGCCTCCAAGCAGCACTCCGCGCCCGCCGAATGTTTTTTCAAGATACTTGGCGCCTTCCTGTATGGCAAGCCTCCCTGCAATTTCACTCATGGGCTGAAGGCAGGGCAGGTGCCTGTCTGATGTTTCAATGGTTTCATAGGCAACTCCCTTAATACATGCTTTTAACATGGCTTCGGTCAGTTTCCGGTCTGCTGCCAGGTGAAGGTATGTAAACAGTATCTGATCCTTCCTGAACAATCCATACTCTTCAGGCAGCGGTTCCTTGACCTTAATGATCATTTCGCTTTCAGCGAATATTTTTTCTCTGTCAGGTTCAATGACTGCTCCCACCTGTTTGTATTCCTCATCCGTAAATCCTGCGTCCAGTCCGGCACCCTGTTGCATGGTTACGGTATGATTTCTGGAAACATATGATTTTACATCCGAGGGTATGAGTCCCACACGGTATTCATGTCTTTTAATTTCCTTAAGGCATCCGATCTTCATAAGTCATAATATTTATGGGATGTGATATTTTGTACGGGAATATCAGCCTAAAATAAGCAATCGGGCAGGTCATGTACCATGACTTTGGTCATTAACTGCACAATACGGGAATCTTTCCACGTTTTATGTATAGTAGAATAAGCTTTCAAGTTCGTTCCGGAGGTTCACATAATTAACCGTGACATGCTCAGGTACATGAAGGATAATGGGTGAGAAATTCAGCACGGCACGGATGCCTGAAGCTACCAGCCTGTCACACACCTCCTGTCCCGCCGCTTCGGGAACTGCGATAATCGCGGTTTTCACACCGTATTCCCTGACAATTTCGTCGATTTTATCCGGATGGTGAACCGGAATGATGTTTTTCCGGGTATATTTTGACGGATCCAGATCGAATCCTGCCACGGTTATGATCTTGTTTTCCCTGAAACCCTGATAGTTGGCCAATGCCTGTCCGATGTTCCCCATACCGACAATGATCACGTAACGTTCCCCGTTCTGCTTGAAGATGTTGTTGATTTCCAGCAACAGGTATTCTATGTCATATCCGCCGCGCTTGCTGCCCTTTATACCCAGTAATGAAAAGTCCTTCCTTACCTGCTCTGCCGTCACACCTGCTTCTTCACCGAGATTGTAGGAAAACACTTTCGTAAATCCCAGTCTCTGGAATTTATGCAGGCATATTCTGTACAATAAAAATCGCTTCAGTATCTTATGACTGATCATCACAGGATATAATCTTGACAATTAATACAATGAAAACGAAATACAACAATATGCCGGGACGGTCCTGTTAAAAAACCAAAAAATCTGAGAAAAACTTTTGTCAAAGATATTTATTTGTTTATATTTAGTCGATTTTTTGTGAAAAAAAGTACAAAAAATGAATGAAGTTCTTCAGATAACACGTGCAAACTGGAACTTGTTTCTGGATTCACTGTTAACTGAAATGGACATTTATGTTCCTGTGGACAATGGTTACAGCATTGAATACGAGATATATGCATCAAATCTTGAAGGTGTTGTGTACAACCGTCCGGTCCCGGTTTCACCTCTTAAGAGCTTCTTTCTTCCGGTCAAGGAGAATGTAGTTATTCATAGAAAAATTCACAATAAAAGACTGATCATTGGTGTTCCTTCCTGCGATCTCGCGGGACTCGCCCTGCTCGATGAGATTTACCTGGGTGAACCTTTTGTTGATTCAGCCTACAGGGAGAATCGTGACCAGACCGTCCTGATCGGGACCGACTGCCACGAGATCCGTGAGAACTGTCATTGCACGTCTTACGGTATCGAACCGTATCCTGAATCCAATGCGGATGTCACCCTCGCAGCAATAGAGGACAAAATGATCATTACCCTGAAATCGGAAAAGGGTTCAGCGTTGTTTGACCGCTGCAGAAGATCTTTCCCCGTCGGGGAGCCCGGGGAGGCTATACTGAAACTGGTACAGCAGAAAAGAAAGGAAACAAAGGACAGACTCGCGGAGCAGAATCAGCATCTTCCCGGTTATGCGGCCACAGGTAATCTGATCAGGAAATCCGGGGATGAGATCTGGATCAGGCATTCTTCAACATGTGTTTCATGCGGAGCATGCGCAACGATCTGTCCGACCTGTACCTGTTTTCTGCTGATCGACAGGCCTGACTTTGAGAAAGTAAGACAGGTTGACGCATGCCAGTATCCGGGTTTTGAGAGAATTGCGGCAGGTGAGGATCCATTGCGTCAGAAGTATGTGAGGTTCAGAAACCGTTACATGTGCAAATACGTCTGGAAACCTGAAACGTTTAAATCAACGGCCTGTACGGGTTGCGGAAGATGTATCGACTGTTGCATCGGCAGCATCAGCAAGAACAAAATATTCATGGAAATGGCGGCAAATTCATAAGAATCATCCATGCCTGCACAGGAAAACATGTACAAGCCATTGCGGGCCAGAGTGGAGAAGGTCATTCCCGAATCTCCGGCCATTAAATCCTTTGTGCTTCTGCCCGAAAGGGAATTTGCATTCAGGACCGGAGAGTTCATTGAGTTGACCGTCAACGGATGCGGAGAGGCACCTTTCACACCGTCTTCATCTCCCCTTGAAAAGAAAAAGATCGAAGTTACGGTGATGAAGGCAGGATATGTCACCGAAAAGATCCATGAACTTCAACCCGGTGAAGTTGTAGGGATTAGGGGTCCTTTCGGCAGGGGATATCCGCTTGAACGGTTTTATGGCAAGGAGGTGGTAATCCTGGGCGGGGGTTGCGGATTTGCCCCGATCCGGTCCCTTTTGTACAACCTGATTGCTGAAAAGGATAAATTTGATAAGGTGACACTGTGTTATGGGGCCAAGACACCTGAAGATTGTATATACAAACCCTTTGTGGATGAACTGAGAAAGGTTGAGAAATTCGAAGTGCTCAGGTCGGTTGACAAAGCTGATGAAGGATGGGAGGAGAGAGAAGGTGTGGTGACCGTTCTGCTCGATGACATAAAGGTGAATATCACAAACTCCGTTGCTGTGGTGTGCGGACCTCCCATCATGATGAAGTTCGGGACCTTCAAGCTGCTTGAAATGGGCTACCCTGAACACGATATTTTCCTTTCCATGGAGAAGAATATGTCGTGCGGACTGGGAAAGTGCGGGCACTGTATGATGGGCAAGTATTATGTATGCAAGGACGGACCTGTATTTACATATGAAGAAATAAAAGACCAGCCGGATATCTGGAAGTGACAGGATCATGGGAAAAAAGCTGCTTATCGAATTAATGAAACTCAGGGATTATGAAAAGGTCCCCGTCGAAGGTGTGTTCAAGCAACAGGGCTATGAGCATTCATTCAAAACCATTCGCGAACTGGCCACATTCCAGTTTACCTGCAGGAAATGCGAAAAGGCTCCCTGTGTTCATGCCTGTCCCGTCGAAGCTCTCAAAAAAGATGAACAGGGTGTGATCAGCAGGGCAATGTACAAATGCATCCGCTGCAAATCATGCATTGTAATCTGTCCCTTCGGCACCCTGGTTGATGACCTGTTCGCCGCCAAGACATCGGGAAGAAAGTTTGTGAATCTCACCGGAGAAAAAGACATGCTGGAGTTTGCAAAACATTTTCCGGAGGATGTGGTCCGGGTGGTTGAGATGGAAGAGAATCCTGAACAGCATATTTACGAATTGACCCATCAAATTCTGATCAGGGAACAACCCTGGAAATAGCCTATGTATAAAGATCTTCTATATTATCTGATTTTCCCCGGATTTATTTTCATTTCGGTCGCAGGAGCATTTCTTAGCTGGTTTGACCGCAAAATAACTGCATGGGTCCAGTTCCGAAAGGGACCGCCGCTGTTGCAGCCTTTTTATGATTTTTTTAAGTTGTTGCTGGTCAAGGAGACCATCCTGCCGGCTTCGGGTTCCCGGCTGACTTTTTTAATGTCACCTGTATTCGGACTGACGGGAGCCTGCCTGTCAGGCATTCTGATCATGTTGCCGGCACTGGGTTTAAAGAGCGGATTCAGCGGTGACATGATTGTCATATTTTACATGCTGACAATTCCATCACTGACTTATATGATCGGTGCGCTTGCCGCGGGCAATCCTTTGGCCGCTGTTGGCGCGTCCCGTGAGATGAAGCTGATCATCAGCTATGAACTGACCTTCCTGCTGGTCATTGCGGCCGTCATCCTGAAAGCGGATCTGGCCGTCACGGTCCAGGACATCATTCTTGCGCAGGGTGAAAAAGGACCATTTGTCGGAAGTCTTTCAGGCATCCTGCTGTTCATTGCATTCGTGTTCTGCATGCAGGCCAAACTGGGTCTTGTGCCCTTTGACATGGCGGAAGCGGAGACAGAGATCACGCACGGTTCATTCATAGAGTATTCAGGTACTGCCTATGCGCTGATCAGGCTCACGAAGTACATGATGCTTTTCATATTGCCGGCATTCCTGTGCGTTACCCTTCTTGGCGGTTTCAGGACGGACGGCATCCACTTGCTCTGGACGGTACTGAAAATGATCGGAGTGGTTTTGCTGATCACCCTGATCAGGAATACCAATCCGAGGGTGCGGATCGACCAGGCCATGAGATTCTTCTTCATCTGGATGAACCTGCTGGTAATTGTTGCAATTGTATTGATATATTTTGGTTTGTAAAAATTCATACATTGGGTTTCAAAGAGTATTGTTTTAAAAAATCGCTGTGGCTGTTCCATTTTGGCGGGGCATCCTGCAACAACTGCGATATTGAGATACTTGCCTGTCTGACACCGAGGTTTGACGTTGAGCGTTTTGGCATGCAACTCGTCGGTACCATCAGGCATGCCGATGTTCTGCTTGTTAACGGTTCCATCAATCAGAAAGATAAGGTAAGGCTGCTGGAACTTTATGAACAGGCCCCGAAACCCATACTTGTGGTTGCCATTGGTGCATGTGGCTGTACGGGCGGGATCTTTGCACAGGGGAACACTTTTGCCGGACCTGTGGACAAGATCATACCTGTTGATGCATACATCCCCGGATGTCCGCCAAAACCTGAAGCAATCATTGCCGGCATTGTAAAACTTTTACACAAATAAAGAAACAATAACCATTGAATGAGCGGATCATGAATGCGGCGCCCGAAATATTGGAATTGCAGAAACACTTTGGTAAAGAGATTTATCATGTTGAGGTCAGAAGTGATAAAAGGGCGGTACTGACAGTAAATCCGGCAAAAATTACGGAATTCGCGGAAGTTCTGTTCAAAAAGCTGAAGCTCAGATTTATCATTGCATCAGCCATGGAGACGGATGCAGGCTTCGAGATCCTGTATCATTTCAGCATCGATGCATCGGGACAGATCTTAAACCTTAGGGTGGTTCTTGACCGGGAGAATCCGGTCATTGAATCGCTCACTGTGATCTTTGAGGCTGCAAACTGGATTGAGAGGGAAATGCATGAAATACTGGGCATTCAGTTCCGGAACCATCCCAATCCCGAGAAACTGATCTCCGAGGGGAACTGGGCTGAGGGTGTATATCCATACAGGAGGACTGAAGAAAAAGCAAAAGCAAACCCGAAACATGAAACATGAAATCCGAAACCCATAACCCGTAACCCGAAACAATTTTTGTAACATAAGAATCATCAATGAGCAAAATCATCCCCATAGGGCCATATCATCCGCTTCAGGAAGAACCTGAGCTTTTCAAGCTTTATTGCGAAGGTGAAATCGTAAAGGACATCAAATGGGAAACAGGCTACAACCACCGTGGCATTGAGAAGCTCAGCGAATCCAAGACCTTTGACCAGGTATTCTTTCTGGTTGAAAGGGTTTGCGGAATCTGTTCAACGTCGCACCCGTTTGCCTTTGCCAACTGCATGGAAGAAATAGCTGGCATTGAAATAACAAACCGGACAAAATACATCCGGTCGGTCATCGGTGAACTTGAACGCATTCACAGCCATCTGCTGTGGCTGGGACTCGCAGGTCATTTCCTTGGGTATAACACGGTCTTCATGTGGGTCTGGAAATACCGTGAGCCGGTACTTGACCTTTTTGAAATGATCACAGGCAACCGGAACAGTTATGCCATGTTTAAAATAGGTGGTGTCAGGAGGGATATCCCGAATGATAAAATTCCGGCGATACAGGAGGTTCTTAGAGGACTGAAAAAAAAGCTGGACATGCTCGTCGGGGCTGTCATGGATGACCCGGTGATACATGCGCGCACCAAAGGTGTTGGTGTCCTGACCCGGGAGGATGTCATCGATTATGCTGCTGTGGGACCGACAGCAAGGGCTTCAGGAGTTGATATAGATGTCAGGCGGGATGACCCTTATGCTGCCTATCCGCTGGTCAGCTGGAAAGTGATCACGGCAAAGGAGGGAGACGTATTCGCCAAAGTTGAGGTCAGACTGCTTGAGATGTATGAATCTGTTTCCATTATTGAGCAATGTCTTGAAGGGCTGAAAAAGGAAAAGGAAGGAGACATTGAGATTCCGGTCGATGAAATACCGGCAGGTATGGGAACAGGAAGGGCTGAAGCGCCCAGGGGTGAAGTGTTTCATTTTGTCATGACCGACGGTTCAAACTTCCCGGTCAGACATAAAATAAGGGCTCCGAGTTATGTGAATATTGCCACCTTTAAGAAATCGTGCATCGGACAGACCATATCGGATGCGACCATTTCTCTGGCGGCAGTCGATCCTTGTTATTGCTGTACCGAACGCATGGCATATGCCTATGATGCAGCAACGGGCAAAAAGCTGCTGAACGGATCGGAACTCGTGCGATTGTCACAGGCCAAAACCGATGAGATCAGAAAAAAAATGATTTGACACGCTATGAATTCAATCCATGCAACTCTTGAGATCCTCTTACTGCTTCCGTTGATTGCAGGTGTCATACTGTTCTTTCTGCCTGAAAAACATCTGAAGGTCAAAGGTCTTACGGCACTGGCCGTGTCTCTTGTTACCCTGTATTACGCTTCCAGGTTGTATTTTTCTGGAGTTGCGGACGAACAGATCAACCTGGTCGAAACAGGATTTCTGAACCGGTTCGGTACTTCTTATATTCCGGTCTCTGTGGGCAGTTATTGCATGCTCAACCTCGACAATCTTGCCAGGTTCATCGGGGTGCTGATTGCATTTTTTTCTGTTCTGATCCTTTTGTATTCTATTGTGTACGTTGACCGGAATAAATCACTCAGGAATTACTATTCATTTGTATTGTTGACGCTGTGGGCTTCTGTTTGCACTGCCTTTTCGGACAGCCTCTTTATGTTCATTTTCTTCTGGGGTTTTTTGGGACTGACACTGTATAAGCTGATCAGGGGACATGACGAGGAAAGTTCCGCTGCAGCAAAAAAGACATTCATCATGATCGGTGCCTCCGACGGCATCATGATCCTGGGTATCGGTATCCTTTGGAAAATAACAGGCCATTTCAACATTTCCGAGCTGACGGTAAGGACATCGGATGCCATCCGCTTTTGTGCATTTTTGGCCCTGCTGATTGGCAGCTTTACAAAAGCTGGTGCCTTCCCGTTCCATACATGGGTTCCCGATTACGCAAAAAAAGCGCCTGCTTCTTCATCTGCCTATCTGCCGGCATCGCTGGATAAGCTTCTTGGTATATATTTCCTGACGCGGATCTGCAACGACATTTTTTTGCTGAGCGGATGGATCAGGCTTGTAATTCTGATTCTGGGTGCACTGACCATTATTATTGCTGTCATGATGGCACTGATCCAGCACGACTATAAAAAACTGCTGGGCTATCATGCTGTTTCACAGGTGGGTTACATGGTCACCGGTATCGGACTGGGTTCTGTGCTGGGTCTGGTCGGGGGACTGTTTCATATGGTGAACCATGCCATGTATAAAAGCGGACTGTTCCTCGCAGCCGGCAGTGTCGAACGGAATACAGGCATGAACAAACTGGAGAAACTGGGTGGACTGAGCAGGCAGATGCCCGTGACATTCATATGCAGTCTGATCTTTGCGCTTTCTATATCGGGGGTGCCGCCCCTGAACGGTTTTGCGTCAAAATGGATCATTTACCAGGGGATCATCGATTTTGGCAAGGGTACAGGTATTGCAAACCAGCTCTGGATCGTCTGGTTGTCCATGGCGGTCATCGGTTCTGCGCTGACCCTGGCAAGTTTTATTAAATTCATATCCGGCATTTTTCTGGGAAGAAGTAAAACCAGCCTGAAACAAGTGGGGGAGGTGCACTGGATGATGTGGACACCCATGCTGATCCTGGCTTTGATTTGTACGGGACTCGGAGTGTTTGCCTCCAGGTGGGTCATCCCGGCATTTTTTGAGCCCCTTGCCGGCAATGTATCCTTTATCGGCGTCTGGGATTCCTCGTTCATATCACTGTTGATCGCTGTATCCATCATACTCGGAATATCCGTCTATTTTGTCTTTTCCATGGGCCGGTTCCGCAGGGATGAAATATTCATCGGAGGCGAAACAAACAGAAGGGACCTGGGTTTTGAACCCACATCATTTTACGAGACCATCAGGAATTTCGGTTTATTAAGACCTTTTTACGGCTGGGCGGAAAAAAAGTATTTTGACATTTATGATGTTTCAAAAAATATAACATTGAAAATCAGTCATATATTCAGCGCTGCGCACAACGGCATTTTGTCGAACCTTGCATTCTGGGTGCTTGCAGGATTGATATTCATGTTTATCTTTCTTTTAATGTAAATCTTCTGCCATGGAAATTACATTATCAGTATTGCTTTTATTTATGATCTTCGGCGCGATCTACGCGTTGTTTGCCTCTGACCTTTTGTCGGCATTGATATCCTGCGGTATCGTGGGTTATGGGCTGGTGATCTGCTTTCTGCTGCTCAGGGCTCCCGATCTTGCCATTGTCCAGATTGTCGTGGAAACCATCACACTGATCATTATGGTTGCTGTCGTGCTCGACAGTACACGTCATGATCTCAGGGAGAAGGTCCTGATCCGGGAAAAGGGCAATTCATACATCAATGCAAAATACGTTTTCAACGTGCTCACTGTTTTGGTGCTCGCGCTTTTTTTCCTGTTTTTCTTCAACCAGGCCATTGATAAACTGGATGCTTTCGGTGAACATACGACCAGGATGGCAAAAGCTTATATTGAACAGGGCGCGGAAAGAACAGGCAGTGCGAATTTGGTTACGGGGATTTTGTTCGATTTCAGAGGCTATGACACCCTTGGAGAGGCAACGATACTGTTTACGGCAGTGGTGGGAGTACTGACAATTCTACGGTTAAAAGGACACAAATAAAACAAGTCGCTATGCAAGGCATGTCACCAATTGTCAAAAAAGTAACCCAGCTGGTCATGGGATTTATTTTTGTCTATGGAATCTATGTCATTACCCATGGTCATCTGACTCCGGGAGGCGGTTTTGCCGGAGGTGCCTTCCTGTCCGGTACATTTATTCTCCTGGTGTTGTCATTTGGGAGTAATATTCTGAATCTCAGAAGAGAAGAAGAGGAAGCTTCCGAGATCGAAGGGCTGGCTATTTTTACTTTTCTGTTGCTGGCTGTTGTTGGTTTTCTCATTGGTATGCGTGTATTTTTTGGCAATTTCCTGCCAAAAGGCCAAATCGGCGAGCTGATCAGCGCAGGTGTCATCCCTTTATACAATATCGCGGTCGGTGTGGAAGTCGGGGCAGCATTGCTTACGATCTTTCTCGCTCTGGTAATCTATAAAGAAGAGATATCAAAATGATTGTATTCATCCTGTGTTTCATATTGTTCCTGGTGGGCCTGTTCGGTTTGCTTACAAGTCGGAACATCATCAAGATCATCATAGGCCTTTCATTTATGGAGTTCAGTGTTTATCTGTTTCTTGTACTGATCGGATATATTGAGGGCGGCCAGGCTCCGATTGTTGTGGAAGGTATTGATATTCAAATGATTGTTGATCCTTTGCCGCAGGCCATGGTACTGACGGCAATTGTCATTGGACTTGCCACCAAGGCAATGTTACTGAGTACTGCCATCAGGATTTACAAAAAATTCCGGTCGTTTGACATCAGAAAAATCAGAAGTCTAAAAGGATAAGACATGGATCAGTCTATACCCATATTTGTGATCATCCCTCTCGCGGCATCCTTTTTCATTTCAATGGTTGGCGGACGGATCAGGGGATTTGGCAAGACCCTCTCGGTACTGGTCTTTCTCTGTACGTTGATCATTGCTCTCAGCTATCTGATCTCGGGCAACCATGCTTCCATGGTTTACAAGATCGGAGGATGGGAACCGGTTGGAAACATACCCATCGGCATTTATCTCCTGCTGGATCCTTTCAGCGGTTTCATGCTGATCATCATCAATACCATGGCATTCCTGGCAACTCTGTATTCAGTCAATTACATGACAAAATATACGGGTGAAAAATATTTCTATACCCTGTTCTGCATCATGGTAGCCGGACTGAATGGTGTGGTGCTGGCAGGGGATTTGTTCAATCTGTATGTATTTCTTGAGATCACCGTGATTGCATCCTATGCACTTGTGGCATTCGGCACCGAAAAGGAAGAACTTGAGGCTTCCTTTAAATATCAGATCCTGGGCGGTATGGCAACTGCCCTGATCCTCTTTAGCATCGGGATGATCTACTGGTATACCAAAACATTGAATATCGCGGATATCACCAAAATGCTGGCATCCAGCAACGACCGGATGCTGATACAGTTCTGCGAGCTGATACTCATCGCGGGTTTCGGTCTTAAGGCTGCTATCATGCCTTTTCATGGCTGGTTGCCTGACGCACATTCATCCGCTCCGTCTCCGATTTCGGCCATGCTTTCCGGTGTTGTGATCAAGGCTGCAGGCTTGTATGTGATATTCAGGTTGTTTTTCAACATGTTCGAGATCACCTGGGAGATCAGCGTTCTGATTACGGCAATCGGGACACTGTCCATGGTAGTGGGTGTGTTTCTTGCCATCGGACAGTGGGACCTGAAGCGTCTGCTTGCTTACCACAGCATCAGTCAGATGGGTTATGTGATCATAGGGGTGGGAATGGGAATGATGATCGTTGCCACAAGCGGGAATATGGCCCTGGCATCCCTTGCCATTACCGGCGGACTGTTCCACCTGATCAATCATGCCGTATTCAAGGGATTGTTGTTCCTGAATGCAGGGGCCATTGAATACCGGCTGGGCACCAGGGATCTGAATCAAATGGGGGGATTGTTTGAGAAAATGCCTCTCACATCAGGCACCTCACTGGCTGCTTCTATGGCCATATCCGGCATACCTCCCTTTAACGGTTTTTTCAGCAAGCTGGTGATCATTGTTGCGGCCATTCAGGCCAAGTTTTACCTGCTGGCAGCGCTTGCAGTGATCGTCAGCATCATCACCCTTGCATCTTTTATGAAATTTCAGCGCTATGCTTTTTTTAACGGACAGGCTGAGGACTATGGCAAGGATGGCATCAGGGAGGTTCCGTTTTTTATGTCTTTTGCGATGGTGGTAATGGCTGTACTTTGTCTGGCCTTAAGCCTTCTCATGATTCCCTCCGTCAGGGAATCATTCCTTCAGCCTGCAGTGGATGCATTGCTCGGAAACAACGAGTATTTTATGAACCTGTTAAACATGTAAAATGAAGAACATCGTGTTTTTTATCACATTGCTGATTTTCTGGCTTGCACTCACTTTCAGTGTCAGTGCTGCAAACATATTGACCGGTGCAGCCGCATCACTGATAACGGTTCTTTTCTTCGGAAAATACCTGACCGGGGAAAATACCGGAAAATTGTTGCAACCGGCCCGCTATTTCTGGTTCCTGTTATTCCTGCTGGTTTTTATATGGGAATGCCTGAGGGCCAATTTTGATGTTGCGTACCGTGTCCTTCACCCCAGGATGCCCATAAAGCCGGGAATTGTCAAGGTTGAGCTGGGACTGAAATCGGATCTTGCAAAAGCGATTCTAGCCAACTCAATTACCATGACCCCGGGAACCATTTCTGTGGACCTGGTCGGAAATGTTCTGTACGTGCACTGGATCTATGTGGGCAGTTTTGATCCTGCGGTTTATCAGAACAAGGTCGCGGGAAGGTTTGAAAAGTATATCGGACGAATATTTGATTAAGGGTATGCATATGGATCAGTTTCTTTACATCATGCTGTACTTACAGATCGGATTGTGTTTTTTCTGCCTGTACAGGATCATAAGGGGTCCGACAATACCGGACAGGATGGTGGCGATCGATATTTTCGGAATTCTCGTCGTAGGCATTTGTGTAATACTGGCCGTGCTGACAGACAGGATGTTTATTATCGATATCGGTATTGCCTGGATCATTCTCAGTTTTATCGGTACATTGACACTCGCAAAATATCTGGGAGGGAAAAGATTAAATGACTGATGTAATATTTAGAATACTGTTGGTTATAGGTGTGCTTTTTAATTTTTTCGGGTGCATCGGACTCATCAGGCTGCCGGATGTGTACAACCGGCTTCAGTCTGCCACAAAGTGCGTGACACTGGGTACATGCAGCATTCTCTTAAGTCTGGCTGTTAAGTACGGTTTTTCAGAGATCGGGTTAAAAGCGCTTGTCGCAATACCGTTGTTGTTTTTTGCAGCTACCGTTGCAGCACATGCTCTGGTCAAGGGATCGTATTCGTTTGGCGTGAAACTTGGTGAACAAAGCGTGATTGATGAATATAAGGATCATGCGGATCAGAAGAAAAACGCAGGTCAGGATGAAATACCCGGAAAGGAGGATACACGGTAAAAGATTACAGGAACACGCAAATGCCAGGGAATAAAAGAACAGAAATATTTTGATTTGCATAGTTTTGAAAAACAGGTGTTTAACTTAAGTTCAAAAAAGTGAAATATCCCAAGATCAGAGAGATACGTGAAGCACTTACAGCTTTGTTTACTTCAGCATATACGACTTCTTTTCCTGTGACACCCCATACACCTTTTAAGAATTACAGGGGTAAACCGGTTGTTGATGATGAAAACTGCGTGGGATGTGAAACCTGTACAAATGTTTGTCCGGCCGGAGTCATCACTTTCTTTGATGACAAGGAAAAAAAGGTAAGAATCATCGAAAGGGATTACGGACTTTGCCTGTTTTGCGGCCAGTGCGAAGAGCATTGCATTACCGGTAAAGGAGTAAAGCTGAGCGACACCCTGTATGAACTTGCCACATTTGACAGGAATCAGCTGGTTGAAAGACAGGAGAAGGAACTGATCATATGTGCCAGTTGCGGAGCGGTGATCACGACAAAAGAACATATTCGTTTCATACATAATAAGCTGGGTCCGATGGCATATGCATCCATACTTGATCTGAATTTGCTGAATGAACGGTTAAGGCTCGCTGACGACGCGGATGTATCAGTTGGTATAACGGATGATCTGAAGCGCAAGGACATGTTCAATTTGATCTGTCCGAAATGCCTGAGAAAAGTCCTTTTAAAATCACTTTAGGAAAGTGTTTTCTCCACTCAAAGAACTGATCAGTGACCGGTCATGTCTCAAATTATTTGTTGGTGTGGGAAATGTGCTCCGCAATGACGACGGCGTAGGTGTTTACATTTCAAAACGGATCATAGAGCGGGATCATATTTCTGTCGTAACGGCTGAAGTGAGCATTGAAAACTACATCGGCAAGATCAATGCCATCCCGGCTGATTTGCTGATCATCATCGACAGTGTTTTTTTTGGAAAGGAGCCTGGATATTGCTGCATGAAGCCTGTTGATCGTCTGCTGGATTTCACGACAAATACACACAATATATCACTGCAAAGGATTTCGGAATTGTTTACGGCCCCCGCATGGATACTCGGCATACAACCAGCTTCTGTTAAGTTTGGCGAGCATATTTCCCCGTCCGTCATGAAGACAGCAGATATGATTGTAAATCTTATCAATGCTGGTTAAAAAAATCATGGTTTGCTTGTAATACATCCCATTTTATATTATCTTCATGTTGTTCTTTCAAAATGAGGGAGGAATTGCCATGTCAAAAAACCTGATCTCACTGAAGGTGAAATGTCCCAATTGTGACCAGTCCCTGATGGATTATACGCATTTTCTGAATGCAAAACCGAGCATCAAGCTCCATATCGATCTTGCAGGGAAACATGGTATAATCAATCTTTGCTCCTCTTATGGTTGCTACGAAAAAATAAGCAACATAGAACTCGTTGAGAATGAAGTAGCAAAACTTTCCTGCATACACTGCAAGAAAGAGCTTCCGGTTTCAGCTACCTGCAAAGAATGCGGAGCACCACTCGTACACTTCAACCTTGAAAAGGGCGGTAAGGTACACGTATGTTCCAGAATCGGATGCAAAAAGCACTTTGTATCTTTTGAAGACATTGAAGACGGACTGAGAAGCCTTTACAACGAGTATGAGTACGGAGCGGAAGACAGGGACTTTTAGCTGAAATCCATTCTATGCAGCTGAAACCTTTCAGTCTGACAACATGTCTGCATCCGTTTCCCTTTACGTTATTTTATTAACAATACGATTTCCGGGTGGTGCCGGTATCATTCATACAACATGAACTGTTTGATGAATATCACCTGCCATTACCTGATTCACTCAGACCATGCTTTTTACAAAGAATATTCAGGAGGCACCAGATTAATGATTTAACCGCAAAGATTAAACTCATTCTAAATTTCATAATTTTCTTGTAATTCTGATTTTACTTCCTACTTTTGTTTGTGAAAAAATTAACAATGTGATTGCTATCGATCATCATACTTTAACGTTTGACGTGTATGAAAACAGCTGTAAGGAAAATAACTGAAAAATACGGTAAGGAAAAAACCCGCTTAATGGATATTCTGATTGATACCCAGACGGAGTTGGGTTACATTGCGCGTGAAGCCACATTGCAAATAGCCGAAGATCTTGGAATGTCCGAGGTGGATGTTGACCAGACCATCTCATTTTATCATTTCTTTTCGCAGAAACCGACAGGCAGATATAAGATCTATCTGAACAACAGTGTGGTTGCAAACATGATGGGAATGAAAGAAGTCATACAGACCTTTCAAAAGGAACTGGGTATCAGGTTCAATGAAGTGACATCGGATGGATTGGCAGGATTGTATGAAACCTCCTGCATCGGCATGAATGATCAGGAACCTGCTGCGATCATCAACAACCGTATTTTCACAAGACTGACTCCTTTCAGGGTTAAGGAAATGGTGCGTGATATGAAGGAAGGAAAGGACATAGATGATATGTTTGTTGCGGATTATGGTGACGGACAGAACCGTACTGACCTGATCAAATCCGTTGTATCCAACAACATCCGGAAGATCGGTCCGATCCTGGAAAGAAATTTCAAACCTGGTCAGGCTATTGAAAAGATCATTAAAATGGACCCGGAAGAGATTATTGAAGAAATAAAGAAGTCTAACATCCGTGGAAGAGGGGGGGCAGGATTTCCTACGGGTCTGAAATGGGAGTTCTGCAGAAATGCACCCGGCGAAAAGAAATATATCTTCTGCAACGCCGATGAAGGTGAACCAGGCACTTTTAAGGACAGGGTGATTCTGACGGAACGGGCCAGACTGCTTTTTGAAGGCATGGTCATCGCGGGTTATGCAGTTGGCGCCACAGAAGGAATTCTTTATATCCGTTATGAATACAAGTACCTTCAGCAATATCTGGAATCAATCTTGCAGACAGCCCGGGAAACCAATTATCTGGGGAAAAACATCCAGGGCAGAAAAGGTTTTGATTTTGATATCAGGATACAATTTGGTGCAGGGGCATATGTCTGTGGGGAAGAATCGGCTTTGATAGAATCTGCGGAAGGCAAACGGGGTGAACCGCGCGACAGGCCGCCTTTCCCCGTGGAAAAAGGATATCTGGACATGCCCACTGTCGTAAACAATGTTGAGACACTTTGTGCTGCAGTCAAAGTCGTGCTGAATGGCGGGGAATGGTATAAATCCTTCGGGACCATTGAATCCACAGGCACAAAGCTGCTAAGCATATCAGGCGACTGCAAGTTTCCGGGTGTTTATGAAGTGGAATGGGGATTTTCGGTAAATGATATGCTTGATATGGTGGGAGCTGTAAAAGAGGATGTTCAGGCTGTGCAGGTTGGCGGTCCTTCCGGTGCACTCATTTCTCCTGACGAATTTAACCGCATCCTCGGATATGAAGACCTGGCAACCGGAGGTTCTCTGATCATTTTCAGCAATAAAAGGGATATCCTTGCAGATGTAGTCCTGAATTTTACGGAATTCTTTATTGAGGAATCCTGTGGCAGTTGTTCCACATGTAGGATTGTGCCGACACTGCTCAGGAACAAACTGACAAAGATACTGAATGCCCGTGGTGTGAAACAGGATATTGACGATATGCACGAATGGGGCAAAATACTGCGTGCCAGCCGTTGCGGTCTGGGACAGACAGCAGCGAACCCGATACTTTCAAGTCTGAAGAACTTTAGACATCTGTATGAAGAAAAAATCCAGAAAAACAAGGAATTTGACAGCGGATTCGATCTGAATGCTGCCCTTAAGGAAGCCAGCAAGGCAACCGGAAGAGTTTCAATTATTTAATTCAGGAAATTATGAGCCAGTTTGTGAAATTTACCATTGACGGAACCGAGTGCATGGCTGCCCGGGGACAATATATTGTTGATGCTGCAAAAGAAAACGGGATTTACATACCCACATTATGCAATTATCCTGGTGTGAAACCCAAAGGAGGTTGCCGCATATGCACAGTTCGCGTGAACGGCAGGCTGATGACTGCCTGCACCACGCCAGTAGCGGAGGGCATGACCATTGAAAGTGAAGTTCACGATATTGTTGAGCTGAGAAAATCCATTGTAGAATTGCTGTTTGTTGAAGGGAATCATTTTTGTCCGGGTTGCGAAAAAAGTGGCAATTGTGAGCTTCAGGCACTGGCGTACCGGTTTAGGATCATGGTGCCGCGGTTTCCATTTCAATTTCCCTTGCGAAGGATTGATGCATCACATCCGAAGATTATCAAGGACCAGAACAGATGTATTCTGTGCAAGCGTTGCATAAGGGCGATCAGGGATGAAGAAGGCAGGAGCGTATTTGCTTACCGGCGCCGGAGCAGCAGGGTTGAAGTGGTTGTCGATCCGAAGCTGGGCAAGCAGCTCACCGATGAACTCGCACAAAAATCCATGGATGTATGCCCCGTAGGCTCAATCCTTGTGAAAGAGAAAGGATTTATCACACCCATAGGCAGCAGAAAATATGATCATGAGGCTATTGGAAGTGATATTGAACACATACGAATGACTAAAATTTAAAGAGATTAGCTTATGAGCAAACCTGTAATAGCAACCACATCCCTGGCGGGATGCTTTGGATGCCATATGTCATTTCTTGATATTGATGACAGAATTCTGGAATTGATTGAGCTTGTTGAGTTCAATAAATCACCTATAGATGACATAAAGAAATTTACCAAGAAATGCGATATCGGACTGATTGAAGGCGGATGTTGCAACAGTGAGAACGTGCACGTCCTCAAGGATTTCAGGGAACACTGCAAAATACTGGTTTCAGTAGGTGAATGTGCCATTATGGGCGGTTTGCCGGCCATGAGAAACGGCATTCCCATCAGTGAATGTCTGGCAGAAGCATATCTAAACGGTCCGACCGTATCCGGCAATGAAGAAAAGATTCTGCCCAATGATCCTGAACTGCCCATTTTAACAGATAAGGTATATCCCTGTCATGAAGTCGTTAAGATCGACTATTTCTTACCCGGCTGTCCTCCGAAGGCTGACCTGATCTGGTTAACCCTTGTCGCGCTGGTCACAGAGGATGAATTGCAGTTGCCCTATGAAGTAGTTAAGTTTGATTAAACAAAAGAATATGGGACAGAAAATTACAATAGAACCTGTAACCAGGGTTGAAGGACATGGTAAGGTTACCATACATCTTGATAATGATGGAAATGTCGAGCAGACGCGTTTGCATATTGTCGAATTCAGGGGTTTTGAACGGTTTGTTCAGGGTCGTCCCTATTGGGAAATGCCCGTAGTTGTGCAACGCCTGTGCGGGATCTGTCCGGTCAGTCACCATCTTGCTGCAGCCAAGGCGGTCGATGTGATTGTCGGAGCAGGAACAGGAAACGGACTGACTCCAACAGGTGAGAAAATGCGCAGACTGATGCATTACGGTCAGATCTTCCAGTCACACGCACTTCACTTTTTCCATCTGGCATCCCCTGACCTGCTTTTTGGTATTGATGCACCTCCCGCAAAACGCAATATCATCAATGTGGCACTTGAGCATCGTGATCTGGCAATACAGGGTGTAATGATGCGTAAATACGGTCAGGAAGTCATCAAGGCTACGGCAGGGAAAAAAATACACGGTACAGGTGCCATACCGGGAGGCATCAACAAGCATCTTACGGAAGACGAGCGGGAATACCTTCTGAACGGAGATGAATACATGGATATCGATAAAATGATCTCCTGGTCACAGGAAGCAGTTGAGTTTTTCAAGGACTACCATAAGAACAACAGGGAGGTTATTGACGGTTTTGCTGAGTTTCCGTCAAGCCATTTAAGTCTTGTCCGAAAGGATGGTGCACTTGATCTGTATCATGGTGTGCTTCGCGCTGTTGATTCTGAAGGGCACAAGATCCTGCATGATGTTGATTATCAGGATTATGATAATTATATCGAGGAAGAGGTCCGGAACTGGAGTTACATGAAGTTTCCATACCTCAAAGAATTTGGTAAAAACAAAGGCTGGTACTCAGTCGGCCCGCTGGCACGCATGAATACTGCCGACTTTATTGATACACCGCTGGCGCAAAAAGAATTTGAGATTTTTAAGAATTACAATGGAGGCAAACCCAGCAATAAATCCATGCACTTTCACTGGGCCAGGTTAATCGAAATACTCCATTCGGCGGAAAAGATCAAAGAATTGCTGAGCGACAAAGATCTGATTGAAGGCGAGTTGGTTATCAGGGGAAATAAGACCTTTGAAGGAGTCGGATTGATTGAAGCCCCGAGGGGTACGTTATTCCATCACTATAAGGTTGATGACAATGATATGATCACCATGGCAAACCTTATAGTTTCAACGACCAATAACAATCAGCCGATGAACGAAGCTGTGAACAAGGTTGCCACCAAAGTTATGGCAGGACAGCGGGAGATTACGGAAGCCATGATGAATGCGGTTGAGGTTGCCATAAGAGCTTATGATCCCTGCCTGAGTTGTGCCACACACGCATTGGGCCAGATGCCTCTTGAATTTGAAGTATTTGACTTCAACAACAATTGTATTGACAGGAAATTTAAGGGATGATTGAGCCATAATAGCAAAATACTGATCATAGGATATGGCAATCCTGGCAGACAGGACGACGGTGTAGGTGTATTGCTGGTGGATGACCTGCATGAATGGGCTGAGCGATCGAAACTGGATTTCATCTATACGGATTCAAATTACCAGCTGAACCTTGAAGATGCCGCCACCATATCGGATTTTAATCTGGTAGTATTTGCAGATGCATCTAAAGAGGATATTCGCGATTTTTCCATGACCCGACTGAAACCTTCTCCTGTTGCTGATTTCACAATGCATTCCGTATCCCCCGCGTTTATTCTGCACATCTGCGAACAGATATTCCATCGCAGTCCTGAAGCTTATCTGCTCCACATTAAAGGTTATGAGTGGGAATTTATGAGCGAACCGACTGCCAAAGCCCGGGAAAACCTTAAAAAAGCCCTGGAATTCATAAAGGATTATATCATGAAATACAGCGAATCGGCTGCTGAATAACACACTTTGTAATCATAAAATTTTTAGGCATATGGACTTATCATCAACTTACATGGGTATCAGAATTCCCAATCCGGTCATTGTATCCAGTTCAAACCTGACCTCAGGAATTGAATCAATAAAGCAGCTTGAGGAAAGCGGTGCCGGAGCAATTGTTCTGAAATCACTATTTGAGGAACAGATCATATCAGATAAAACCCTGCTGGATAAGCAGGATGCGATGTATTACTGGTATCCTGAAGCGGTGAGTTTTCTGGATTCTTTCATAACAAAAGAAGGTATCTCTGAATATTTGAAACTTATTGAGCAGGCGAAAAAGGCTGTTTCCGTCCCGGTTTTTGCCAGCATTAACTGTGTTTCAACAAACAAATGGCCTGAGTTTGCCATTGATATTGAAAAAAGCGGAGCTGACGGACTCGAACTGAATATTTTCAGCGGGCCCGCCGACCTTGATATGACCGGTTATCAGATCGAAGAAACATACATAAACATCATACATGAGGTCAGAAAGATGGTCAGAATTCCCATTGCCGTCAAACTTGGCTATCATTTTACCAATCTGTATCGTATGTTATTTAAAATCAGTAATATGGAAGTCAACAGTCTGGTGCTTTTCAACAGGGATTTCCGTCCCGATATCGACATCAACAACCTGCGCGTCGTTTCAAATAATGTTTTCAGTTCTCCGGAAGAGATTACCTTGTCGATGCGTTGGATCGCCCTGCTAAGACAGAAGACTGAAATTGAACTGATCGCAGCTACCGGCATCCATGATGCTGAAGGAATCATCAAGCAGATTCTTGCAGGAGCGACATCGGTCCAGATCTGCTCTGCGCTCTATAAAAAAGGGAAGAACTATATTAAAACCATGCTGGATGAGCTCAAGGAATGGATGAAATCCAAAGATTATGAAAAGCTTGACAATTTCAGGGGTGTTTTGGGTGGCAATGAACTTAATACTGTTGCATTTGAAAGAATACAATTTATGAAAAAGACTGCAGGAAAAATTTTCTAATCCGTCGGACGAGCCGTTGAAATAATGGAAAAACTGACTTTTGCAAATCAGGAAAATAATTTATAGCTTTAATCACGATTCACGCATGGGTTTATTTTCAAAACAGTTCATTTATGAAACCTGCAGCTTCACGCATTTTGCTCTTGTTATTGGTAATTATCGGAACAGCTAACTGCAGGCAGAACCAGAAAGCGATCTCAGGCCTGGGAATTGACAGCATCAATCTGGATCAACCGGTACCGATGAGGTACATGTATGACACAACAGGCGTGGGATTGCCCATTTTTTACAACATGTACCTGTCGGTTGAACTTTCCTCACTTTTTGAATCTTCAGGTGCCGTATTTGAACAGGCTTTGCTCAATCCTCCTGATAAAGTTGCGGATTATATTACCAGTTCAAAAAAGGCGCTGAACCTGGGTGTTTTTGCCGTCGATCTGAGTTATGCAAGGGTTTTTGAGCAGCTGGATATAGCTGCCGGTTATTTTAATGCCATGCAGCGTATGGCTGAGGAGCTGGGTATACCGTCCAACTATTTTGAAAATACCGCTGAACGGTTCGAGAGAAATATCAGCAACAGGGACTCATTGATCAAGATCGCCAACGAAGTATATATGGCAACGGATACATATCTTAAGGAAAACGAAAGGTATGGAGCTGCTTCCCTGGTGATTATCGGAGGCTGGATTGAAGCAATTTACATAGCGTGCAATGTTGCCATGGCAACAGGAGACTATGACATCCTGGAAAGGCTTGCGGAACAACGTTATTCTCTGGGCAATCTGCTTGATATGCTGAAGAATTATGAAGATGATGTGATGATTGAGAAATATATTGGCGATCTGACAGAACTTCAGCCCTTTTTGGATTCATTCATTGTCAAGATTTATGAAAACTTTGATCCGGATTCTCCTTGGGGTAGGCGGGAAATTATGGAATATCTTGATATTGTGAGCAAAATTAGCGCGAAGGTGACGCCGATCCGCAATGAAATTGTTGAATAATCAGGAATTTATTTCCTGAACAATTTCCATTCCCTTTTTCACTGCTTCAACATTCGCCGGTATAAGATGATGATGTCTTTCTGGAAGGGAATCGCTGATTGCCTTTATTACATCCTCAAGCCTTATCGGGGAACCGGTCTTCAGATAAGCTCCGAGTACGATCATGTTAAATGTTTTTGTCGTCAGCATTTTGGCAGCTTCTGAAGCAGCTGAAACCTGGAATATTTTGATGTCTTTCCGTTCCGGATGGCGTGAGATGCCGTTGGGGTCATACAAAATCATTCCTCCCGGTTTAACAGAATTTTCGAATTTATCAAGGGATTGCTGATTTAAAAGGATGGCAGTGTCATAGCTGTTTACTATGGGTGAGCTGATTCTTTCAGTGCTGATCACCACGGTCACATTTGCCGTGCCTCCGCGCATTTCAGGTCCGTATGAAGGCATCCAGCTGACTTCCAGATTTTGCATCATGGCTGCATAAGCCATGATCTTACCCATTAAAAGTACACCTTGTCCTCCAAAGCCGGCAATAATTATTTCTTCATTCATAGCCATAGGTTTAATACAGGTCATATTCCTGAACGTTCCTGAACAGAAAAAGTATTTCAGTTTCTTTTTACAAAATTGCCGTTTATTTTGATGTCCCCGATCGGATAAAAGGGTAACATATTCTCTTCCATCCACCGGTTGGCTTGTATGGGTGACATTTTCCAGCCTGAATTGCAGTTTGAGACGACTTCAATAAAGGACAATCCTTTCTTTAATTTTTGATTTTCAAATGCCATTTTCGCGGCTTTCTTGAGTTTGCGCACATTCACTGCGGTATGGACAGACTGTCTGGTGACAAAATATGTACCCGGAAGTGTGGCCACAAGTTCCGTGATTTTTATGGGATTCCCCATCAGTCTGGTATCACGGCCGTAAGGAGTAGTTGACGATTTCATTCCTGGCAGGGTTGTGGGTGCCATCTGCCCTCCCGTCATTCCATAAATACCGTTGTTGATAAAAAATATCGCAATATGTTCACCGCGATTGCATGCGTGGATGGTTTCGGAAGTGCCTATGGCAGCCAGATCTCCGTCCCCCTGATAGGTGAAGACATATTTATCCGGCCAGCAGCGCTTGATACCGGTAGCTACTGCTGGAGCTCTTCCGTGAGCAGCCTGTTGCATATCGATGTTCATAAAGTCGTATGCAAAAACCGAGCATCCGACCGGACTGATACCAATGGTTTCTGATTGAATTCCCAGTTCGTCAATGACTTCCATGATGACACGGTGTACCACACCATGTCCGCATCCCGGACAGTATGAAAACACTTTATCGGTCAACAGGGGAGTTTTTTTGAAGACGATATTTTCTTCGCGGATGATTTCATCCAGCCTTAAATTCTCTTTTTCCATTGCCTATTCAATTGAAAATTTCTGCAAAATGGCATGATAAACCTCTTCGGGCGTGGGGACCATACCTCCCATACGGTTGTGCAACGCAACCACTGTGTTGTTCTCAACAGCAAGACGAACATCTTCAATCATCTGGCCGGCATTCAGCTCAACGCATAACATGCCTTTCACCTGCCTGCCCAGTCTTTTAATCTCTTCTGCCGGAAACGGGAACAGGGTAACGGGACGAAGCAATCCCAACTTAATTCCTTTTTCCCGGGCAATTTTCACTGTTTTCTGACATATACGTGAGGCTGATCCGAAAGCCACCAGAATGTAATCGGCATCGTCACAGTTCGTGGATTCAAAACGGACCTCATTTTCCCGCATTCTCTGATATTTTTTCTGCAGATCCTGGTTATGCTTTTCCTGCCGGGCTGAATCCAGATCCACAGAGGTGATGATATTGCGCTTACGGTCTGGTGTTTTCCCTGTCGTGACCCATGACTGATCGAACTCTGCCAGTCTGGGTTGTTGCGGGAAAAGTTCGACCTTCTCCATCATCTGTCCGATGATGCCATCGGATAAGATAACGACCGGATTGCGGTATCTGAAAGCCAGCTCAAAACCAAGTTTGACAAAATCCGACATTTCCTGCACGGATGCTGGTGCCAGTACCGGGGTATAATAATCACCGTGGCCTCCTCCGCGTGTAGCCTGAAAATAGTCCGACTGAGAAGGTTGTATGGTCCCGAGCCCGGGTCCGCCGCGCATCACGTTTAAGATCAGGCAGGGCAGTTCACTCCCGGCCATGTAGGATATACCTTCCTGTTTCAGACTGATTCCGGGTCCCGAAGAAGACGTCATCACGCGTTTTCCTGTTCCTGCAGCACCGTATACCATATTGATTGCCGCCAGCTCGCTTTCAGCCTGTAGTACGACCATTCCTGTTCGTTTATGGGGTTCCTGGGCAGTAAGGTACTCAAGGACTTCTGACTGAGGTGTGATCGGATAGCCGAAGTACGCATCACAACCGGCCCTGATTGCTGCCTCTGCAAATGCCTCATTACCTTTCATTAGTTTAATGTCGGCCATGTCGGTATGGTATTAGTCTTCAAATTTTTTCCGGTAGACAGTAATCACGGCATCCGGACAGACCAGTGCGCAATTGACACAGCCTGTGCAATTCTCCGGATGTTCCATGGCTGCATAATGGTATCCTTTGCTGTTGACTTTCTTTTCCATTCCGATCACATCGGTCGGGCATGCATCCACACACAGTTCACAGCCCTTGCATCTTTCAATGTCAATTACAATCGCTCCTTTGATTTTAGCCATCGGATGAATAGTTAGCAATTATTGAATAGAGGATACAGTTTTAGAAAATGCTCTTCTCATTTTCAGGTGCGAGCGGCAAATATTGTTATTTTTTTGCATATTTTCCAATAAAACTATAAATGATCCGTGTTAAAAATTCTGAGTCTTTCCTCCAGATCCCTGTAGAGCTCAGGTCCGGTCTGGGACACACATGCCCTTAAGCCTTCCGCACGGTTGCTTCCTGTGATGTCAAGAGTGATGGCACTGATTCCATAATGCAGGAGTTTTTCGAGCAGTTCACTTCCTGTAAAACCGGGATAGGAAATTGTGAAATAAAAACCGTCCGCAATGGGAACATCCTGGTCCCTGTCATAGACGATCCTGAATCCGTTGTCGGTAAATACCTTTTTTATGTACCTTGCCCGCTCACCATATTGCCTGATATCGTTGAGGATGTTGTAAGTTCCGTCGTTGGCAGCTTTAAGTATGGCTGCAACAGCTTTCTGGGCCGAGTGCGGGGCTCCGGCTGAAAGTGCATAGAGTGCTCCGTAGATCATGGTATGGCCAAGCACTTCTGAAGTATAAAATCTCTTAAGTCCGGGATACCGTCTGTTAAACAGTCCGTCCGATATGACCATTAAAGCGATCCGCTGGCCTGCATAACTGAATACTTTTGAGGAGGATATCAGAATAACATAGTTGTCGGTATAGCTGGCTATGGTAGACTGAAAAGGTTTGATGCCCGGTACGGATATGTCTTTTCTGAAATCCATCCCGAAATAGGCCAGGTCTTCAATCACAACAGTATCATAATCGGTGGCAAGCTCCCCTAGAATCTGCAGCTCTTCCTCATCCAGACAGATCCATGAAGGATTGTTCGGATTGGAATAAAGAATGCTTGAAACCTTGCCGGATTCGAGATGGCTTTTGATTTTTGCCTTCAATTTTTTCCCGCGGTATTCATAAATGTCGAATGAATCGTATTCATCCCCGATTACCTGGCATTGTTGTTTGTGTACAGGAAATCCCGGATCGATGAACAGTGTTCTTTTCCTGTATGGATCCGTTCGGTTCACGGTAAGAAAGCAAATCATGGATCCCTGCATGGATCCGCAGGTAGGAATGCATCCTGCAGGATTTACTTCTGCATTAAGAAACAGCTTTACAAATCTGGATGCCTCCGTCTTCAATACATCAACACCTTCTATAGGCGGATAGATGGAAGCAATACCTTCAGCAAGTGCATCTGTTTCAGCTTTTAAAGCGATTCCCGGAGGTTTGAGTCCGGGGACACCCATTTCCATCCTGACGAACCTGATTCCTGTATTCTTTTCGATCAGGTTCACGAGGTTCACAATCTCACGGATCGAGGCTTTGCCCGGATGATCCACTCCGGTCTGCATCGCAAGTTTCCTGATCAGTTCTGCTGGTATGGGAATTTCAGGCATGTACTTGAAATCATTGGTTAATATTTTCTTTTGTCTATTACCCTCTGTGATTTACCCTCACTTCTGGCAAGGGTCTTGGGCTCGACAAGATGCACCTGAATACTGATTCCCATGGTGCTTTCCAGGTTGTTCTGGATCTTCTGCCTTAAAGTCTGCAGCTGACTGATCTTATCCTGAAAGAATTCTTCATCAACTTCAACCTGCAGTTCCAGTGTGTCAAGATTGTTGATGCGGTCAGCGATCAGCTGGTAATGCGGCTTGATCTCAGACATTTCAAGCAAAATACTTTCAATCTGTGACGGAAACAGGTTAACGCCACGGATAATCAGCATGTCATCACTGCGTCCCAGACATTTTTCCATTCTGACCAGCGTCCGGCCGCAGGGGCATTTTCCATAGGTCAGGCGGGTCAGATCCCGTGTGCGGTATCTGATCAGAGGCAATCCTTCCTTGGTAATGGTTGTGAATACCAGTTCACCTGCTTTACCTTCAGGTAGTACCTCGAGTGTGTCGGGATCGATGATTTCTGGGTAGAAATGGTCCTCATTGATATGCAGTCCGTTTTGCATGATGCATTCACTGGCAACACCGGGCCCGATGATCTCACTTAATCCATAGATGTCAATTGCCCTGATCCTGAGTTTTTCTTCTATTTCCCTGCGCATATTCTCGGTCCATGGTTCGGCTCCAAAAACACCAGTATGTAGTTTCAGTGTATTCCGGTCGATATGATTTTCTTCAATAGCTTCCGCAAGGAACAAAGCATAAGTGGGTGTACAGGCCAGAACCGTACTTCCGAAATCCTGCATCAGTTGCAGTTGTCTCTTGGTATTTCCACCTGATACGGGTATGACGGATGCGCCAATTTTTTCGCCTCCGTAATGAAGGCCTAGTCCGCCGGTGAAAAGACCATAACCGTATGCAACATGAATAAAGTCATTCCGGTTTGCACCCGCACTGGTCAGCGTGCGTGCCATCACTTCCGACCAGGTAACAATATCCCGGCGGGTATAGCCGACAACAGTAGGCTTACCGGTAGTACCCGATGATGCATGTATCCTGACGATCTCACTGATGGGCACTGCGAACAAACTGAAGGGGTAGTTATCCCTGAGGTCCTGCTTGGTAGTAAAAGGAAACTTCTGCAGGTCCTCCGGATGCTGAAGGCTTTCGGGACCGAGTCCGGCTTCCTGCATTTTATTGCGGTAATAGGGCACGTTGAAATAAACCCTTTCCATGGTTTCCTGAAGCCTCGTGGTTTGAATTCTCCTGAGTTCACTGAGCTCCATGCACTCAAAGTGCGCATTCCAGATATTCATTTCTGCTTCCGATGTAATTAACGTTATATTTATTGATCAGTCACCCTGTCTCAGATCCTGTATGATTCATCAGCCCTGACTGATCCATAACCCGGGATCCCCTCTGAGCCATTGCCACGGTCAGTTTCAAATCCTCTGTGACTCATGAATTCCATGCGCGGATCAGTTTCAGATTTCAGATCCTGTACAAATCACTTGCCCGGATCAGTTCCATTTCATGATCCTTTAAGGCTTTTATCGCCAGCTCATTATTGCTGCAACGCATCACAACAATAGATTTCTCACCGACTGAGAAAGCATATGTGTATTCAATGCTGATTTCCAGATCGGACAATATTTTCAACGCCTTGGCATAGTAGCTGGCTTCATTGGGTGTCATAATGGAAATCACTTCGGTAATATTGACCGTGAACGATCTTTCTTTAAGCGTTTGTCTGGCTTTTTCAGGATCGGACACAAGCATCCGGAGGATGCCGAATTCGGAAGTGTCTGCAATACTCAGGGCCTTAATCCTAATATTCTCTTTACCAAGGGCATCAAGCACTTCAGTAAGTCTTCCGGCCTTGTTTTCCAGAAATACGGACAACTGGTGTATGATCATGGTATCTGGTTTTGAAATTATCTATTAATGAAACTTCGAATATATGCAAAATAAGACTTCTTATTTTTGTATGTACAATGCTTATTTTTCAATCCTCATTCTTGCATCCACCACAGTAATGTGATCAGGATCGCCAACTAACGGATTGAGATCGACCTCCTTGATTTCAGTGGCAAATCTTAACAAACTGGATAACCTGACAATAATCTCAGCCAGTTTCTTTTCATCCACTCCTTTTTTACCTCGTGTTCCGCGTATGATCCTGTAACTTTTAAGACTTCTGATCATGGAATCAGCTTCATTAAAAGTCAAAGGAGCGAGACCGGATGAAAAATCACCAAGTACTTCGACAAATATACCGCCCAGACCAACCATGATAACATGACCGAAACGGGATTCATACATGGCTCCGACAAAGAGTTCGGTACCTGTAAGCATAGGCTGGATCAGCACGGATTTCACTCCTTTTATTCTTCTCATCCTTTTGTATTCGGCAAGCAAATGCTCCTGTGATTTTATATTCAGGGTTACGCCACCGATCTCGGATTTGTGTACCGGTCCTACTGCTTTTATTACCAGTGGATAGCCAATTTCAGTTGCCAGGGCAATGAGTTTTCTTTTGCTTGTGGATAAACCTTCCCGGACCACGGGAATGCCTGCTATTTCCAAAAATCTTCTGATCAGTCTGGGTTCTGCAAAGCCGTTCGGTGCTGACGCTATGGTTTGTCTGATACGTTGAACATCAATGCCTTCAAGGAAAATTTTTTCTTCGGCAGGGTAAGGAGTATTGTGGATTTTTGTAAGGGCATGTCCCAGAACCACTTCATCAGAGTAACAGACATGCCCTTTGTTTACGAAATCCCCAAGTTCTTTTGCTGTACTGGTAACGGAAGGCAGAATGGGATAGATCGGTTTGACGCATTCATTGATTTTTCGGTGCAGCAGGTCATAGATCTCTGCAATATCAATCAGGCCGTTACTTCCGAAGATAACACTCATTCCGTCGATAAAGGGCAATTGCTTGTCAGCATAATCAATTACCTTCCCGAGCTGTTCGATGTTGCCTGTAGCGATAAGATCAATGGGGTTTTGGGCTGATGCTCCCGGATTCATCAATGAAAGCAGACCTTCCTGTTTGTCCTGAGGAATGGTCGGAATTTTCAGTCCCCCGGCAGACAGCGCATCGGTCAGCATTACGGCCGGTCCCCCTGCATGGGTGATGATCGCCATATTTTTACCCTTCATTTGCTTCTGGGTAAATACTGACGCTACTGTCGTGAGTTCTTCCCGGCCAAAACATCTTACAATACCTGCTTTTCGGAACAATGCCTCAACTGCAGAATCGGCCGAGGTAATGGCTCCCGTGTGCGATACGGCTGCACGGATCCCTTCTTCAGTCGTCCCGGCTTTAATGGCTGCGATCTTACATCCTTTGCGGATCAGACAGGAGGCATGATGCAGCAGTTTATCGGGATCCCTGATGCTTTCAAGATAAATGAGCTTGATGGGTGAACTGACACCTTCAGCATAGTGGTTGTCCCAGTATTCCAGCACCTCTTCAATACCGGTCTGTGCGCTGTTCCCGACAGAATACATGCTTGAGAATGTAAGTCCTTTTTGCATTGCTGATTCAATGATAAATACCGCAACAGCTCCGGAACCGGAAACAAAATCACAGCCTTTGCTGCTGAGCCGTGGAACGGGCGTTGTGAACACACCGCTGTAAGTCTGTGTTACCACACCGATACAATTCGGCCCGATCAGGCAGGAACCGGACTTGTCTGCAACTTCGGCAAGCTCAAGCTCAAGCTTTTTCCCTTCTTCACCTTCTTCACTGAATCCGGCCGACAGCACGATAAATGCACTTGTATGCTTTTGTTCTGCAAGTTTTTGCATGACCTCCTTACACAGGGGTGCGGCAATGACCAGTATGGCAAGTTCAACTGATGGAAGTTCCTCAATGTTCCTGAATGAAGGAACACCCTGTATCACATCCTTGGTGGGATTGACGGCATAAAGGTTTCCTCCATATCCGTCTCTCAGGATGTTTTGAATGATCTTTCCGCCAGGTTTCTGCAGATTGTTGGAGCCACCCACCACAACGATGCTTCCGGGTTCGAGCAGCTGTCTGTTGATCATGACCGGGGTATTTGTTCATAAAATTAATAAAATGAATCTTCAGAATACATAATAAAAGTCATGATCCCGTTCTGTTGAGGTAATGTCTGGAATCTCCCCAGTCATCGTATGCAATCCGGCTGATCAGTCCGTTTCTCAGGTGATCCGGAGAAATCCGGGAATGCGTGAAGGGTTCTTTTAAACAGGGTTTTCCGTCATACAACGAATAATATTGGCGGTATTTCACAGGGGTGATGTTTGGCATAATTACATTGGCCCCTGCTTCGACAGCTTTTTCCCTGCCCGCATGGTTTATGGTCTGGATTGCCGTAGTAGCCGCAATGTTGATGTCTTTCATCATGATTCTCAGCAGTGCGATCATTTTCAGTGTAAGTTGAAACCTTTCAAAGTGTCCCGGCAACAAATTTCTTAAATGATAAAAGGGAGTGTCCTCATGTTCCAGGTAAGGTCCCATACCTACCATATCGACATCATATTGCTTCATGAACAGCAGGTCGCCTGCCAGATCGTCGATCGTCTGAAAGGGAAGGCCAATCATGACACCAGTACCGGTCTGGTAACCAATATCTTTCA
>JAFGPB010000012.1 GCA_016926205.1 Bacteroidales bacterium
ATAATTTTTTTAAGGATCTCTCCTCCCTTATTTAATTATTTTTCCTAATCGCTGATGTTCACCGGTTCGAATTCTTCAAGCCTTTTCTGAAAATCAGCAAGGGAATCCAGAATTATTATATTGGATGGATGGTCATGATTCGCAGGATCGATCCGAGATCCTCCTATATAGATGATTTGACCGGAAAACTCCTTCGACAGGCTGCTGATGTATTCTGTCAAATCATCACCGTGAATGGAGGAAGTTACGGAAGTAACCAGAACATCAATCTGCCGCAGGCGGACAACCTCCGAGAGGTTGCTTAGCGGGACTGACTGGCCCAGGTAAATTGACGGATGTCCCCTTTTCTTTGTAAGATAGCACAAAAACAGCAATGCCAGTTCATGGAGTTCACCTTCCGGTAAAAAAAAGACGAAACGTTTTGAATGACCGGTGTTTTTGACTGTAATTCCGTCAATAGCAACAAAAAGCTTCTGCCTGACCAGGTTGGAGATGAAATGTTCATGGACAGGAATAATGCTGCCGGTCTGCCACATCATTCCAATTTTATTGAGAAACGGATACAGTAGTCTGGTGACTGTATCTTCAAAACCAAAACGAATGATTGATTTTGCCAGTACCTGTTCAAAGCTGTATTCATCAAGGTCAATCATGGCCGTAGTAAGAAATTCAATCTGGTTTTCAGCATCACGGGCATCAGCTGTTATTTCCCTGATCCTTTCAGCAATCTCTTCATCCGACAATTTTGCAATTGTGGATATCTTGACGCCGTTCCGGTTCAATAAGGAAATATTCAGAAGTTTTTTCAGGTCCTCGTCACAATAAGTCCTGATATTCGTCGAGGTCCGATGAGGGGAAATCAATCCGTACCTTTTTTCCCAAATCCTGATGGTATGTGCTTTGATCCCGGAAAGATTTTCCAGTTCACGAATCGCATATGCTCCCATATTAACGTGATTTACAAATCTAAAACAACCGATTGTGCTAAAAGTTCAACTTCTTAACAATAGTTAGGCCATCCCTGATGGGCAGTATAACTTGTTCAACACGCTCATCCTGATAAACAAAGTCATTAAACACAGCAATGCCCCTGGTTTCTTTGTCCATTGTTTCCGGCTCCTGAACCACCTTACCATCCCAAAGTACATTGTCCGCAAGAATATATCCTCCCGGAACCACTTTCGGAAAAACGAGCTGGTAGTATTGTACATACTGTTGTTTGTTTCCGTCGATAAAAACCATATCAAACATGTCTTCCAGAGCGGGTATGATCTTCAGTGCATCCCCGTTATGAAGGATGATCCTGTCCTGTAATCCCGCCTTGCTGAAATACCTCAGTGCCATTTCCCCGAGTTCGTCATTGATCTCTATGGTATGCAACATTCCCTCTCTCCTCAAGCCTCTGGCCAGACATATGGCCGAATATCCCGTGAAGGTGCCTATTTCTAGGATCTTAAAAGGACGAATCATACAGCTCAGCATTTCAATGAGCTTTCCCTGAGGATGCCCTGAAACCATCCGCGGGTAAACGGCTTTAAGGTTTGTTTCTCTGTATAATTCATGTAAAACAGGATCTTCAGAAGTTGTATGATCCAAAATATAACCTGATATTTCTCTGGTGATGTCCTTATCCATATTCATTCTGGTAATAAACTTATCTGTAAATCAGATATGAAAGTTTTTCAGGATCAAGCACTTCATTGGCTACTGCCAGCAACTGTTTTTCTGTGATGGCATCCAGCTTTCTACCGGTTTCTTTCAGATCCTCAACTTTGTTAAAAAGCAAAAAACTCTTTCCCATCGTCAGCATATTGCTTTCATTGATCTCAGCTGAAATTGCCGCCTGACCCATGATCTGTTTTTTTGCAATGACGAGCTGTGCATGGCTTAATGATTTTGTACACAGCGTACGAAGCTCCTTCAGAACGATCAGAATGCATTTTTCAACCAGTGACTTGTCCGTTCCGAAGTATATGGTCAGATTGCCCGTGTCCCCATAGGGTGTATAGAGTGAATCGATGGTGTAGGCAAAACCCTTTCGCTCACGCAAAGCCATGTTGAGCCGGGAATTCAGTCCGGGACCTCCGAGCAGATTGTTCAGCAGGGCAAGGACTATCCTTTTGTCGTCCCTGATATCATATGCAATGTTGCCGACAATACAATGTGCCTGGTATGTTTGCCGGTCAACAGTCTTCATTACTGGTTTGTAATGGTATTGTACAGGTAGTCTTCCACCGGATCCCTTTAAGTCAATGCTACTGAAATACATTTCAAACAGTCTGATCAACCTGCTGAATCCAATCCTGCCCACTGAAGAAACAACCATTTGATCAGTTGCATAATTCCTTTCAATGAATTCGTGCATTTGAAAGGACTGAAAGGTCTTCAGCTTTTTTTCATCACCAAGGATATTCCGGCTCAAAGGATTGCCATCAAACAACAGCTCTTCAAATTCATCAAATATCAGTTCCGAAGGTGAATCTTTATAGGAATTGATCTCATCCAGGATGATTTCTTTCTCCTTTTTAAGTTCCTGTAACGGGAAGCTGGAATGAAAGGCAATATCACCGATCAGCTCAAGAGCCCTGCTATAATACTCGCTGAAAAAAGTGGAATAAATTACCGTCTCCTCTTTTGTGGTATAGGCATTGATTTCACCACCCACATTTTCCATGCGGCTTAAAATATGAAATGCCCTGCGTTTCTCTGTTCCCTTGAAAAGCATGTGCTCGATCAGGTGGGCCATTCCGTGCTCTTCCTCGTTCTCATCTCGTGAACCGGCATTGATGAACAATCCCGTATGTGCAATAATGCTGTCGACCGGTTTGTGTACCAGTCTTATGCCGTTTGACAAGGTATGCGTCAGGTATTCCATACTGCTTCTGTCCTTCACAAAAATAGCAATAATAGATTTCACATGTACAACAGGTGTCGCTCCTTATGAAATATTGGCGCACTGCAGACAGCTACCCCGTCAGAGCATCAAAACTATTAAAAACACCGTTATTCCAAACGTCAGAATCATTTCCTGAATTTGAAAATGAGATCCTTTGAAAATGAAACAAAAATGTTCAAACGAATTGTTTTTTTCTTTAGATTTGCAACCTGATTAACGTGTGCGGGTGCCATAGCTCAGTTGGTAGAGCAACGGACTGAAAATCCGTGTGTCCGTGGTTCAATTCCACGTGGCACCACAAAAAAAGAGGGTGTCTCCATGAATTCTTGGTGCACCTTTTTTGTTTTTCTCAAAAAGAAATCTCAAGCACTACCGGACAATGGTCCGAACCCATGATATCATCCAGGATATAGCTGTCTTTAACGTGGTTGACAATTTCTTTGCTGACCAGGAAATAATCGATGCGCCATCCCACATTTCTTTCCCTTGCCCTGAAACGCTGGTTCCAGAAAGTATACTGGACCTTATCCGGATGAAGCATCCTGTAAACATCTGTAAAACCCGCTTTAAGATACGCTTTGAATCCGTCAATCTCTACCTGTGTATAGCCTGCAGATTTGTTGAAATTTTCCTTTGGCCTGGCCAGGTCAATGGGTTCATGTGCCACATTCAGATCTCCGGTTATGATTACGGGTTTATTTTCAAGCAGGTCTTTAATATATTGAACCCTATGTTCATCCCATTCCTTCCTGTAATCCAGGCGTTTCAGATCCTGTCCCGAATTGGGGACATATAAATTGACCAGGAAGAATTTTTCATATTCAACCGTGATCATCCTTCCTTCCTGGTCGTGTTCCTCTTTTCCCGTATTAAGAAAATGCTTTACCGGTTCAGGCCGGGTGAAGACCGCCGTACCGGAATAACCCTTTTTGACTGCTGAGCTGGCCAGGAATTGATATCCGTTCATATCCGCTGCAACATCCTGCACCACTTTCTCATCGGCTTTCGTTTCCTGTATACAGATGATATCGGCATCCAGTTGCTTCATGGTACCATAGAAACCCTTCCCGACCATCGCCCTGATGCCGTTCACATTCCAAGTAATGATCCTGATCGTATCTTTCATAGTCCGTTTATCTATTAGACCAAAATAACCGTCTATTCGTCTGAAAGCTGTCCCTTATCCTCCTGCTATCTGCAAATCCACGCCCATCAGCAAAAGTATTATAATCAGCAAACCCACAAAGATCCGGTAATAACCAAATACCCTGAATCCATGCCGGGTCAGGTATGAGATAAAACCCTTAATGGCCAGCAATGCAACGATAAAAGCCACGATGTTCCCTGCCACCAGCAATGTAACATGATTTGCGCCGAGCGAATGAAAATTGCTGAATACTTCCAGCGCTGAAGCTGCCAGCATGGTGGGAACGGCAAGGAAAAAGGAAAACTCGGCAGCTCTTTTCCGTGTAAGTTTCTGTGTCAGTCCTCCAATAATCGTGGCAGCGGACCGCGACATACCGGGTATCATGGCAATCACCTGAAAAAAACCGATCTTAAATGCTTTGGGGTATGTTATTTTCCGGTCTTCAGTTTCTTTCCCGAACCAGTCGTCCACAAAAACCAGGACTATTCCTCCGGCCACCAGTGATATAGCTACAACAACAACACTTTCCAGCATTTTATAGATCTGATCACGGAACAGCAACCCGAAAAAGGCTGCCGGTAAAAATGCTGCCAGCAGTTTCAGGTAAAAATCATATTTATACTGGAAACGTTTCAGAAAATTGCCTTCAGTTTTATTTTTCCTCAGGGGTTCGATAAATTTTTTCCAGTACAGGACAACTACCGAGAGTATTGCTCCGAACTGAATGTTCACAATATAAAGATTGGTAAAATCGCTGTTTCTAATGCCCAGAAGCTTTTGTACAATGATCATGTGGCCCGTGCTGGAAATGGGCAGGAACTCAGTGATGCCTTCGACTATGGCTATGATGATACTTTGTAAAAAATTCATTTATAATGAATTACTGATAACCAAATATTACGGGTCAGCAAATATAAAGATTTTGACTCATCAGTAAAGAAAAATTGTTGTTCATTGCCTGTTATTATGCCTCATCCGTTACCATCCTTATTTTTTGCAAATGAAGAGGGTATGGCTGATACCAATGTTCTCTATCGTTTCCTGCACTGTGAGTCCCGATTTTTCAATCAGTCTGAGCAGGTCTTCAGAATGATACATCTGGCTGCATCCGTTTGCGATATCTGTAAAATAGAGAGATGTGGCATGCAGGCAGTATGTGGAAGCCTCATATTTTTGCTTATCCCAGTATGTTTCCAGGATAAACAGTTCCGAATCCTTGTGCATGGCCTCCTTTGATCTTCTTAACAACTCCAGAATGTCTTTTTGAGAGAAGCAATCCAAAAACTGGCTCATCCAGATAATATCGTGATCCTTTGGCAATGGTTCTGAATGATCGAGCAAATCCATGGGATACAAATCTATCCGTTTCTCAAAGCCGGCTTTTCTGATGTTTTCTTCCGCTTTTTTCAGTTGTGCGGATAAATCCAGTATGGTGACTTTTACATGTCCATCGCATTCCATACATTTTATGGCAAATTTCCCGGTATTCCCTCCTATGTCAAGAATATGAGCAGGTTTATTTCTGAAAACAACGGGCATGACTTCAGGGAAAGCCTGATCAGAATAATAATGGTCAAAGGCAAACCAGCTCTCCCTTGCTTCAGGCGGCAACTTTGACAAACCTTCGTAAACGGTGCTCCAGCCTCCAAACACTTTCAGTCCTTCAGGCCTGCCGGTCCTGATGGACTCCGTCAGGGAGAACATCCCCAGATAATTCACATCGTTTGTGAAATCCATGTTCACACGGGTTAGTGTGTCATTCAGTATGTGCCAGCCTGTTTTGGTAAGGAAGAACCTGTCGTTTTCAACCCTGACAAGTTCAAGGCTGAGTCCGGCTTCCAGCAGGACTTTTACTCCATATTCCCGCAATTCAAGCCGGTCTGCGACTTCAGCAATGGTAATCCCTTCGGGCGACTCATTCACGCACTTAAGGATATCAAGATCCCGCAGGGCCCGGGCAGCCTGAAACATCACCGGCCCGAAAGCGATCTTCTGTGCGTCAAATTTTGCCTGTACGGCTGATTTTTTATCTGAACCATAATTCATAGCCATATTTTAAGCTGTCATTGATTCATATTAGACACCATTTCTGACCATTTAATCCGGCAGAATAGAAAGTATCACCGGATTATTTTTTTATATTTTTCTTAAATTCATTCACGATCTGACTTGCCAGTTCAAAATCTTCCTCTGCCACAACAACTTTCACCGCACCGGTTCCGCCCGGACCGACATGCCAGGGTGCCAGTGTGCCAATTGCTTCATCCTTCAGAAAAACTACAATGCCAGCATCTTCCAAAAGGCTCTTCAGCAGTAAGGTTTCCCATGTTTTACCGGCAAATACTGTAACCGGAACGGATTTGCTCTTTCTGCCCATTTCTTCTGAAGTTTTCGTTATAATGCTGATTCTTTGGATTAATTATCCGGTAACCGGTGTTCAGTAATAAGAATAAACACATTATGACCGGCTTCAAATTTACCTTTTATCCTTAATAATTTAATTATTCAAGCTGCTTTGTCAAAACAAAGTTGATCCCAAAACATATAAAACGCATGATACTCATGTTCTTCCGGATGATCTCACGCTCCTGCCGCAGTCTTTTTGCGTAATGCCGCGTATTGAACATAAAAGGTGGAAAAAGTCTTATGTAGTCCACCTCATCATTCCCCCGGGAAAAACCCACTCCCTGAAATAGTTCCTGCCATTCACGGATCCCCCTGGAATTCTCATTACCCATGAGGATGGTTTTACCCAGACGCTCGTCATAATACCGGACCGTGGTTCTGAATCCCCTTTTGAGAAAATTCTTCAGGATGATGAAAATGCTGCTGCCATTTTCTTCCACAACCAAAAGCCTCCCTCCGGGTTTAAGATTTCGGTAAAATATTCCTGCAGCCTCATTGACAGGCTCCAGGTGGTGAAGGGTGTCCTGTAACAAAATCACATCGTATGCTTCCGGATTATCGGGCATATCATAAAGGTTTTCATAACGGATTGTCAGGTTGCTGAGATCACCAAACTGCTTCCAGTATTCTGTACGTCTCTGAATCAGATCGTAATAATATTCCAGTGTATTGCCATAAACCTTATACCCGTTGAGTGCCAGAAAAATACCGGCAGTACCAAAACCGCATCCTGCATCCCAGATGCTGCAGGGACTTTCAGGGATATGGTCCCGGATATACATCAACCTCTGCTCAATGTAAGCCCTTCGGAACAGGTAACTTCTGGTTCTGTCAGCAGGCTTGTAATATGAATGCAATCCCTTGTTCTCCTGAAGCTCCATCAAGAGAAGATGTATAAATCTGCTGAGTTCCATCCGGCACACATTGAATAAAAGCAAAATTAAGCAAATATTGCATCTCTCCCGTTAACTGTTACATTCGGCATTTGCAGGAACAAAGAATTTTTATTGTTTAATAATTTTTTATATCAAATTCATTTAGTTTTTTGCACTTCAAATCACTTGGCTTAATTTTAGATAAAAATCACTGCACTGTTGAAGACCGACATCAATATGATCAACACACCTTTGATGAAGCAGTATGCAGGCATCAAAGCCAGACATCCCGATGCGATTCTCTTGTTCAGGGTGGGTGATTTTTATGAAACTTTCGGCGGCGATGCTGTAAAAACCTCGGAAATTCTTGGCATAACGCTCACAAGAAGGGCAAATGGTTCTGCGTCCTTTGTAGAGCTTGCCGGTTTCCCCCATCATGCCATCGATACATACCTGCCAAAGCTTGTAAGAGCCGGTCATCGTGTAGCCATCTGCGAACAGCTTGAAGATCCCAGGCTGGCAAAAAAAATAGTTAAAAGAGGGATTATCGAGCTTGTGACGCCCGGCATCGCCCTGAGTGAGCATGTGCTCAATAACAGGGAAAACAACTTCCTGGCTTCAGTACATCTGGGTAAAAACACAGCAGGGGTTTCCTTCCTTGATATATCCACGGGTGAATTCCTGGTTTCCGAAGGCAGTTATGAGTATATCGACAAACTTCTGCACAATTTCTCACCAAAAGAAGTTTTATTTGAAAGAAACAAACAGAAACAATTTCAGGACATGTTCGGGAACAAATTCTGCACTTATAAACTTGATGACTGGATGTTTTCTGAGGAAGCATCACGTGACAGGCTTCTGAAACATTTTGAGACAAGTTCACTCAAAGGATTTGGAATCAATAACCTGACTCAGGGCATTACGGCAGCCGGAGCCATATTACACTACCTGGAACTGACTGAGCATCATCAGTTAAAACATATCCAATCATTATCCCGAATTCATGAGGACCATTATGTATGGCTTGACAAATTTACCGTACGCAACCTTGAACTTTTTCATCCTCTTTTCGAAGGAGGTAAGGCATTTATTGACATCATCGACCGGACAGTCACTTCTATGGGAGCACGGTTGATGAAAAGATGGATCGCGATGCCGCTAAAAGATAAAGATGCAATAGGGGAACGGCTGAAAGTGGTAAGCTTTATGATTGCCAATCCGGAGCTGCGGGAAGAGGTCCGGGAAAAACACAAACGTATCGGGGATCTGGAACGCCTTATTTCACGCGTTGCAGTCGGCAGGATCACACCCAGGGAAGTCCTCCAGCTCAGGAACGCACTTGAAGCCATCCATTCATTGAAAGAGCTGTGTTCAGGCTCTGACGAACCTGTCCTGCAACGGATCGGGGAACAGCTGGATCCCTGTAAACCGGCTTCTGAAAGGATCGCTTCTGAATTGCAGCCTGATGCGCCGGCTCAAACCGGACGGGGAAACATCATCAGGCAGGGGGTCTCTGCTGAGCTGGATGAGCTCCGGGAGATCCTTCATTCCGGGAAAGAACATCTTCTGAAAATTCAGCAGCGTGAAACTGAGAATACCGGTATACCTTCTTTGAAAATATCCTTCAACAATGTTTTCGGCTATTACATCGAAGTAAGGAACACACATAAGGACAAGGTGCCTCAGGAATGGATCAGAAAACAGACCCTTGTAAGCGCAGAACGATACATTACCGAAGAACTCAAAGAATATGAATCAAAGATTCTCGGTGCAGAAGAAAAAATAACTGAGCTGGAAACCCGGATATTTAATGACCTGGTCAATGCCGTTTCGGAATATACTGAACCGGTGCAGCTGAATGCCGCGCTTGTAGCCCGTCTCGACTGCATGATCTCGTTCGCTGTTTGCACTTCTGAAAATCAATATAACAAACCTGAAGTTAACGATACACATGTCATTGACATCCGGCAGGGCAGACATCCGGTCATTGAAAGACAGCTCCCTGCCGATGAAGAATATATTCCAAACGACCTTTACCTCGACAATCAGGAACAGCAGATCATCATTCTTACAGGTCCGAATATGTCGGGTAAATCGGCATTGCTGCGACAAACCGCCCTGATTGTACTGATGGCTCAGATGGGCTGTTACGTACCTGCGGAATCCGCAAAGATCGGTCTTGTGGATAAAATATTCACGCGGGTGGGAGCCTCAGATAATATATCCATGGGTGAATCCACATTCATGGTCGAGATGCTGGAAACGGCCAGCATTCTGAACAACCTTTCTGAACGCAGCCTGATCCTGCTCGATGAAATCGGTCGGGGTACCAGCACATATGACGGGATTTCCATTGCCTGGGCGCTTGTCGAATATCTGCATGAGTTGCCCGGATTCAAGGCAAAAACCATGTTCGCCACGCACTACCATGAGCTTAATGCCATGGAAGGTTCTTTTCAAAGGGTCAGGAATTATAATATTTCCGTAAAGGAACTTGACGACCGGGTCATCTTCCTTCGTAAACTTGTGAAAGGCGGAAGCGAACACAGCTTCGGAATTCATGTTGCCCGTATGGCCGGCATTCCCAGGAGTCTGGTCAACCGTGCCAATGAAGTGCTGAAAGAACTGGAAGGACAGGAGGATGGTCATCAGCTTTCGCGACCGGTCGAAGGCCTTGCAGAAAAACGCGAAGGATTTCAACTCAGTTTCTTTCAGCTCGATGACCCGGTATTAAAGCAAATCCGCGATGAGATCGCAGGCACGGACATCAACAATTTGACACCCCTGGAAGCCCTGAACAAACTCAACGAAATAAAAAAGATGACCGGCCTGAAATAATCCCTTTACAAGCCAAATGACTGTTAAGGAGAGCGGCGTGAAACAATCATCTTAAAGCAAAATGGTCATTCAGGATGAACGGCCTGAACCTACTCCTCCAATGCGGCAAGGACACTCAGGAGGACCTGTCAGAAACATTCCCTCAAATGCAGAATGGATACTCAGGATTACAGGTCAGAAACATTCCCTCAAATGCAGAATGGACGCTCAGGACTACCGGTCTCCGATGATTTAAGTTATCTCACCGTTATGTCATGCAAATTATTTGTGAATACAAAAAAGTAGATTAAATTTGCAGCACCTATTGAGGTGCCAAACACAATGGAGATATGGTTCTTGGA
>JAFGPB010000080.1 GCA_016926205.1 Bacteroidales bacterium
CTGGGATATTTACATCCTTTTTATTCAAAAAAAAAGCTAGACAGAAAGATCAGGCGTTGTGAAAAAGATAAAGGGATCAAGTCTGTCTGTGCGCAAAGCCTGGATTTGTTCAGCAAAGAAGAACGGGAAAGGATTTTTAAATGGATGGATGAAGTCATGGAGAGAAAACTGATCAAGCCGTTGACCTGATACCTGTATTGCTTTGTTTTTCATAATGATTTTAAAATGTTGTTACATGTTTATTTCTACCCAAAACCATTGATTAAATGAATTCAAATGCCTCAATTGAGAATAACCATCCCATTGACGCGGTAATTGCTTGGGTTGATGGCAGTGATCAACGGTTGGCTGAAAAAAAGAAGAGCTATCTTAAAGGAAAAGAAGACAGTAAGCATCCGGGGGCACATCCCACCCGTTTCGCCTCGCTCGATGAGATCCGGTATTGTGTCCTGTCCATCTTCAGGTTTGCCCCTTTTGTGAGAAATCTCTTTATCATTACGGACAACCAGGATCCGAATCTGTATGAAGATATCAAAACCTATTTCCCCGAAAGGCTGAATTCACTCAGGATTGTGGATCATACGGAGATTTTTGAAGGTTTTGAGGACCATTTGCCTACCTTCAACAGCATATCCATAGGAAATATGATATGGAGAATCAAAGGTATCTCTGAAAACTTCGTGTACTTTAATGATGATACTTTTCTGATCAGGAAAACAGAACCCGAAGACTGGTTTAAAGACAACCGGCCCTTACTGCGGGGAAAGTGGGTCGCTGCACCGGTACTCAGGATCTTATGGAATACTGCAAAAAAAGCAGTTAACAAATATCTATTAAATCATGCCGACTTTCAACCAAGAGCTTCTTTTCATATGGGACAATGGCATTCCGCGTCATTGCTTGGTTTCAAGTTCAGATATTTTGCGAACAGCCATACACCGCACACTGTCGAACTGAAAACAATAGAAGAATTTTATGGCCGTAACATGCAATTGTTAGTGAAAAATATCACTTACAGATTCCGGAATTACTGCCAGCATACTTTCATCTCCCTCTCAAACCACCTGCAATTGCTGCATGGAAACAGGCAGATCATCAAACCCGAACTCAGCTATATGCAGCCATATAAACGTTCTGTCAATTACATAGATGAGAAAATTAAAGTTTGTGAGAATGATCAGCGTATCAAGTTTGTTTGCGTGCAAAGCCTTGAAATGTGCGGAAAAGAGAGTCAGGAGAAGGTCTTCCGATGGATGGATCAAATTCTTGACATTCAGCCTGTTTCACAATAGGAATTGCTTTGTTTATCACGGACCAGGTCTTTGGTCACGTGAATGATTCTGATTCCGGCATCTTATACTGCCGAATTCATCTCACCAGAAGCAGATATCAAATGCAGAAACGATCGCTCAGGAACCGGCCTTCCACAATCAATCCGCAGGACTTTGCATCTTTTCCCGGAATCCCTTCATCATCCATTTTCTTGTTAGAAACAGCACTACAGGTGATGAAACAGCGATCAGGCCGTATATAAGCCACATGCTTTCTGTATTCAATTCTGAAACCGGTGTATTGTCCGGACAGTATTTCATTAAAAACCAGCCGGAATACAGAGAAGTCAGGATCTTGGTCAGGAACCAGGGAAACTGTCCTATCCCCATATAGATACCGGTCATGTTCCTGGGAGCTATTTCAGCCACCCACTGTAAAAAGCGAGGTTGCCACATTGCTTCCCCCACAGTCATCAAAATCAGATACCCCATCAGGGTATATACATCAGGTCCCAGGGCCAGTAAAAAGGTCGGTACAGACATTACCAGTGTGCCGATGATCATCATTTTATAGGTATTCTTTTTCGCTGTCAGTGCCGTAACCACCGGTGTAAGGATAAAGATGAGAATGGGATTCAGGTTGACAAAGAATTCAAAATTATTCTGTACAAATCCTTCAAATGCCCTGCTGGTATATTGCGGAAGAGTCAGCCAATTATGTGCAAACAGGGTTTGAACCGGAATCAGGATGAAAATAAAGAACAGAAAGCGAAAATCTTTCAGGGGAAAATGTTTCAGGTAAAATTTCAGTTTTTCTTTGCCTGACAGCTTTTCCAGTGCATCCTCCTCATTCTGTTCCTGAGATATCGAGTTCTGTGTTGCTTCTTCCTGAGCCTTTCGGGTAATAATCACAGCCACCACAACAATTCCTGCCACAGTTAGTATGATGTAAAGCCAGAAAACTCCCGTTATATTGAAAGCTCTTCTTACCGGCGGGGATATTAGGCCGGGAAGAAATCCGCCAAGGTTCATCAGGGCATAAAGCATGGCATAGCCCATGGCAGCAGTCTTTGCAGTCGTGAACTTTTTCACGGCAGTATAAGCTGCAGGCTGATAAATACCATAACCCAGAATTATTCCCAGGATACCAAGCATTGATATGATGTGTGCAGAATGCCAGATTCCTGACTGCCCCAGTCCCGGTGAAGCGGTCAGCAATACCCTGCCGGCAAGCATAAACAGCAGTGAATACAAAAAGGCTTTGCGGACTCCGATCCAGTCGACCGTTGCACCCAGGAAAAGCATCGCCAGGGTAATACCCCCGGTCAGAAAGCCAACCATCAAGCCTGCCTGTCTGTCGTCCAGTCCGATGTAATCGTTAAAGAAAATAGCCAGTAAACCCACTACTCCAAAATAAGTAATGCCCTCCAGAACGTAAGATATGTTGACCCCGAGAAGTGCACGTGATGTATGTGCCAGGTCGATAAATGGCTGGATGAGTTCGCGCAAGGCAGACCGGACCATGTCCTTACCCTGTTCTTTGTCATGTTTGTCCATGGTAGAAAAATTCAGGGAATAATTCCGAAAGATAATAAAAACATGATATCATTAACTGCCGGTGATTCCGGGATCATGTCCCCGCATATTGTAAAAATCTACTTAAGAGGCTGGTACACCATGATAAGCAGCATGCTGATAAATCCTTAAACATTCCAGAAACCGCAATTTCTGGCTGTTCTTATTTTAAGGAATAATAAAATATGGTTCCGCATCATCCGGTCCGGATGAAATCATAAGGCACATCCTGAAGCCGGGCAATGTCCAGGATTTTTGTCCTTACATCAAAACCCATTGCACAACTGACTGCACAGGAAGTGCAGTCCCTGCACAAAGCCGCGTCAAGTCCGGAGAAACAAAGGGTTCTGTAAGCGTGATCAAGGTTTCTGTATCCGTATGCATACATGTAACTTCTCATGACAGCAGGTATGTTAATCCCTTTCCGGCACTGGGAAATGCATCTGCCGCATTGCTGGCAGTATAAACCGGCTGATGATTCCCCAGGAGGTATAAGGTCACGCTTTTCCTTTTCATCCAGTGTAAGGTCCTCCATCAAGCCGATATCCTGATAGAGCTGATTAAAATTTGAGCAGGCCGGAGCTACGGTATGTATATTCTCATTTTGCAGCACCCACTTTATGGCTGCCTCCGGGTTGATGGGACTTGTTCTTTCTTTATCCCAGTATACTCCTGCCATAGTCTTCATACCTACAATCCCTAGATTGGCGTCCGCAGCATATTTCAATGCCTCATCCATTTCCTGAAGGTTATCCATCCGGAAATTATATGCGGTCATCACGACATCATAAATGCCCGTGTCCACTGCAGCCCTGATTGCTTCAGGCTGATGACTGTGCGTGGCAATGGCAAGGAATCTTGCTTTTCCCTGTTTTTTGAGCGTTTCCATCGCTTTCAGGTAAGGCTCAAAAAAAACTGATTCCCTTCTGGCAGCATAGGATAATATAAAAATATCAATAGATTCAAGCTGTAAACGCTCCAGACAACCCTCAGCACGCCTCAGTAAATCCTTTCCGCTTGCATCTGCCCTGAACAATCCCCTTTCTTCATCAACGGTGTTGTTATCCAATGCACCTGTCATGATCATGTAAGAATCCCTGTCCCTGCCCTTGACCACTTCTCCAATGATTCTTTCGGAATTACCACCATAATAGGTTTCATGCGTCACAAGAAGCATGATGTTTTCATCCAGAGCCTGCCTGATCAGAGTGGGATCTTTTGTGGAATCCAGTCCCAGGCTGATAACCGGGACTTCCATACCTGTCCTGCCCAGGGTCCGGTATACAAACTTCCTCTCCTGTCTGTTAATCAGGGTATTAGGACTATTTCCGTATGTGGTTCCTGCAGCCAGTCCTGCTCCGGCTGCAGTGACCATGCTTTTCTTAATGAAGGTGCGACGATCCTGCATGTTTTCGTTATGTTTTTAAAAAGGGATTGTTTTGCAAGTTAATCAATGAAAAGAAGACCAACAATACTTTTCTGGGTGGAATGCAACATTCAGTTGTGCACAGGAATTTTCAAATAAGGAATCCACATCCTTAAATTCCTGGTCTTTTTGCTTATGCATACATCAATTGATTTGATTTACTCATCAATGGAATTCATACCCTCATAATAATATTCCAACATTTACCAGGCCAGGCAGTATGAATAAATAGATAAAAGACCATACAATGCCTGGAATTCAAACATTATCACGTTTATTTAGGAGATATTACCTTCATGGTAAAAGTGGCAATATTAAAAAGTTATTGGTGATAGCAGATGAAGAACATCTGGACATGCTGGATGAATTGATGTTGAAAAACAAGTGGGGAGTACAGGTAGTATACATCATCACTGACTCTCCGGTAGTAAAAATGATGTTTCCGCAACATTCAAGAATCTATCCTTTGAAGGTTAATATAAAAAGCCTTTTGAGATATGACATCGTGGACGAGATCGTATGCTGTGCTTCTTCTTTGTCCGATGAGTTTCTTCATGAACTGGTGAAAATCAGCAGGCAATATGGGGTTTCACTATTGCTTCAACCTGATCAAAAACATGCAAATATTCCGGTATCAGGATTAATCGATGTTGCAGATTATTACTTTTATGTGATGGAAACAAATCCCGGAAGACGCGCAAGCTTTGTTTTTAAATCGATGATTGAGATGATATTTGCCCTGGCAGCTCTGTTGCTTTTGTTGCCACTTCTTGCATGGATTGCACTCATTATAAAGATTACCTCTCAGGGACCGGCTTTTTTTAAACAACAACGTGTCGGACTCAGGGGGAGAAAGTTCTATATATATAAATTCAGGACAATGGTTGCTGATGCTGAGAAACAACAATCAGCATTAACCATATACAATGAATCCGATGGCCCGGCTTTTAAAATAGCCAATGATCCCAGAATTACCAGATTCGGCCGCATACTGAGAAAAACCGGAATTGATGAGATACCGCAATTGTTTAATGTAATGAAAGGTGAGATGTCCCTTATCGGACCACGGCCCATGTTGCCCGATGAAGTTTCAGCACAGGAGGAATGGCAACTAAAACGTTTGTGCATCAAGCCGGGCATTACCTGCACCTGGCAAATTCAACCGCAAAGAAATAAAGTTCCTTTTGTCAGATGGATGCAGCTGGACTGTCAATATATTGAAAACTGGTCTTTCAGGACCGATGTAAGGATATTCTGCAGAACAATCAAAACTGTATTGCTGGCAAGGGGTTTATAAAGCATTTCAAAGTATAAGCAGGTTTATTTTCTTATTGCCAAAATACTGAATGGTTGCAGGATGACAGGTAAATAAAAGGATCTGTCTGTTCTCTCCGAATTCATGGAAAATGCCTGCTGTTTTTTTAGCCCGCTCCGGATCGAAATTCACCAGTACCTCATCCACAATCACCGGTAACGGTTCAGTTTTTGTTTCGTATTCTTCAATGAAGCCCAACCTGAGACTGATAAGCAGCTGTTCCCGGGTTCCCCGGCTGAGCTGGTCTATCTTTTTAGCTGTTTCCCGGGAATCAAAAACAGTAATGTCTTTTTCTCCAAGGGAGATTTTAATCCTGCTGTATCTGCCGCTGGTAATTTCATTGAAATATTTGGCAGAGTTCCTGATAACAGCAGGCTGCTTCTCTCTCTCATAGTTCTCTTTAACTTCTGAAAGCAACTTTAGGGCAATCTTACCTGTGATCCATTCCCTGTAAGCCATGTTCAGCTTTTGCCTTTCTGTTTCCAGTGCTGTCATAACCTGAGCCAGTTCAGATTCATTCTCAATGCGCTTCATATCGCCCTTCTTTTCCCCTATCTCCCTGATTTTGTCATCCAGAGTTTCACGCATTACAATTGTCTCCTCTTCCAATTTCTGTGATTCTTCTATGATATCCTGCTGCCTGTGCTTACTGAGATAATCCATTACTTCACCGGCCCGGTTCAAGCCTGCGATCGTTTCAATGGTCAATATAGCATTCATCCGTTTTTCAACCAGCTCTTTCACTGTTCTGTTTTGTTCATATTTCTTTCTGAGATCATCTTTATCTTTTGCATGAATTGATTTTAACAAATGACTCATTAACTGTTTATTATCTTCAAGTTGTATTTGTGTTTTATTCAGTTCCTTAAGTCTGCCCGATAAAATACTTTGAAGTTCCTCCTTTCTTCTTTGCCGGGTGACTTCAGAATCGAAGTTCCGGACCATTTGACCTGCCAGTTTAATTGTACTGTCTTCCGGTGCATGGATCCCTGACACCCCCTCCAAATGCTTTACTTCATCGTTAAATTTATTGATAAAAGGAATCCATTGTTCTGCCAGCTTTTTTGCAAGCTCGTCCCGCTCAACGATCTCCTTTCTAAGGTGTTTTATGATATCCAGGATCTCCAGGACCGCTTCTGGTGAAAGGGTCTTTTCAAGCATCAGATCCGTTTCCAGGTATTCCCCGAAACGGTTGGTCGTTTCTTCCCGTCTGTACGCAACATCGGACAGCTGTTTCCTGAGCTTATCAGGAAGACTTTCCCTGATGATGTACTTTCTGCTGAAAAATATCAACAGGGCAGTTAAGAAACTGATACCGCCCAGAACGTAAAAGGTATAATAAAACAACGGTATCGCACCCATTAAAAAAATCACTGAACCCAGTATCATAATATTATTTGCATTGACAGGACTTTCCTTACTTTGCAAAATCTTCAGCTGGGCTTTAAGATCACGAGTGTTGTCATTCAAATGGTCAAATTCAGCTTTGAATTCACTGACCTTATCCCTATGGAAAATTTCATCTGTAAAACCGGAGATATTCTGTTCCGACCAGTCAGCACTGATCCGCATCAATTCCTGTCTGACTGACCGATTGATGCTGTTAATTTTTTCATTATGTCCGGCTTGTTCCAGGAGCGTTTGCTTGTACAACTCAATATTGGTCCTCAGATAATCAATGATATCAGAGTGGTTTAACAACTTGTCATTAAGATCAATAGAGTCCATTTCTTCCTGTAATTCTTCAATACTGGGTACATCCTCACTTCCATCCTGCAGCGTCCGGATTATCTTGTGTATTGATCTTTCCTCCAGTTCCAGTTCGCTCAATCTCTGCAGCCCATCGACCGGATAATCCTGCAATTCCGGTAATGTTTTCAGGGTTTCGTCAATTCTTACAATGCTCACAAAACTCTCATAACATTTGAGGTATTGGTCCAATTCTTCCTTTCTGGAGCGGAATATTTTCATTTTGTTTTCCAAATCACCAATGTCATATTCCAACTCCTTGATCCGTTCCATCAAATCCGAGAACAAAGGAAGATTATTTTGAATTTCAATTAATTGTCTTTTCCAATCCTGAATACTGTTCAAAATGTCCGGAATTAACTGCTTACTGCCCCGGGGAGTATAAATTGCATCAATTCCTTTCTGAATCTCAGCCTCAACCTCATTTATGGAGATATTGCCCAATCCCAAACCAATACTGAATATCCTGTCCTCGACCCCTGATGCGGAAAGTGATCTGATGTCCGTCAATTCATCAAGGGAAAAGGCATACACATTGTCAAAAATGTCTTTGTTTGCATTTCCGAGCAATTGAAACCAGAGACTCTCATTCTTTGAACTCTGACCTTCATAATGAAAGCTGATCTGGTCGTTTCCACTCCTTTCCAGAATTACTTCCTTGTTTGCAGCGATTTTTGCCATAACGCGTCCGCCATGACTTCCGCCATGAAACGGGTGCATGCGCTGATCCCTGAACCTGGGATAGCCAAAAAGGGTATACCTAATAAATTTGAGTATGGTGGACTTACCTGCTTCGTTACTTCCGGTAATGATGTTCATCCCCTTTTTCAATCCGGTCAGTGAATAACCGTTAAAGATCCCGAATCCGTCAATATGTATTTCCTGAATGATCATGCTTTTCCTAAGATCTGATCCAGCAGCATCCATTTCGCTTTTTCAAAAAGCTCTGTTCTTTCATTTGCATCTATTTCTGAAGTTTCTCTTTTAACGGCATATCTGTTGATATCTTCATCAAGTTCCTGTATCAAACGCACTTGTTTTACTTCATCCTGTTCATACACCTCAAAGGCTTGCAGCAAATCAGCCGTAAAATCCGATCCTTTTCTGATCTGATCGATATCAATATCAGGATTTGTCCTAACGCTGATCTGATCGATCCAGGTGAAATTTTCCCTTTCCAGCTGCCCTTCGTTAAAAAAGTCCATGAGCTGCCGTATTTCTTCCGGTTTGTTCAGCTGGGCATGCAAAGGTGTTCTGCCCGTGAAAGTAATCCTTAAGATATAGCTGTCGTTTTCGTTATAATCATCAATCCTGATCCTGGATTCCTGAATTTTATCCTGCAGTTTACCGGCTTCATGCACCCCTGACAGGTCTATTCCAACCTCTTCAAACCGGATCATATGGGTAGGTACGAATTTCATGGACGGATTGATACCCGGTATTATTTCCACCAGGCAACAACCTTTAGTCCCGGTTTCGCCAAAATCCCTGCCCTGTGTATTGCCCGGATATACGACTGCCGGATGCGAATCATGAACGATCTTTCTCTTATGAATGTGCCCCAGGGCCCAGTAATCAAAACCCCTGTTCATAACATCTTCCATCCTGAAAGGAGCATATTTTCGATGGGGTCCGGGTATGCCGACCGTACCGTGTAATATTGCAATCGAAACGGGAGATGCATTTTCCCGGATCCTGAATTCAAGAGCAAGATTCTCTCCGACGGCTTTTTTGCCGTAACTCACTCCATAAAGATCTGCAACCGGATCTTTTCCTCTTTTGTGTGTGTAATGTTCCACTCCGTATGCATCAAACCGGAATACATTGTCCGGAATCCGGATCGCATTGATCCATGAACCGATGTGATCATGATTACCGCACACAAAATAGGTTGCAATACCCTTGCCGGACAATTTTTTCAGTCCCGAAACGAACCTGAGCTGCGCGGAAAGACTTTTACTTTCACTGTCAAAGATGTCCCCTGAAATAATCAGAAAATCCACGTTTTCCGTGATACAGCTGTCAATGATCTTTTCAAAGCTGTGAAAGGTAGCGTCCTTCAGCCTGGCTGCAAGTTCACGGTTCCAGTTGGCAAGTCCCTTAAACGGGGTATCCAGATGCAGGTCGGCAGTATGTATGAACCTGACTCTTTTCATCATCCAGGTCGCTTTGTCATTTGCTCCATCGCGGAAAAACAATTACCGGTATAAATGTACCGCTGAAATTAATAAAACAGATTGAAAACATATTGCAGAAAGCCGGTTAAAAATCATCCGGGAAACAACCAAAGAGAAATGCATGTTTGCAATGATGTTGCATATTGTATTCTTTTTCATCATGATTGTCATTTCTCATGATAACACAAGGGTTGAAAAGTCCCCTTCAGGCCCATCTTCATTTGAAGCCGCCCCGAAAAACTTCTGACGAAATATTGAGGCAATTGTTCCTGGTCCGGAAATAAGAAACTATTTTTGTCAAAATCTGTTCCCATGAAGAATCTTTTGTATACCCGGTATAATCAGCAATATCTGAATGCAGTAATTCTGATCGTCAGGCTCTGTGCCGGAGCTTTCATGCTGACACATGGAATACCGAAATTTGCCAGGTTTTTTTCCGAAGATCCCGTTACTTTTGCAGATCCGCTGGGGATCGGTGCAATCCCTTCACTGGTACTTGTCGTATTTGCTGAAGTTTTTTGTTCCATATTCATCATGCTGGGACTCCTGACTAGACTCAGTGCCGGTGTCCTGCTGATCAACATGTCGGTCGCGGCATTCGTGGTCCATGGCGGTGATGCATTCTCCGGAATGGAAAAGGCCGTGCTGTACCTCCTGATATATTTTGTAATTCTATCAGCAGGTGCAGGCAGGTATTCAATCGACCATTACCTGTTTTACAAGCGAAAGTGAAACAGGCAGCGGGTTATACATTCACCTTAAACAACCAGGTGAATCAAACCGCTTGTTCTTTCATTTGTTCCTTGCGGGGGACAATGTCGCAAAGACATGTTATGTGACATTTTCTGACAGGATGGTTCATATGCGATGGCATTACTTGATTCTTCCTTTTCCTGTTGTCCTGTTTGCGTTTATGCATAAAAACTCAACATGGATTTTCCTGTTCATGAGGTGCAAATAATATTAGGAAAACTGAAATATTTTATATAGTTTTATTTAATGTAAAAATTCTATATTTATCGGATTTATATTTGTATCTTTGGCCCGGTTATAATAGTATCAATTTATTAATAGATTGTGAACCTGTTTGTTAATTAATTATTGAAAACTATTGTAATTTTATAAACTTTTTTAATATAATTAGTTTTCCATTTTTTATGGATATAAGGACAAGAATTCTTGATGAAGCCGGTAAGCTCTTCTCCCGTATGGGCATCAGAAGCATTACAATGGACTATCTGGCTCAGGAACTGGGAATTTCCAAACGTACCATTTACGAGAATTTCAGGGACAAGAATGAAATTGTCCTGTACAGTATTTTAAAGGGATTGAATGACCACTCGGATGACATCAACAAGATCATCAGCGAATCACCAAATGTTATTGAAGCCTTATACAACATCGGAAAGAAAAGCCATGAAGTCTTCTCTAAGATCAATCCCGTTTTCTTTTATGACCTGAAAAGGCATTATAAACAAATCAACGAACTGATTTCGGAAAGGAGCGGTATCAACAGTGTCGACAGCAATCTCATGCTTCTGAGGAAAGGAATCAATGAAGGAGTTTTTAATAAGGAGATCAATATTGACCTGGTGAATGTTTTTCTGCAACAGCTGATGGAAATGTTCCATTCGGACGGACTCAATCTCTCGGGCCGTTTCAGCAAGGCGGACATCATGAAATCCATTATCAGGCCATACCTGGTAGGGATTTGCACGGACAAAGGTCTCGCGCTGCTTAAACAACATGATAATGTTTTTGATGAATCCATTTAGATAAAAGTGATAATCAATTGAATAAACAGATATGAGAAACAAGGTTTTAATTCTATTCCTGACATTCCTGACGCTTTCCGTATATGGACAGGAAACCGTAAATCTTTCACTTGCAGAAGCGCAGGACTATGCATTGCAGTATAACAAAACCCTGTTAAACGCGAGGGAGGACGTATTGTTGTCGCAGGTACGTCTGAAGGAAGCTATTGCACAGGGCCTTCCTCAGGTTTCCGGTTCGTTTAACTATATGACCTATTTCAATTACGAGGCCGAATTCAGATTCGGTGGCTCAGAAGGAGGTTCAGTATTGCCTGATATCAATTATGGCCTACTGGATGCGGGTGACCTTGAGGTCCTCAATGCCATCAGCCAAATTTTTGGCAGTGCAGGTTCATCGACCATACTTATGAAAGACCAGGCGAATGCGGCCGTACAGGTTTCCCAGCTGATTTTTAACGGCCAATACTGGATAGGTATTCAGTCGGCTAAAATCGCACAGAAGATATCCGAGCAGAATGTAACCAGAACTGAACTGGATATCAAGGAAGTAGTTATCAGTACCTATTATCTGATCCTGATCTCAGAAAGATCACTGGAACTCATCGATGAAAACATTGAAAACCTGAATGAAGTTCTGAAACACACACAGGACATGTATCAGGCAGGGATACTGGAAAGCACCGATGTGGATCAGATACGGATCAATGTTTCACAACTGGAGAATACAAGAAAATCAATGCAAAGAAACCTGGAGCTGTCTTACAATATGTTGAGGCTTCAGCTGGGAATTGAACCTGAAACAACAATTGAACTGAGGGACAGTTTCTCCTCATTGCTTGGAAGACTGGATGAAACCAGCGTACTGTCTCAGGATTTTAACATTCGAAACAATCCCGGTTATCTTATCATGGAATCCCAGGCAGAGCTGAACAGAAAAATGCTTGACCTGAACCGGTGGGCATATGCTCCGACCTTGACAGGATTTTACAGCTATACGGAAAAGATCAAGAAACCCGGTTTTGACATCAGTCCAAACAATGCAGCCGGCATAACCGTTACGCTTCCCATTTTTTCCGGAGGGGCCAAAAGATCACAGTTGAACCAGGCCCGGATCGAGCTTGAAAAAACATTGCGCAATAAGGAGCTCCTGGAGGACCAGTTAGCTTTGCAGGAAAAACAGCTCCTGTTTGAATACAACAATGCACTGGAAAACTATTTTACACAGGAAGAAAATATTGACGTAGCAAAGAGAGTATATGACAACAGTTATAACAAATACAAACAGGGGATGCTTTCCAGTCTGGATCTGACCCAGGCCAACTCCAATTACCTTCAGGCGGAAAACAACTATGTCTCTTCTGTTATGAACCTGCTTCAGGCAAAGCTTGCAATTGAAAAATTATTCAACACATTATAGAATTGTCAATCATTCATTACATTATAATAACACAACAAATGAGAATCAACAAATTATTTCCGGTACTAGCTGGTGCAGTTATTATAATTGCCTCCTGCAATACCGAAAAGAAGGAAACCACATCACTTTCAGAAGAAAGAGAATTCTCTGTAAGGGTATCTCCCCTTCAGACAGAGGTCATTTCCCGTTCAGTCGAATACAATGCAAATCTGGAACCTTTTCAGGAGGTATACATGGCGCCTGCTTCACCCGGTCGGATCAACAGCATCAAAGTTGAGATCGGAAGCCGTGTTGTTCAGGACCAACTGCTTGTTGAAATGGATAAAACGCAATTGCAGCAGGCATTAACCCAATTTCAAAATGTGCAGTCAGAATTTCTTCGCATCGATACATTGCACAAACTGGGAAGCATTTCAGAACAACAGTATGATCAGGTAAAGACACAGTATTATGTGGCAAAAACAAATCTGGAATATCTTCAGGATAATACAACACTGAAAGCTCCATTTAGCGGGATCATTACCGGTAAATATTTTGAGGATGGAGAGCTCTATTCCGGTGCACCCAATACACAGGCAGGCAAGGCAGCCATCGTTACGATCACCCAGATCAGGCCTCTGAAAGCAATGATTGACCTTCCTGAAAGTTACTTCCCGGTGGTCAAACAGGGCATGTCTGCTGCTCTGAGTACTGATACCTATCCGGACAGGGTATTCAGCGGACAGGTATATCTTGTACATCCAACCATAAATGCCAGTTCACGTACATTTCAGGTTGAGATCAGGGTGGACAATCCCAATGAGATTCTGCGTCCGGGCATGTTTGCGCGGGTGAACCTCGAGCTCGACCAGACAGAAGCAATTATTGTACCGGTGAATGCAGTCATGCAGCAGGAAGGGACCAATACGCGCTATGTTTTCATTCATGAGAACGGCGTGGCAAGAAAAGTTGATGTAAAGCTGGGTAAACGTTTTGACGACAGGATAGAAATTGTCTCCGATGAATTGCAGATCGGTGCAGACCTTATAACAGCAGGTCAGTCCGGTTTAATTGACGGTACGGAGATTAGCATTTCCGATTGACGGATATAAACTGAATCGAAAGGTGTTTAACAAATTGTTTGTAGTACATTATTAAATCCAATCATTATGAGTATATACGCCAGTGCGGTCAAGAAACCGATAACCACGTTAATGATCTTTCTTGCTGTCGTTGTATTCGGGATTTATTCCCTGATCAACCTTCCAATTGATTTGTATCCCGATATTGAGTTTCCGGCCATAACAGTAGTCACAACATATAATGGTGCCAATGCTTCAGACATTGAAACCAACATTTCAATCCCTGTCGAAGATGCACTGAATTCCGTTGACAAGCTGCAGGAAATCACATCAGTATCCCGTGACAACATTTCAGTCCTTTTCGCAGAATTTGAATTTGAAACAGATCTTAGTGAAGCGGCTAATGAGATCAGGGATGCGCTTGCATTCATTGAAGAAATGCTGCCCGAGGGTGCCGGTAAACCGAATATTATCAAATTGAATGCAAGCATGATGCCCATTCTTTTCTACGCCATTACTGCAGATGAAAGTTATGAGGGCATCGAAAAAATGTTGGATGAGAAAATCATTAATCCCCTGAACCGGATTGAGGGAATCGGATCCATAGGACTTGCCGGAACACCGATCCGGGAAGTATTGATCGATGTGGATCCAAAAAAGATGGAAGCTTACAATATGACCGTTGAACAGATTGGCAGCATGTTGCAGCTGGAAAATATGAACATGCCCATTGGCAACATCAAAATGGGAATGCTCAACTATCCCCTTCGTATTGAAGGTGAATTCAGCAGCAGTGATGAGATACAGAACATAGTAATAGGCAATCAGGCAGGGAAACCGGTATACCTTAGGGATGTCGCCACTGTGATGGATTCCATAAGGGAAATGTCAATAGACCAGAGGATAAATGGAGAGCGGGGAATCACCATGTATGTCATGAAACAATCAGGTGCCAATACTGTTAAAATTGCCCGCGAAGTAAGCAGGGAACTCGAAGGGCTGAAAAGTTCGCTGCCATCGGATGTCAATATCAACGTAATTCTTGATTCAAGTGAATTTATCCGGGGATCCATTAATAACCTTACCGAAACCCTGATGTTTGCCCTGTTCTTTGTTATGATGGTCGTGTTCTTTTTTCTCGGAAGGTGGAGGGCAACGCTGATCATCGTCCTGACCATCCCTATTTCGCTTATTGTAGCCTTTATATATTTATACATTACGGATAATACCATTAACATCATAAGCCTCTCATCGCTTTCCATTGCCATCGGAATGGTAGTGGATGATGCCATTGTCGTTCTCGAGAACATCAGCAAACATATTGACAGGGGCAGCAGTCCTCGGGAAGCTGCAATTTATGCCACAAATGAAGTTTGGCTTGCCGTAATTGTAACGACCTTAACGGTTGTTGCCGTATTCCTGCCCATGACCATGATCGGGGGAATGACCGGCGTGTTGTTCAGGCAGCTGGGATGGATCGTTTCCATAACGGTTACAACTTCGACTATTGCCGCCATCACGCTCACCCCTATGCTGAGCTCAAAAATGCTCAGACTGAGACCGAAAAGCCAGATTAAAACCGGGATTAGCAAATATGAACAAATTGTCATTCCCTGGCTTGACAAACTCGACAGCCTGTATGAAAAAGCATTGCGGTGGAGCCTGCAAAACAAGCTCCTGATTACGGTCATCTCTTTCGTGATCTTTTTCGGCAGCCTGGCCCTTGCAACAGGACTGAACACTACATTCATTCCGGAATCCGATGAAGGATACGTTACCATTGAAGCAGAATTGCAGACGGGTACCCGTATGGAGGAAACTGCGCGAATCGCAGGGAAAGTAGATAGTATCATCTATAACCTTGTTCCTGATGATCTTGAATTGCTTTCCTCTTCTGCAGGTTCTGATGAAAGCGGAGGTTTGATGGCCATTTTCCAGCAGTCGGGGTCCAATATGATCAATCACAGCATCAGCCTGACCAGTTCGGAAGACCGGGATTTCACGGTCTGGGATATCGCTGAACAGATCAGACTGGAACTTCAGAAAATACCCGAAATCATCAAGTTCAATGTTACCGCGGGCAGTGGAATGTCAATGACTACATCAACGCTGGATGTTGAAATTTTTGGTTATGACATGGAACAGACCACAATGCTGGCGGACCAGATTTCAGATATGCTGGAAACTGTACCGGGAGCCAGGGATATTGAGATCAGCCGTGAAAAATCCAAACCGGAGCTCAGGTTTGAGCTCGACCGTGAAAAAATGGCTGCTGTGGGACTCAACACGACAACGGTTGCCATGGCATTGTACAATCGAATCAACGGACTCACCGCGACGCAGTACCGGGAGGCAGGAGATGAATATAATGTAGTTGTCAGATTCAATGAATCTTACAGAAACTCAATCTCTGATATTGAAAATATTGCGGTCACAAACCCACTTGGGCATAAGATCAGGCTCAGTGAGATCGGAACTGTCAATGAGTACTGGTCACCTCCAAACATCGAAAGACAGGGCCGTCAGAGAGTTGTAACCGTTTCAACAACCCCTTATAAAGTTCCCCTGGGAAGACTTGCAGCTGACGTTCAGGCAGAGATAGACAAGCTGGATATCCCGCCAGGTGTCATCATAGAAATTGGAGGCGCTTATGAAGATCTTATGGAAAGCTTCACTGATCTCGCCATGTTGCTGGTTCTGAGCCTTGTATTGGTTTACCTGGTAATGGCTTCGCAGTTCGAATCATTCAAAATGCCCTTTATTATCATGTTCTCGATTCCGTTTGCATTTACAGGGGTCATACTGGCACTGTTCATTACCGGTACGGACCTGAGCGTCATCGCGGGTCTGGGTGCCATCATGCTGGTAGGAATTGCTGTTAAGAATGCCATAGTCCTGGTTGATTACATCAACCTGATGCGTGACAGGGGGTATAATATCGATGATGCCATTGCGCTTGCCGGAAGATCCCGTCTGCGTCCCGTACTGATGACTGCAATGACCACGATGCTGGGTATGTTGCCCCTTGCGCTGAGTACCGGGGAAGGTTCGGAGATATGGAGTCCCATGGGGATTTCAGTGATCGGAGGGTTATTGTTTTCAACAATAGTGACCATGCTGATCGTTCCCGTGATATACAGGGTATTTGCCCGCAGAGGAGAACGGGATGAAAAAGTCCGTGTTCGAAGCAAGTTTGATTTCATGGATAAATAATTACTTTTGAATTCATTACAGTGTTCAGTAATCATACAACCTTATGAAAGCAGTTTTGATCATATATAACCAGGCACATACCGAAAGAATAGAATATATGCTCGATCGTCTCGAGATCAACGGATACACACAATGGCCATTGGTGACGGGAAGGGGTTCGGAAAGCGGAGAACCGCGTATGGGAACCCATACCTGGCCTGAATTAAACTCAGCCACACTGACTATTGTTGAAGATCAAAAGGTGAATGTACTTCTTGAAAAAGTAAAAAAGCTTGATGCTGTCAATAAAGAAGTCGGTATTCGTGCTTTTGTCTGGGAAATCACCGGTACTGTTTGAAGTTCAGTAGGATCCACCCTGCAAACCAGTAGATACCAAAAATCAGGTTTGCAAATATTTGACAATGATAGGCATGTCTGTCACGCTTGAAGTGATTTGGGGGGGAAGGTTTCAGTCTATTTTTTTGGCTGTATATCTGCTGATTTGATCCATGATCATCCCATTTACCATACCATCAGGATTCATGATGAATTCGAATGTGATATCAACCGATTTTAGAAAGAATCTGGTTTCACTTTCAGCAAATATTTCTTCCTTTGCACCTCCCGAGTACTCAATGAAAATACGGTTACCCGTCAGCGAAACGATGATGAAATCACCATCCCCGAAATCATAGTTACCGACATAACGTTCAAGGATTCCCTCGTCCAGTATTATGAATGATTTTTCATCCGGCATCGGCAGATCGGTCTTATACTCAATCTGCACAGGTCCAAAATCAAGAGGTTCGCTGATGATCTCAAGTGAGCGGATATTCCCATCAGTATCACGGTTAAACTGTATCAGAGTATTGCTGTATCCAATTGAAAGAAGATCTTCACCGGCAGGTAACAAGGGAACTTTTAAATCCCCGGTGATCTGTGAGAACAATGTATCGTTCCTGAGTGTGATGTACCTGTAGATTTTCTTATTCCCGTAATTTCCTGCCATCCTGGTCCCCAGCCTCTGAACTTCGTAAACACCGACAAAATCATCAGCATCCTGAAGTTGCTGTCCCGTATATTTCCTGGTCCTGAGGCCCGACAGCGGTTCACCGGCAATCCTGAGTGCAATCTGAGTGGCAAAACCGGCTGGATTAAGTGTTTTATTCGAAAGAATGATGACAAAGATGCGTCTTGAAGGTATGCGCACGGCAAAGGACATGTGACCGTAGACCCCGCCCCCGTGAGTGACTAAATCCAGGCCGTTGTAATTGTTTGTCGAAAAACCATAACCGTATTTGGTTTTCTGGCCGTTTGACAGAATATAGGAGGACCATGCTTTTTCGAGCCATTCATTTCGCAGGATCTCCTCTCCGTACAGAGCCTCATCCCATTTCAGGAGATCATCCACGGTCGACATAATATCTGCTGCTGCAAAGAGCCAGGTCCAGCTATAATAGGCTGCTTTCCTGTACTCATCATTGCCAATGCGGGAATATCCGGTAACCGAAAGAGGTACAAGACGCTGATGGGTTGCAACGGAAGTACTTGTCATTTGCAGCGGATCAAATATTTTTTCCTGCATATATTCACCCAGCGTCATCCCGGTAATCTCTTCAACAATCAGTCCCGCAAGAAAATATCCGGAATTGCTGTAACTCCAGACAGTTCCCGGTTCAAAGAGCAAAGAATCGTTCATGAAAAATTGCGCAATCTCATATTTTGAATGCGGGATCATGATCCTGTTAATGAATCCTTCCTTCTCCGAATAACTTATGATCCCGCTGGTATGACTTAGCAAATGATGAATTGTGATCACACGTCCGTGAGTATCAAACCAGGGAAGGTATTGTCTGATGTCATCCTGCAGGAAAAGCTTTCCTTCCTGTGCAAGCTGCAGGACAGAAACCGCCGTGAACTGTTTTGTCAGCGAACCGATGGGAAATACATATTCAGGTCTGTTCTGAACATGCAATTCCAGGTTTGCCAGACCGTATGCCCTTCTGAAAACGGGTTTCCCGTCCATTGCAACCAGGACAACTGCTCCCGGTTCATTCCATACATAATATCTGTTCATCAGACTGTCAACATACAGCAGATCCTGCCTTGAGATCTGCTGCGCATAACCTCTTACAAGAGCAGTTGTGGTAAAAACAATCACAAAAGATGCTCTGATGAACCTGTATTTAATAAAACCTGTCATTCGAATACCCATCCTAGATCTTCAGGGAAACATAACATATGTAATGCTCATCAGTGGTCGTGAACAGGTAGTTGTACATTATTGTGACCAATGGGTGGGATGCCTGTCCCAGCGATGTTTTTTAAGTTCATTCATCAGGTTATCGGACAACCTGCCTGCATCACTGACCGCCATGTTCGCCTTGACATGACCTATTTTTCGCATTCCCGGTATCACCGTACTTATCGCAGGTTCACCCAGAATAAAACGCAGAGCCATTTCAGGCATGGTCATCCCTTCAGGCAGCAAGGACTTTAGCGCATCAGCATGTTCCATGCTTGATTTCAGGTTTTCAGGCACGAAATAGGTGTTCCGCCAGTCCCCTTCAGGCCATTTACTGTTGATCGTCAAAGTTCCGGTAAGTGATCCCTCATCAAAAGGAACCCTTGCTATTACACCGACGTTGTTCTCGCGGCAGACGGGGAAAAGCTCATCTGCGGGATTTTGATCAAAAATGTTGTATATTACCTGTACTGTATCGATGATTCCACTTTTTACCGCTTTTATTCCGTTCCATGGTTCCCATCGGTTCATGCTGATTCCAATTGCATGAAAATACCCCTGCGATTTCAGGTCCGTTATTTTGACAACCCACCTGTCGTCCTCAAGCCATGAATCCTCCCATGTATGGAACTGCATCAGATCTATGTAATTCAGCCTGAAGTTTTTGAGGCTTTTCTCAACAAATTTTTCAATATGGTCAGGAGGGAAGCAGTCATTAAGGGTATATTCTCTTTTACTCGGCCACTTGAAATTCCTGGGAGGGATCTTGGTCGCGGTATAGATCCTCTTGTCCTTATTGTTTCTTACAAGGTTTCCCAGAAAAATTTCACTCTTGCCGGCTCCATAAGCCCAGGCCGTATCAAAAAAATTACAGCCCATATCGACAGCCTGTTGTAAAGAAGAAACCGATTCATCATCATCTGAACCGGTCCAGCCTCCCATACCCCACATTCCGTATCCGATTTCACTAACTTTCCAGTTTGTCCGTCCAAGTTTGCGGTATTTCATAATTAATTATTTTTTAATCATCAATATACACTAAAGTAATGCCTATTCCAACAACAGATATTCTCAGATATCACAATTCAAAAGATTAAATAAAATTAATAAATTTATTCCGTTCCATGGTCTTTCATCTTTGGTCCGCGGATAAAGCTTTCTTGAAAAGTTCATCCCTGAAGCCTGTGAAATATAAATCACTGATCATCGTTCCCGATTGCCGGCAATCCATCCATCGCCATACTGATATCTTTTTTTCTTTACCATTTAAAACCGGGAACTGAAAAGGGAAAGAAACAGAAAATTTTTTCGGATCAGGGAGCCCCGTCCTTTCTTTATAAATGATACCTGTTTCAGGAGGATTCAGAGAATCATTCAACGCCTGGCTTCCGGGACAAATTTGTAATCCGGACCGTCACGGAAATGCAGGTCGGAATTCCCGGACCTGCAGGCCGTCCCGATTCTCAGTTTATTCCTCTAAATGACCATCCCACCCTGCAATCCTGGCAAGAATCCACCACATGGCGTAAGCCTTCCGGTTTGCAGTGATGTGCTGGGTATTGTGTGCACCATAGACGACGTTTCCACCGGGAGTTTCCTTATTTTCAAAGAAATCTGTACCTAAAATATGACTATTTTGCCAGTCCTGATAAAAATTCCCTCCATAGGATCCTGAATTGCCGTTATCGCCTGTATCCTCCCAGTAATTGTCATCCATATCGTGGGTATCAATACCGTAATAATCCAGACAGTAATACCCCTTCTCTGCACAGTATCCAATAATCGTATCAGCCTGATTCTTTGGCTTTCCGGATCCAACGTTATTGTTTGTTTCCGCATGACCGGTCATAAAAATGAATATTACCGGATTTGCACGCTGTCCCTGCTCAGATCCAATTTTTGAACCTTCCGGTCCATATTCATCAATAAGTGTTTGCATTCCAGGCAGATAATTGCCTTCAACATCATGCCCCGAAATGCTGCACCATGACCACATCACCACATTAATCTCAGCATTCTCAGGAACATCCAGAAAATTGCGTGTAGTCTGAATAAATGCTGTTTCATTCCTGCTCAGGTCAGCAGCATCCACACCCGCATCAGCATATGATGCAAGAGCATAATCCCTGAAATCAAGCTTATTGGAAACCTGATTGTTATTGGTAATTCCAAAAAGCTGCTGATCCCCTGGTTTATAATCCTGCAGGCCAAATAAACCTCTGGAAACATGCGTCCCGTGCGATGTATGCTGATAAGCAATATGAAGGTTATTGCGTGCAGCATTGACATATTCTTCCGGAATTGCCCGTAAAACATTCTCTTTTGCCACTTCATAGCCTGCTATTCCCGTTCCGGAATGGATGGTGTTGTTTCCTGAATTGTTATGAGGATCCATGTCTTCCTCACAGTTGGTTAATAATGTCAATATACTCATTATCGCCAATATAGAAGCAAAAAGATTTTTCATCTTCAGATTGTTTTAATTATAACGTCCGTCTTGTTTTTATTAGTATTCACAAAACCTGGAAAAATTGAAAGTCCCTATTTCTGGTTAAGTCCCATTCGTTCGACCATGGCATGAACAGAAGGCTCCTTTCCCCTGAATTTAATATACTGTACCATGCCTTCCTCATTTCCTGATTCTGCAAGACAGTATTTTCTGAATTTTGCTGCGAGATCGCGGTTGAAAATATCACCAGATTCCTTGAATGCCAGAAACGCATCCGCATCAAGCTGGGCAGCCCAGTAATATACATAATACCCTGCCGAATAGCCTCCACTGAAAATATGCTGAAAATAGGTCGACCGGTAACGCGGTATGATTTCACTGATCAAACCAATCCGGTTCATGCATGCATCCTCAAACGACAACACATCAACCGACAGGGTATCAGTAAGGGAATGGAGATCCATATCCAAAATGGAAGCTGCAAGATATTCAGTGGTTTCAAAACCTTTGTTGAACAAACTACTGTTATTAAGTTTTTCAACCAGTGCATCAGGAATGACAGCAGCTGTTTCAAAGTGTTTTGCATAGTTCTTAAGCACCTCAGGCTCAGCTGCCCAGTTCTCCATGATCTGTGAAGGCAGTTCGACATAGTCCCTTGGGACTTCTCCTGCTGTGCGTTTAAATTTACCTTCAGTGAACAAAACATGCAATGCATGTCCGAATTCATGAAACAGTGTAAGCACTTCATCCCAGTTGAGCAGAGCGGGTGTTTCTTCAGTCGGCATGGTAAAATTGCAGACGATTGAAACCACCGGATGAATTCTTTCTTCTTCTTCCCAACCCGGAGAACGAAATGTCGTACACCATGCGCCAACACGTTTTCCGGCCCTCGGGTAGTAGTCCAGATACAGGATACCAATATGACTGCCGTCGGCTTCAGTCACTTCAAATGCTTCCACATCAGGATGATATACAGGAATATCCGGTCGTTGTTTCAGATTTATTCCGTACAGTTCATTTGCCACCAAAAACATACCGTCCCGTACATTTGTCAGGCTGAAATAAGGCTTCAGTTCACTCTCATCCAGGTTGTAGCGGTTCTTTCTGACCTTCTCGGTATAATACCACCAGTCCCAGGACTGAAGCTTGAAAGTACCGCCTTCACGTTCAATAATACGTTGCATTTCAAACGCTTCTTTCCTTGCCAGTTGTATAGCAGGATCCCAAAGTTGATACAGAAATTCATAAACGGCTTCGGGTGTTTTGGCCATATTCTCCTCGATCACATAGTCGGCATAGGTTTCATATCCCAGTAAACGTGCCTTTTGAAGGCGCAAACTGACCAGTTTCTGAATGATTTCCTTGTTATCGTTTTTGTCATCGTTATTGCCACGCATAAAATAGCCGGTATAAATTTTCTCACGCAGTTCCCGGTTGTGAGCATATTGTAAAAACGGGATCATACTGGGTTTGGCGAGGGTGAATAGCCATTTGTCCGGCATGTTCAATTCTTCAGCAGCAATTTCAGCACTCTTCACAACACTTTCAGGAAGACCTCCAAGATCCGCCGCATCTTCAATAACCAGCCTGAAATTGTCATTGGTTTCAGCCAGCAGGTTCTCTCCGTAAGTCAGCGAAAGCATGGACAATTCTTCGTTGATCTCACGCAGTTTTTCCTGTTGGTCCTCAGGTAAATTGGATCCACGTCTTACAAAATCGTTGTAATATTTGTTTAATACCCGCATTTGCTGTGAATCAAGTCCCAGCTCGTTGCGTTTGTCATACACGGTTCTTATCCTACTGAACAACTCACCATTCATATAGATACCATCGCGATGCCGGGACAACAACGGATCAATCCTTCGCGCAATGGATTGCATCTGGGGATTTGTTTTTGCGCTGTTCAGGGGATTGAATACACTGGAGATCCTTTTTAAGAGCTTTCCCGACCGGTCAAAGGCAAGTATGGTATTCTTAAAATCAGGCTCTTCAGGATTATTGACAATAGATTCTATCTCAGCATTTTCCTGCTCCATGCCTTCTATGAAGGCAGGGAAAAAGTGTGTTGTGTCAATGAATTGAAAAGGAGGTACTTTAAAAGGTGTATTAAAATCGGAAAGGAGGGGATTCTCAGTTTTATCAGCTTTTTTGCACATACTCAATAAAAATAGCATAGTAAATATCAAACCTGAATATATTATTTTTTTCATGGTCGCGGATGATTGAATTTCAAAAGGAATAAAGAATGCATGAGCGAATATAAACCGTTATTCTTGAAAAACAAATGATTTTGTTCTTCCGGACCCAATGAAACGTAAATAGTTAAAAGAAAGCAATTACAGGGAAATCATTTTTCCGAGGACGGAAGACTGACAAAAAAAGTGCTTCCCTTGCCTTCCTGGCTTTCGATCCATAATTCGCCATTGTTGAGGGTGATGAATTCCTTGCACAGCTGGATACCCAATCCCGATCCCTTTTCATTTTCAGTTCCGTAGGTAGTATAATGGATGTTCCTGGTCAGCAGCTTTTCTATTGATTCCGGTGACATACCAACGCCATTGTCTCTGACCTGGAGGACAACCTGATATTTCCCGCGTACTTTCTTCGTGGAAGCGGAAACCGTTACATTTCCGTTACGCCGCGTAAATTTCAAAGCATTGGCAATCAGATTGCGGATCACGCTGGAAATCAATTCTCTGTCAACAAACGCACACAACTCTTTGGGGCCTTCATATTTCAGCCTGATGTTTTTGTTTTCAGCCTGAATTTTAAAGAGCTTGATAATAATCTGGATCAGTCGGGGTATATTTTCAGACTGTGGCCTGCAGATAATGTTTCCCGACTGGCTTTTTGCCCAGTTAAGGAGATTTTCGAGCAGACTGAAAGCATTATCGGCAAGTATGTATAGATCCTTGAGCAAAACCTGCGTGTTCTTGTCCAGCTCATTTGTAACCATAAGGAAGGCATCAATGTATGTCCGGATGTTGCCGACCGGACTGCGCAGGTCATGACCAATTACCGAAAAGATCTTTTTTTCATAGGCATTTTTTTGTTCAATTTGTTTCCGCTGGTGCTGAATGGTCAGATGAGTCCTGACCCGCATCTTCAATTCTTTGGTATTGAATGGCTTGGTTATATAATCCACCGCTCCGGTCTCAAAACCTTTTATGATGCTTTCCGAATCTGCTTTTGCGGTCAGAAATATTACGGCGATTTCCCTTGTGGTAGGATTCTCTTTGATTTTGCGACAGATATCGAAACCATCCATTTCCGGCATCATGATGTCCAGCAAGACCAGTTCAAAACGCTTCGAGGCAAGCCATTCAAGGGCTTCTTTACCACTTGTTGCGAATTCCAGTTCATATTTCTCCTGTTTCAGTATGCTGCCCAGCAACTGAATGTTTTTGGGAACATCGTCAACGATTAAAATGCTCTGCTCTTCAGGATTCATGTGGGATTTTTTTCAGTTTGTCCAGCAAATCCGGAAATTCTTCCAATTTCATCTGCATCTCCTCGATATCGAAGTTTTCGATTGTGAGATACAACTGTTCACCATATTCCTCAACATATTTCACCTTGTATTTTTTCCCCAGTCTGATGACAGTCTGTGCAAAGGATTTTATTTCCTTTAACGGTTTTTTTGACTCGAAATGTTTCCATTGCCTGTATATTTTTTTCTCAAATTTATCCAGAAGGGATGCATATTCATCATGACTCATGATGTTCACAGGTCTCTGATCTTCTTTCCTTCTTTCATGAACATTACTGCCGGAACCGGATCTCACCTCCACGCTTATGCCTTTTCCTGATTTTTTAGTACCCGGTCCATGTTCCGCTAACCCGACAGGTTCCTTAATATATTCGACTCCCGGAAATACAATCGTAAATGTTGTGCCAATACCGACTTCACTTTCCAGGATAATCTTACCGTTCATGGCCTCAACAAAACGCTTGGTAATAGCCAGTCCCAATCCGGTACCCTCATATTTTCGTGAGTCGAGTTTTAATTGTTGCCTGAAGGAATCAAAAATCACCTTAAACGAATCTTCGTGTATTCCAATACCTGTATCCTTGATGCTGATCTCAAGCTTCATCACTGCCCTGTTTTTTAGAATACTTTTCGATCTTGACCTGACCAACAGATCAACCTGACCTTCATTTGTAAATTTTATTGCATTGCCCACAAGGTTGATAAGGATCTGCCTGAGTCTGGTCTCATCAAAGATGATTTCCACCGGAAAATCCTTGTCTATGTGCTCATGATAACCGATACTCTTTTGTTGCGCTTTCAGGAAAAATATGTTGCGGATCTCATCGAGCAGGTTCCTGACTTTCACCGGTGCATAATGTAAATTGACCTTCCCCGCTTCAATTTTTGATAAATCGAGCAGGTCGTTGATCAGTGTCATCAGGTTTTCACCACTGGACTTGATGCTGTGCAGATATTTCAGCTGTGTTTCATCCAGTGTCATGTTTTCCAGAAGTTCTGCAAAACCCAGAACGGTATTAAGCGGTGTTCTGATTTCATGACTTATGTTGGCCAGGAATTCACTTTTCGCTTTATTTGCCTCTTCAGCAAGTTGCTTGGCTTTTTTAAGCTCTTCAAGTCCGGTTACCCTTTCGGAAATATCAAAAATGAATCCATCCAGCCATTTTACATTCTGGTTCTGGTCAAATACAGGTTTTCCGTTGTCAGACAACCATTTAACCTTATGATCAGCAGTCAGGATCCGGTATTCGACAGTATATTGCCTCGACTTCAGCAACCCTGACTGAATAGCACGAAGTACCCTTTCCAGGTCATCCGGATGAATGATGCTCGCATATGACCGTTCAGCACTGAAAAGAAACTCGCTGGCTTTATATCCGGATAGCATCTCGATCGCATCTGTCATGTAATATATGGTTCGGTTATGATCCAGGGCACACCTGTACAAAGCTCCGGGTATATTGGAAACCATGGATCTGTATTGTTCTTCACTTTCCCGCAGTGATTGTTCAGCCCTCTTTTGTTTCGTAATGTCTTCCTTGATTGCAATATGGCTGACAATATCTCCTTTCCTGTTCTTGACAGGTGTGATGGTAGCATATTCCCAGTATATTTCACCGTCCTTTTTCCGGTTCTGAAATTCACCAGACCATTGTTCTCCTTTTTTAAGCGTCTGCCAAAGATCCTGATAAAATGAAGCAGTCTGTATACCCGATTTCAGGATCCTGGGATTCTTACCGACTACCTCATCAGGGGTATAACCGGTCACTTTGGTGAAAGACCGGTTCACATATTCAATTTCTCCCTCCGGCCTGGTAATGATGACAATATTTGCGCTCTGGTCAACCGCGACCGTAAGCTTGCTGATCTCGTCCTCGATGCTTCTCCGGCCCGAAATATCACGGACCGTAACGACAATAATGACTTCTTTTGCGCAATGTACTTGCTGCGATTCAATTTCAACTGCAATCAGACTACCGTCTTTTCTTTCCAGCTCAATTTCAAAGGAGCCTTGTGAATCCGTTGTCGATTTCCGGAATTTTAATCTCTGATGCATATCCGGTATAGCAAGTTCAATTCTTTTGCCATCAGCAATCTCTTCCCTGGTCAGGCCTGTAAGTCTCAATATGGCGTCAGTGACAAATTGTACGACACCGTTACGGTAAAGTAATATTCCTTCAAAAGAAAAACGGTCCGGTAACTGAGGATTGTCACCAAACTTGTCAAATGTTTTAGAGATGTACTTCTCTTCCATGCTTATTCTTTTTTCTGATATCCGTAACGGTCTTTATCATTAATGATCAGGCCTGATCTGAATACCTTCATCAACTGGAATTGATGCTCTTGTCTCTTGTTACCAACAGCTCAAATCCTGAATTTCAGGTGAAAATTATGAAAAAAAATAAAACCCGGCTTATATGAGTTATAAACATCATGGCGATAAAAATGCCCTTCACTGTTTCAATCACATGAAGGGCATTCTCAAGTTCCGGGGAGTGATATATTACTCAATGATCACAGCGTAACCATCTGTTCTGAGGTTTTCTGCGACGCTCTGCGCGTATTCGTAATCAAAATACACTTTAGGTTTGTGCTTTGCGAAAACCGGATATCTGCCAACAGCATCCTCCGAATTCAAATAATTATAACCGACCAGATACAGGTCGCTCCCGTCCATCCTGACCTTAAAAACAGGACGATGTTTGCACAATTCAAGCACTTCAAGCAGTTCAAACTTCGTAATTTCAGGCTCCTGCTTTAGCTTGACAGTCTTTATAATTTCATCACTGAAGGGTTCCTTGGTGAAATGGAGATCAAAGTTCTTCACATAGCAGGAAAGTACTATTGCCTCATCTTTGATTACAGCGGGCTTGTTCTCATCTCCAACCAGACGCACATTAATTCCAAATCTTGAAAAAAGACCTTTGAGCCTTTTGTTTCTTCGGGCGACCATTTCTTCCAACGACTCGTTCTTTCTCATAAAAATTGCCAGCAATGGTTCAAAATTAATTCAAAAATAGTGATTTTTTAATTTTATCAATTATTATCATTGTTTTATATTCCAGATTTTTGATGCTGATATGTATGCGATTATTGATACTGAAACAACAGGCGGAAATCCGAGAAAGGATAAACTCACTGAAATCGCAATCGTGATTCACAACGGTAGTGAAATAGTTCAGGAGTATTCTACACTGATCAATCCCGAATGCCGCATCCCCGGTTATATCACTCAGATAACGGGCATAACGGATGATATGGTGGCTGAAGCCCCGAAATTCTATGAAATTGCAAGAAATATTGTTGAAATCACTGAAAATTCTGTATTCGTTTCCCATAACGTGCAATTTGATTATCATTTTATCCGTAATGAATTCTGCAGACTGGGGTATGAATACAAAAGAGAGAAGCTCTGTACCGTAAGACTCAGTCAGAAACTTCTGCCCAATATGCGTTCATACAGTCTTGGCAACCTGTGTCACGAACTCGGCATACCTGTTACCGGCAGACACCGTGCAAGAGGTGACGCATATGCCACGGCAAGGTTGTTTGAAATTCTGACACAACGCAACGGAAGCAGTGACTTTCACCATTTTCAGAACCGTTCAAAAATATCACAGGATATACATCCATTGCTCAATAAGGATATTTTTGAAAAATTGCCGGAATTGGCCGGAGTTTACTATTTCTATGACCAGGATGCATACCTGATTTATATCGGAAAAAGCAAAAACATACGCAGCAGGGTGCTGGCACACTTTACCAGTCATTCAAGCCGCAGGGCAATGGAAATGCGAAACAGGATTGCAGACATAAATTACGAAGTTACGGGAAGCGAACTCATTGCTTTGCTTAAGGAATCTGATGAAATTAAAAAGCATAAACCCATGTATAACCGGGCTCAGAGAAGAAATGCCTTTCAATATGGTCTCTTTTCTGAAAAAGACCTGAACGGCTATGTTCAGTTGTTGATTGACAGGACCTGCAACCGGCAATCGGTTCCTTTGTTCAGTTTTACCGGCAGGACTGAGGCCAGACGTTTTTTATCGGAATGGATAGACCGTTATGAACTATGCCAGAAACTTTGTCATACATATGCGACGACAGGAAACTGCTTCCATTATGAAATCGGCAGTTGCAGAGGGGCTTGCCTGGGAAAGGAAAAACCTGAAGATTACAATGTCCGTGTATGGCAGGCCGTCAGGGATCACAGCCTCGAAAACCGCAACCTGCTTATTATTGATACCGGCAGAAATATTGAAGAAAGGTCGGTCGTTAAGATAGAGAACGGAAAATACATGGGCTTTGGCTATTTCAGTACGGAATATGCCTCAGATCAGCCTGACATTATGATGGACTGCATTAATGGATATTCTGACAGCCGGGATGTCCGCAACATCATCATTCGATACCTCCGTAACAATCCCGTCGAAAAAATTCTGGTGTATTGACTCCCCGTTCAGAAAGACGCAATCTGCCATAAGGCAGCTCATTATTGAAAGAAACTGATAATTCAGTCTATTCATCATTCTTTTGCTATTTTTGCGCCAGAAGAATTATAGAAGCACAATGATAAGCTTTTTCAGGACATCAGAGGGTCGAATTTATGCACTGGATTCAAAGGAACCATTGTCACGGGATATCATAAGCAAACTGGAATGGCTCTTTGGAAATCCGGAGTTTATTGGTCAGTGTCTGGTGTCAGGCCGGCATATCGGACCACGCAGGGAAATGATCACGCCCTGGAGTACCAACGCAGTGGAGATCACCCAGAACATGGGAGTTTCCGGAATTTCAAGGATTGAAGCTTTCATTCCGGACTGCGGAAAACCTCATGATCCCATGCTGGAGGAAGTATATGAGCAACTTGACCAGAATATTTTTACTGTTGAAAAGACACCGGAACCTGTCTGCTTCATTGATGATATTGAAGCCTATAATAAGAGTGAAGGGCTCGCCCTGAGTCAGGAAGAAATCCGGTACCTGGAGGACTTAAGCCACAGGATTGAAAGAAAGCTGACCGATAGTGAAATCTTCGGATTCTCACAGGTTAACTCGGAACATTGCCGCCACAAAATTTTTAACGGTACTTTCCTTGTGGATGGTAAAAAAAAAGATTACAGCCTGTTTGATCTTATCAGACAAACAACCCAGCACAATACCAACCGGGTTATATCTGCCTATAAGGACAATTGCGCCTTTCTTAAGGGGCCTGAAATTCTGCAGTTTTCCACACAATCATCCAATAAACCCGACTATTTTGGGTTCAGACCATTGTCCGCTGCCATTTCCTTAAAAGCTGAAACACATAATTTTCCCACAACTGTGGAACCATTTAACGGAGCTGCAACCGGAACGGGTGGTGAGATCAGGGATCGTGTGGCAGGAGGCAAAGGAGCCTTCCCGCTGGCGGGAACAGCAGTTTATATGACTTCATATCCAAGACATAACGGTGGCCGAAGGTGGGAAAGGGAAATGACCGAAAGACAGTGGTTGTATCATAAACCGGTTGAGATTCTGATCAGGGCTTCCAACGGAGCAAGCGATTTTGGCAATAAATTTGGACAACCCATGATCTGTGGAAGCCTGTTTACATTTGAACATGAAGAAAACAACAGAATATGGGGTTTTGACAAAGTAATCATGCTGGCCGGAGGAATTGGCTACACCGGTCTGAAATACAGCATGAAGGATGAACCCGCAAAAGGCGACCTCATTGTGTTGCTCGGGGGTGACAATTACCGCATTGGCATGGGCGGTGGAGCAGTCTCATCAGTCGCCACCGGTGAATATGGAAACAGAATTGAACTGAATGCAGTACAACGATCCAATCCGGAAATGCAGAAACGGATATGCAATGTCATACGCCTGCTGGCTGAATCTGCAGAAAATCCGATCATTTCCATACACGATCATGGTGCAGGGGGACACCTGAACTGCCTGTCGGAACTGGTTGAAAACACCGGGGGACGGATTGATATGGACAAGCTTCCCATCGGTGATCCTACCCTGTCAGCCAGGGAAATCATCGGAAATGAATCTCAGGAACGTATAGGACTGATAATCAGTAAGGATGATGCGACTTTGGTACAGGAGGTCTGTGAACGGGAAAGAGCGCCTTTTTACATCATTGGTGAGGTCACGGGAGATATGCGTTTTGTCTTTGTAGACAAAGACGCAAACTGTCCCATAAACCTGAGACTGGAAGACCTTTTCGGCAACCCGCCGGGAACAGTGATCAGGGATGATTCGGTCCGGCTGAAGTTCGCCGATCCTGAGCATTCGTTTGAGAAAATACCGGAATCCATTGAAAATGTCCTGCAGCTCGAAGCTGTTGCATGCAAGGACTGGCTCACAAATAAAGTTGACCGCAGTGTAACCGGACTGGTGGTCAAACAGCAGACATGCGGAAAACTGCAGCTGCCCCTGAACAACCTGGGTGTTGTTGCCCTCGACTATGTAGGCCACAGAGGTATTGCAACATCCATTGGTCATGCTCCTGCAGCAGCATTGGTTGATCCTGCCCGCGGTTCAGTGCTGGCAATTGCGGAAGCACTGACCAATATCATATGGGCTCCGGTTCAGGACGGTATAAGAGGGATCTCATTAAGTGCCAACTGGATATGGCCAGCCCGAAATCCGGGTGAGGATGCAAGGTTGTATGCTGCAGTCAGTGCAGCCAGGGATTTTGCCATTGCCCTTGGCATTAATATACCGACCGGAAAGGACTCCCTTAGCATGACCCAAAAATATCCCGATGGAAATGAGGTAGTTGCTCCCGGAACTGTCATCATTTCCGCAGTCGGTGAAGTTACCGATGTCCGGAATGTCGTTGAGCCTGTTTTACAACTTGTTGAAGATTCGGAACTCTTGTACATCGATCTCGCACTATGCAATTTTGAGCTTGGCGGCAGTACCTTCTATCAGTCGCTGAACAGAATCGGAACGGTCTGTCCCACCGTTCGGGATCCCGCTTATTTTGCCGAAGCTTTTGATACTTTGCAGGAACTGATCAGGAATCATGACATCATTGCCGGACATGATATATCAGCCGGCGGGATGATCGTGACCCTGCTCGAAATGTGCTTTGCTCAGCCTGGTTCCGGGATAAACCTGAATCTGGATCCATTCGGGAAAAATGATCCGTTGAGGATTTTGTTCAGTGAAAAACCGGGAATTGTCATACAGGTTAAAAAAAGCAAGACCGTTCGAAGCCTGCTGCAAAAAAACCATATCGTATTTTACGAACTAGGAAAGGTCTCAGAATCAGGTAAAATAGAAATTAACAAAGAGAATCTCAAAATATCCCTGGTTGTTAATAACTTTCGAAGGCACTGGTTTAAAACCTCTTATGAATTTGACAGAATACAAAGCGGTGTTGTTCTGGCGGAAAAGAGATTCCACAATTTTGCCCGGTATCCGCTCGAATATCATTTTTTATCGGATTTCTCCGGTAAACTCGCTAAATATGCGGTAAATTATATGCGAAGGACTACAACCGGAATAAAATCTGCCATCCTTCGCGAAAAAGGAGTGAACGGTGACCGAGAGATGGCACAAGTCATGTATCTTGCCGGATTTGACGTAAAAGATGTCCACATGACCGACCTGATCTCAGGAAGGGAGACCCTGGATGATATTAACCTGATCGTTTTTGTGGGGGGGTTCTCCAATTCAGATGTGCTAGGCAGTGCCAAAGGATGGGCAGGCGCGTTCCTTTACAATGAAAGGGCAAAAATGACGCTTGAACGGTATTATGCCCGGAAGGACACACTTAGTCTCGGTGTATGCAATGGCTGCCAGCTTATGGCTGAACTGGACCTGATCACACCGGAACATAAAAGGAAACCAGGATTGTCGCACAACACCTCTCACAAATTTGAATCCGCTTTCCTGTCCGTAGATATACCTGAAAATCATTCCGTTATGCTGCATTCCCTTTCGGGAAGCAAACTGGGTATATGGATCGCACATGGTGAGGGCAGGTTCAGCCTGCCATACGATGAAAAACATTACCATATTGTAATGAAGTATTCTTATCCTGATTATCCGTTCAATCCGAACGGTTCAGACTATGATACGGCAGCTCTGTGCTCTGCAGACGGCAGACATCTGGCAATGATGCCCCATATTGAACGGTCAGTTTTTCCCTGGAACTGGGCGTATTATCCAGGGGAAAGAACTGCAGATGAGATTAGTCCGTGGTTAGAAGCATTCGTAAATGCAAAGAACTGGATCCGGGATCTGGATCCTTCGGCTTGATTAGATTGGGATGGTAATGTGGTTTAAGGACAGCATTGTATATCATGTTCTAATTGATCGCTTTGCAGGTTATCAATCCTGCAAGGACTGGCATAAACCGGCTTTTATGGGCGGAAACCTGAAGGGCATTCTGGAAAAGCTCCCGTATTTACATGAACTGGGAATCAATACTCTTTGGCTTTCACCAGTGAATGAGACGTCTGCCTATCACGGATACCATATCACAGATTTTTATAAGGTCGATCGTCATTTTGGCAAGGAGAAAGACCTGATTGCGTTGATCGAAGCAGCACATCGGTTAAACATCCGGGTAATCCTGGATTTTGTCCCCAATCACTGCTCCAGAAAGCATCCTTTTTTTCAGGAAGCTCTGGCAGATCACAAAAGCCCATACAGAAAATGGTTTTACTTCAAATCGCAGAGCAACAAATATCTGTGTTTTCTCGACTTCAGGGAACTGCCAAAGATCAGGCTCGGCAACAGGGATGCCAGGAACCATATCATCGGAGCTGCCCTGTACTGGCTGGGAAAAGGTACTGACGGATTCAGGCTTGATCATGCCATCGGTCCGGAACATGATTTCTGGAAGGTATTCTCAACAGAGGTAAAAATCCGGAATCCTGAAGCTGTTCTCATCGGCGAGGCCTGGATGGAGGGCATTAAATTCTCACACCTGAAAACAATCCGGGTTAGGAACAAGTACCTGCGCTGGCTGTATGACCTGAAACCCCGGCAGATTCAGCAGGAATATGCAGGCGAGCTGGACGGCGTGCTGGATTTTTACTTCCGTTATCTGATCACGGAGTACATTGCCCGTAAGGAACATCCTGCTGATTGCCGTGAAATCCTTCTGGGCAAAATGAAAGAACATTATGATTTCTTCCCCGAAGCATATTTTCTGCCGTCTTTTGTTGACAACCATGATATGAGCCGCTTCATATATGAAGCAGGACAAAACAAGGCAAAACTCAAACAAGCGCTGGAAATTCAGTTCAGTCTGCCGCAACCACCCGTCTTATATTATGGGACTGAGACCGCCCTGACGCATGATGCTCCTGTTGATCTTTCTGTCCCCTACTCCGACCTCCAGGCCAGAAAACCCATGCCCTGGCATTCCCTGGATTTGGATATGGTGAATTTTTGCAGGGATCTGATTGCCAGGCGGAAAAGAAAAAAACCTTCCGAATATCTTCCCTAATGAATCTCGTTTATGTTATAAGGAGTTATCTGGTAGACGTAGTAATTCAGCCAGTTGTAATAAAGCAGATTGGCGTGACTTTTCCAGCGTGCCATGGGAGGCTGTGATGGATCATCGTTCGGAAAGTAATTTACCGGAAGGTCAATCTGCAAACCTTTCTTAAGGTCCCTTTCATATTCATCCCTGAGTGTATCGGAGTCATATTCCGAGTGACCTGTGATGAAAATCTGATGTCCTCCTTTTGACTTGACAATATACACCCCTGCCACCATTGATTCGGACACGATCTCAAGATCACTGATCCGTTCTATATCAGTCCTTCTGACTTCCGTATGCCGGGAATGCGGGGCCAGAAAATCCTCATCGAATCCTCTTACAAGGGGGATCCTGGAATTGTTGATCCGGTGTGAGAATACACCGAACATTTTCCTGGACAGCGGGTACTTGGGAATGTTGTAGAAATGGTACAGGCCGGCCTGTGCGCCCCAGCAGATGAACATGGTAGATGTGACATGGTGTTGTGTCCAGTCCATGATCTCCGTGAGCTCATCCCAGTAATCGACCTGTTCAAAATCAAGATGCTCAATCGGTGCACCCGTAATGATCATGCCATCGTAATTGTGCTTCCGGATCTGGTTGAAATTCTTGTAAAAGGTTCTTAAGTGTTCAATTGAGGTGTTTTTTGAAGTATGCTTCAGGGTGTGAAGCAGGGTTACCTCGACCTGCAGGGGCGTGTTGGAAAGAAGACGCAGTATATGTGTCTCGGTTGCGATCTTGACCGGCATCAGATTCAGTATTGCAATGCGTAAAGGTCTGATATCCTGATGAATAGCCCTGGTTTCGCGCATTACAAATATGTTCTCCTCCTGTAGGATCTCCACAGCAGGTAACCCATCCGGAATATTTAGCGGCATCTTAGCTGGTTTTTAATTGAACTGCAAAGTTAAGAATTATATCCCAACCTTAATCTTAATATCACTACTAACCTGAAGTAAATACTTTTACTAATGCGAGGCAAATACTTTTACTAACCTGAGGTAAATACTTTTATCATGCCATAAGCACCCGGAGTGGTCATTTTTGAATGAATACAATAATTTATAATTTTGCCCTTCACCTCACTTGGTACAGCATTATGCAGGAAGAATTGTTCGGTAAAACCATACATGAGCTGGAAGAGATCGTTGCGTCCGGTCATTTGCCTTCCTATACTGCTTTGCAGATCAGTCAGTGGCTGTATCAGAAAAAAGTCCAGTCTATTGCCGGAATGACCAATTTATCCAAAGCGGTTCGGGAGTCCCTGAGCGGAAAATATGCCATTCATACAGCTGTACCGGTCCAGGAACAGATTTCAAAGGACGGCACAAAAAAGTACCTTTTCCCTGTGCACCGGAACCGCCATGTAGAAACTGTATTCATACCTGAAAAGAACAGAAACACACTTTGTGTATCAACACAGATCGGATGCAAAATGGGCTGTGTATTCTGCATGACCGGCAAACAGGGATTTCAGGGAAACCTTTCTTCCGGTGAAATCCTGAATCAGTTCGTTTCCGTTCCGGAATCCGGAAGCATTACCAACATCGTATTCATGGGAATGGGTGAACCCCTGGACAATCCTGAAAATGTGCTGAAAGCACTTGAGATATTATCCGCTCCATCAGGTTTCGGCATGAGCCCGTCAAGAATAACGGTATCCACAATCGGACTGCTGCCTGTTATGAACGAATTCATCAGAAAAACCAGATGTCATCTTGCGGTCAGTCTGAATTCACCCTTTCCTGAGGAGCGGCGTACACTGATGCCTGTCGAAAAAATGACTCCGGTCCATGACATTGTGGCCTTGTTAAAAGAACAATCCCTGGAAAGACAAAGGAGGATTTCTTTCGAGTATGTTATGTTCCGCGGAATGAATGACACGATCCGGCATATCAGGGGATTGACCCGGTTGCTCAACGGATTGAAATGCCGCATTAACCTCATACGGTATCATCCTTTGCCCGGAGTGTCGTTGCAAACTTCGGACGAGAGCACCATCCGGTGGTTCGGGGACAGATTGAACGAAAAAGGTTTGCTCACCACAATCAGAACATCAAGGGGACAGGATATCATGGCTGCATGCGGAATGCTCTCAACGCACTCCTGATTTTTCACTTCCGTTTTTTCCCTTTGAGTATATATCAATCACGTTTACGATCAACCGTCAGCATTTACCTGTAACGCCCTGAACAATATCTCCACAGGATGATATGCTTTTCTGCCCGTTCCATGTTCGATCTGCTCCCTGCAACTTGTTCCGCCTGCACAGATAAGAGCATGTGGATCAGCCTTTCTCACGGCAGGAAACAGGACCATCTCTCCGATTTTCATTGAAAGATCATAGTGTTTTTTTTCATAACCAAATGCTCCGGCCATTCCGCAACAACCGGACGGGATCTCCTCAACGGTATAATTGTCGGGTATGGAGAGCATTTTTATCGTAGATTCTGTGGAGGCAACAGCCTTTTGCTGACAATGTCCATGCAACAGGATGTGTTGCTGTTTTCGTGTAAATGAACTGCTGCTGATGTTGCCGGCTTCATATTCATGTGCGACAAATTCATCAATCAGAAAGCAGTTCCCGGCAAGTTTCTCTGCATCTTCTTTCATGGTACTGTCTGCCAGATCGATGTATTCGTCACGAAATGAGAGTATGGAAGAAGGTTCGATTCCCAGAAGCGGAGTTTCTTCATTGATGAGCGGAGCAAATAGTTTCACATTTGTGTTTGCAAATTTCTTTGCCTTTCGGAGCATTCCTTTGGAAATACAGGTTCTGCCGCTTTCAGCATGCGGGATTGTATTTACATGATAGCCCAGTCTTGTCAGCAGAAGGATGGCGGATATGCCAATTCCTGTGTCAATATAATTGGTGAATTCATCGACGAACAAATATACTTTCCGGAATGGTTTTTTTTCAGCAGGGGTGAACTGAGCGTTTCCAGGATCCTGCTTGATCCATCGGACAAGACTTTGATCTGAAATTCCGGGGATTTTTCGCCGGTTTGAAAATCCCATGAATGCCTTAAGAAGTGTTGCCAGGAATTCATTTTCCACCATCATGTTGAATGGTCCGGGAAAACGCGAATTGAGCCTGTGTATCACAGGCAGGCGGGAAACAAGCCATGAGCGCAAAGGCACTCCGTTGATATCATAATAGTGCTGCAAAAACTCGGCTTTCAGTTTTGCCATGTCCACATTCGAAGGACACTCAGATTTGCATCCCTTGCAGGAAAGACAAAGATCCAGTATTTCATAGACTTCCTTCGCTCTGAGAGAATCCGGCGTGTTCATGTTGCTCAGGTATTCCCTCAACAGATTTGCCCTGGCACGGGTTGTCTTGTTTTCGTCAAGTGTTGCCATGTAACTGGGACACATGGTACCTCCTGCAAGAACTGTTTTCCGGCAATCACCCGAACCATTACACATTTCAACATGATGCAGGATGTCTGGTGCAGGAGAATAATCAAACACAACAGGGAACAATCTGATTCCTGAGGTGAGTTCCTTATAACGTAATGATGCAGTCATCGGCGGGGGATCAATGATCTTTCCCTTGTTGAAAATACCGTGCGGGTCCCAGGTATATTTAATGCTCCGCATCAGGTTATAGTTCTTAAACCCTATAATCACCGGAATAAATTCGCTGCGAACTCTTCCATCACCATGTTCTCCGCTGAGCGATCCCCGGTATTTCTTTACAAGGTCCGCCACATCTGCCATCAGGTCACGCATCAGTCTGATCCCGCCACGGGTTTTAAGATTGATGATGGGGCGCATATGCAGTTCACCGGTTCCTACATGTGCATGAAAAACACAATCGAGACCGTAACGTTCCAGAATTCTCTTAAAATCAGTTATGTACCCAGGCAGCAAATCCGGTCTCACGGCTGTATCCTCGATCAGGGAAAGGGGCTTTGCATCGCCTTGAATGTTGGAAAGAACGCCCAGTCCGGATTTCCTGAGTGACCAGACTTTTTCAATGTCCTTACCGGTGACAAGCGGGTAGAGATAACCAAGTTCCTTTTTTAACAACGTCTTTTCCAGATTTTTTTTCTGATCAATGACCTCTTTCATGGTATTGCCGGCAAACTCGACGATCAGAATGGCACCGGGATCACCCTGAAGAAAGAAACGGTTCCTGCGCTGTTCAATGTTCGCTTTTGTACAATCCAGGATGGTACGGTCCATCAATTCCACCGCGCGGGGACCATGCTCAAGGCATACCAGATTGGCTTCCAGCGCTTCCTCCAGGGTTTGAAAATGAATGCAAACCAATCCTTTTTCCCCGGGAGGCAATGGAACCAGATTCAGCTTCAATTCTGTAATAAAGGCCAGTGTCCCTTCTGATCCGGCCAGCAGAGTGCAGAAATTAAAAGGTATGCCACCGGCTGTAAAAGGGATCATCTCCAGCAGCAGGTCCAGCGCGTATCCTGTATTGCGTCTTTTTACAAGCGGATCGGGAAATTCCCGCCGGATTTCAGCCTGGTTCACCTCATCCTTAAGTATGTCGTATATGTTCTGATATATTCTATTTTCGAGACGATCCCCTTTGATCCTGGTCAGGAAATCCGCTTCCCCTGTCACTGGTCCGAATTCCGCTTCGGATCCGTCACTGAGTATGGCTTTTACGCTGATGAGATGCTCCCTCGTACTTCCATAAATCAACGAATGTGAACCACAAGCGTTGTTTCCGACCATTCCGCCAATCATGCACCTGTTTGAGGTTGAAGTCTCCGGTCCGAAAAAGAGTCCCCTTTCTGCAAGCTTCAGGTTAAGCTCATCCAGGATAACTCCGGGCTGAACCCTAACCCATTTTTCCGCTTCATTGATTTCCAGAATCCGGGTGAAATATTTCGATACATCGACAACAATACCGCTCCCAACTACCTGACCACCAAGTGATGTGCCTGCGGCTCTGGGTATCAAAGCAATATGATGAGCATTTGCAAAGGCTATAAGCTTTTTAATATCACATGCTGTTGCAGGTAAGGCGACTGCTGCCGGCAATTCCCTGTAAATGGACGCATCAGTCGCATACAACCGGCAGGTGACAGGATCCTTATACAGATGGCCTTCCAGATCTTGTGAAAGTTTGCGGAGTGGTCCTGAAAGATCTGACATCCTATGAGTATCTCTTGCATTGGAACATCATTCAACAAAACTAATGAAAAGGATTCAATAGATGATCAGGTGATCTGACATGAAATATCAACATATTTAAGGACCAATGCAATCCGTTGGTAACTTAATGAAATAAATCATTGCGGGTGTGCATGGAATTTAGCTTTTTTGCGTTATCTTTATAACGCATAATATTTTACATATTTAATTGATTTTGATGAAGTTAATTGATGATATCAAAGAAAACGCCCGAAAACACAAACAACGGATCGTACTCCCCGAAAGTCATGAGGAACGTACGTTAGCTGCAGCCGATATTGCTTTGAATGAAGATCTTGCAAATATCATTCTGATCGGAAACAGGGAAAAGATCCTGCAGCATGCGGAAAAATCTAATTTAAAAAGTATTGGTAAGGCAACTTTTGTTGATCCTCTGAAAAACGAAATGACAGAAGCCTATGCGGAGCTTATGTTCCGCCTGAGGCAATCCAGGGGACTCACACATCCCGAAGCTTTAAAACTCCTGAAAGATCCCCTTTACCTTGCCGCAGTCATGATCAAACATGGCGATGCCGATGGTGAGGTCGCAGGTGCCGACAACGCGACCGGAGATGTGCTTCGTCCCGCATTCCAGTATGTTAAAACACTGCCCGGGATCAGCGTTGTTTCCGGAGCATTCCTGATGTTCCTGGAAGATCGAAATTACGGGGAAAACGGACTGATGGTATTTGCAGATTGTGCCGTAAATCCGGATCCGACAGAAAAACAGCTTGCTGAAATTGCCGTGGTAACTGCCAAAACAACCAGATCCATTGCCAGGATGGAACCGAGAATAGCGATGCTGAGTTTTTCGACAAAGGGCAGTGCATCCCACGAACTGGTCGATAAAGTGCAAAAAGCAACAAAGATCGCAAAGGAAATGGATCCTGCGCTGGAAATCGACGGTGAACTTCAGGCAGATGCAGCCATATTGGAATCCATAGGAAAGAAAAAAGCACCGGGCAGTAAAATTGCCGGAAGGGCGAACGTCCTGATCTTTCCGAACCTGGAAAGCGGAAACATTGCCTATAAGCTGGTACAGCGGCTGGGACATGCAGAGGCAATCGGTCCGATCCTGCAGGGTCTGGCTGCCCCGATCAATGATCTTTCACGGGGCTGCTCGGTCAACGATATTGTAGATCTCATCGCAATCACTGCCAATCAGGCAATTGACTCAAAATTAAATGAATAATTCGTTACAAATCACAGAAAATGGGAGAAGTAATCGTTGAACCAATAGAGAAATTCGGATTGGGTGAAAAAAGCCGTTCTAAAACATTGTTCTCAAAAGTCGGAATCGTTGGCTGCGGCAGTGTGGGTCAGAACATTGCCCTTCTGATCAGCCAGAAAGAACTTGAAGTCGTTTTTATTGAATTGTCCGATGAGAAGATAAAACGTGCCTTTCAAGAAATCGAAAATGAGCTTGACGTTATGATAGACCACTGGGGAATGACACTGGGCGAAAAACGTGCCATAATTTCCAGGATCCACGGTTATCTCGGCTATGAGCATCTGCGGGACTGCGATCTGGTGATCGAAGTAATCCGTTCAAAAACACGGGATCAGCGGATCAGTTCCCGAAAAGAGGTCTTTAAGAACATCGAGAAATTTGTTTCTCCGGAATCGATCATCGCTACCAACGCTGCCACAATTGCCATTACAGAATTGTCCTCTGAACTTGAGCACAAAGACAGGAGCGTTAACCTTCATTTTCTCACAAATGCCCCCAATGCCAGAATGATCGAGGTCGCCAGAAGCATCTATACCAGTGATGAAGTATATGACCGGGTATCAAAATTCGTACGCATGCTGGGAAAAGTTCTGGTTCCCGTGCAGGAATCCCCAGGTCTGATCAGCATCCGTGTTTTTGTGACCATGGTGAATGAAGCCTGTGAAATTCTGATGGAAGGCGTAGCAACGAAATCCGATGTCGATACCACCATGCGGATCGGACTGGGACAGTCCATGGGACCCTTTGAACTTGCCGACAAGATCGGACTCGATAAGGTTGAAAGATGGATGGACAATCTGTATTATGAATTCGGTGATATTAAGTACAAAGCCTCCCCTGTGATTAAGCGGCTGGTCCGTGCCCATCAGTACGGCCGCGCTAACGGTAAAGGCTTTTATGATTATGACGAATCCGGGAAGAAAATCAGCTGATCATGACATTGACCACTTGTTGTTAACTTAAAAAAATCATTTCACAATGAAGGTATTGGTACTGAACTGCGGCAGCTCATCCATAAAATTCCAGCTGTTTGACATGACCGACAAGAGCATCCTGACAAAAGGCATTGCTGAAAAGGTCGGAATGAAAGGTTCGTTTGTCGGGCTTGATAAAGAAAACGGGGAAAAAGTGAAATTTGAAGGAGAGATCCTGGACCACGAGACCGGAATCGAATACATACTCGGAATCATTACAAGTCAGAAGCATGGCTGTATTGAAAGCCTTGATGAAATCGATGCCGTGGGGCACCGCGTGGTGAACGGAGGCGAAAAATTCAGCAGGAGTGTACTGATTACCGATGAAGTCCAGTCTGAGGTAGAGAAATACATCGACCTGGCTCCCCTGCATAATCCGGCTAACCTGAAAGGCATTTATGCCATTAAGAATCTTTTGCCGGGCCTGCCACAGGTTGGTGTTTTTGATACAGCTTTTCATCAGACACTGCCTGATTATGCTTTCATGTATGCAATTCCGTATTCTCTTTATAAAAAATACGGTATCCGAAGGTACGGTTTCCATGGCACCAGTCACTATTACATCAGCAAGAGGGCATGTGAGCTGTTGAATCTTGAACTCAATACCCAGCGGATCATCACAGTTCATCTGGGTAACGGAGCCTCCATGGCAGCTGTCAGATACGGTGAATCAGTGGATACCAGTATGGGCTTCACACCCAATGAAGGCCTGATCATGGGTACCCGATCGGGTGACCTTGACATCGGTGTGATCACATATATCATGCAGAAAGAGCAGATCGGCATATCCCAGATCAATACACTGGTGAACAAACAAAGCGGTATGCTCGGGATAACGGGTATCGCTTCCGATATGCGCGAAATTGAGGAAGCGTCGGTAAAGGAAAAGAATCCGAGGGCTGTTCTGGGACTGAACATGTATCATTACAGAATTAAGAAATACCTGGGCGCCTATGCGGCTGCCATGGGTGGTGTTGACATGGTCGTGTTTGCCGGAGGCATCGGAGAAAACGCTCCAAAAACCAGGAAAGCGATCTGCAGCAATCTGGAATTCATGGGTATTGAGATCGATCCCGGAAAAAATGACGGACTCAGGTCTGAAGAAGCGGTCATCAGCCGGGATAATGCCAAAGTCAGGGTTCTGGTCGTCCCGACCAATGAAGAACTGGTAATTGCGGAAGACACGGCAAGAATCGTATCCGCATTGAAATCGTCCGGAACACTATAATGCAGGTTAAAAAATTACAGGATCTGGTTGCCCTGGCAAGCGGTAATGATTCAAAAAAGCTGGTCGTTGCCTGCGCACAGGATCCGGACATTATGGAAGCGCTCTCAATGGCAATGCAGGCAGGGTTTATCAGTCCCCTGCTGATAGGTGACCTATCCGGGATCAAAAAGGCTGCTGAATCTGCCGGATTCGACCTGTCACATGTGGAGGTCATCCATGAATCCGACCCGGCCGCCGCCTGTGGATTGTCAGTCAGCCTGGTCAGACAGGGACACGCGGATCTCATCATGAAGGGTCATGTAAGTACCGGTATTTTTACCAGGCAGATTCTCGACAGGGAAAACGGACTCATGCGGGGTGATTTGCTCAGTCATGTGGCTTTCTTTGAAACACAATATTACCATAAGATTCTTTGTATAACGGATGCCGCATTGAACATAGCTCCCGGACTGGATGACAAGATCGAAATTATCAGGAATGCTGTAGCGATCTGCAGCAAACTGGGGATCAGGAATCCAAAGGTTGGTGTTCTGGCCGCAGTTGAAGTCGTCAATGATAAAATGGAAGCCACGGTGCACGCAGCCAGACTGAAAAGCCTGAACCGGGAAGGCACGATTCAGGGATGCATTGTTGACGGACCCCTGGCTCTGGATAATGCAATTTCGGCTGCGGCCGCACAACATAAAGGGATTGTTTCCGATGTTGCCGGTGATGCGGATGTACTCGTTGTTCCCGATATTAACAGCGGCAATATACTTTACAAATCACTGAGTTTCCTCGGGGGTGCTTTCGTTGCAGGAATTGTGGCGGGTGCCAGGGTTCCCGTGGTACTGACCTCACGATCAGACTCCGACAGGAACAAGTTTTTTTCAGTTGCACTTGCTACAGCATTGCTGTAAAAGCCGGTACTCTTTTACGCTTTATTAACGATACTCCTTAACACCTTATAAACCATACTGACCATGAACCATAAAATCCTTGCAATCAATCCGGGTTCCACATCCACAAAGATTGCCGTATACCATAATGCAAAACCGGTATTTCTGAAAAGCATACAGCACAAACCCGAACAACTGGCTGCCTATAAAAGGATCAGTCAGCAATATGTGTTCAGGAAAGACGTAATACTCCAGGAACTCAAAGATTCACACATCAACATTGAGATCATTGAAGCCGTCGTTGGCCGGGGCGGTTTGATACACCCCATTGAATCAGGCGTATACAATATCAATGAAAAAATGAGGAAAGACCTGCTTGAAGGACTCATGGGAGAGCATGCAAGCAACCTGGGTGGACTCATTGCACATGATATAGCCAAAACATTGCCGGACTGCCGTGCGTTTATTGCCGATCCTGTTGTCGTTGATGAGCTGCAGGATGTCGCACGCATTTCCGGGCACCCGGAATTTCAGCGGCTGTCCATATTTCATGCCCTGAACCAGAAGGCAACCGCCAGGGCTTATGCAAGGCTTACCAATCACAAATATGAAGACCTGAACCTTGTCATTGCGCATATGGGGGGCGGTATATCCATCGGTGCGCACAGAAAAGGCAAAGTAATTGACGTCAATCAGGCACTGGACGGAGAAGGTCCGTTTTCACCTGAAAGGGCTGGCACATTGCCTGCAGGAGCACTCGCCAAACTGTGTTTCGAAGGCAGGTATTCCCACGAACAGATCAGAAAAATGATAACGGGAGAAGGAGGATACATGGCCTATATGGGTACAAACAGCGCTTATGAAGTCGAGCTTATGGCTCAGGACGGTGAAGAAAAAGCCCGTTTGATCCAGGATGCGATGTCCTATCAGATAGGCAAGGAAATCGCTGCCATGTGCTCGACATTGCATGGTGAAGTTGATGCCATCATCCTTACGGGCGGAATATCCAACAACCCGATGGTCGTGGAATATGTCAAAAAAATGGTATCATTTATTGCACCGGTTGTCATATACCCGGGAGAGGATGAAATGCATGCACTGGCCATGAACGGTCTGATGGTCCTGAAAGGAGAAATCATTCCAAAGGAATACGATGAGACAACAATGGTCAATGTGGTATTGCCCTGCTGGCAGGAGAATGCCCCACGATGAAAGGGTCAGTTATTTTGTATTCTTATAAAAAATGACTATCTTATCGGATAAACAAACTGACATGACAGAAAAAGTGCACAGATACAAGGCTTATACATTGAGAAATTTTTTGCAGATCAAGCAGCTGATCAAACTTACCAGAGCAGAAATCAGGGATCTTGAGGTTGCCGGCAATGTACTTCCGTTTCGTGTCAACAATTATGTTGTTGACGAATTGATTGACTGGGACAACTACCGCGAAGACCCGATCTTCAACCTGACTTTTCCCAGAAAGGAAATGCTAACAACGGAGCATTTCACCCTGATGGATTCAACCTTAAGGGAACATGGTGACCCGGACGTGATCAATCAGATCAGACAGATCATTTATGACCGGCTCAATCCGCATCCGGCCGGGCAGCTTGACCTGAACATTCCTGAGGTCAACGGAAAGACACTGCATGGTGTTCAGCATAAATACAGGGAAACTGTATTGTTTTTTCCCAGTGCAGGACAGACCTGTCACAGTTATTGTACATTCTGTTTCAGGTGGCCGCAGTTTGTAGGGATCGACAATTTAAAACTTGCGACCAATGAATCGGAAATGCTTGCTGCTTATGTTCAGAAAAATCAGGACATTACTGATGTACTCTTCACCGGCGGTGATCCGATGATCATGAATTACAAGACTTTTGAAAGATATATCGATCCGATTCTCAGGATATACAAAACCTGCGGACTTCAAACCATAAGGATCGGAACCAAATCCCTCGCCTACTGGCCGTATAAATTTACTTCAGATGATCAGGCAGATGATTTCATAAGGCTTTTTGAAAAGATCGTAAAAACCGGTATCAATCTGGCCTTTATGGCTCATTTTTCCCATCCGAGAGAATTGGAGACAAGAGCAGTGGAACAGGCCATCAGACGGCTCCGTGCAACAGGGGCACAAATCCGTACGCAATCCCCCATCCTCAGGCACATAAACGATAAACCCGAAATCTGGTCTGCAATGTGGCGAAAACAGGTAAATCTGAACTGCATTCCCTATTATATGTTCATAGCCCGTGATACCGGGGCAAAACATTATTTTGAGCTTCCCCTTGTGGAAGCCTGGGAAATATACAGACATGCCTACCAGAATGTAAGCGGTGTATGCAGAACGGTAAGGGGTCCCAGCATGTCATGCACACCGGGGAAAGTTCAAATACTCGGCGTTTCAGAAACCGGAACAGAAAAAATAATGGTTCTGCGTTTTATTCAGGGCAGGAATCCCGACTGGGTCGCCAAACCTTTTTTTGCACGTTACGACCCTGAAGCGACCTGGATGAATGAACTCAAACCTGCCTATGGCGAAAAATTCTTTTACGAAGATGAGCTTGAAAGCTTGTACAAACGCAAAACGGCTGACAGCGAACAGTTTAATTTCGAATAGAATATTGTTTTCAAAGATCAAGGACTTCGCCGAGCTGACAGCGAACAGTTCAATTTCGAATAGAATATTGTTTTTAAAGATCAAGGACTTCGCCGAGCTGACAGCGAACAGTTCAATTTCGAATAGAATATTGTTTTTAAAGATCAAGGACTTCGCCGAAAGGCCGATTCTGAGCTTATCTGTAACACAACGGCTCTGATTTGCTGTTTTTTGCGGTTTTGATCATGGCGTGGAGGACGAAACAGGCAGGATCCTGCCCCTGAAATACCGGTGTCCGGTAAGCGCAAAATTCCCTATAAATTCAGCCATTCTGCCGGGTGCAAGTCCGCCCCTGAAACCGGGGAAGGCTTCCTCCAGCATTTCAGTCTGCACAGATCCCAGTGCGAGACAATTGAAAACCATATCCGTATCTTTGTATTCCTGGCTCAGGCATTCCGTAAGGCAGGCAAGTGAAGCCTTGCTGGAGCTGTAAAAGGCAAGACCGGGAAACTTGATGCTGCCCTGATAACCGCCCATACTTCCTATATTTATGATGTGCGAAATTCCTTTTTTTCCAAGGACAGGCATCAGTTCTTTGATGAGGAGTGCAGGAATCAGGAAATTCACCCGGCACATCCGCTCAGCATCTTCCGGCCGCTGTTGTTCAAAAGGCTTGTTTACCAGAAAACCGGCATTGTTGATCAGTATATCAACATGATGTAAATCTGCAGGCAGAATCTTGCTGATTTCTCCGGGTTCCGTCAGCATACGTTCCAGGTCATAAACAACAGGATGCAGCCTGAATTCCCCGTCATTACCCCTGCAGGCAGACACGAGACGGTCAAGTCCCTGCCGGTTCCGGGACACTGCATAAACGTCCAGATCCGTTTGATGAATGAAGTATTTTGCGGTTTCAAACCCGATACCCCGACTCGCACCAGTAATTAGAGCGATCATATGGAAAAATGTTTATGAATTTGTATTTTTACAAAGTTGACGTAATAAAGTTAGCAAAGTAAGATGATTTCACGACAGTCTCTTGTGGTATCTGCCATGATCTTTTTCTCCGTGGCTTTGTCCGCGCAGGTTGAAGAACGGATCGGCAGCAGCAGTGAAAGGGAAAAAGTACCGTTCGCACAACGTTTGGTTTTCGGAGGTGATATCGGCCTGAGCTTCGGCACCATAACCTACATCAAGCTGGCACCTGTTGTCGGTTACAGGATAACGGACCGCCTTACGGCCGGACTTGGTCCCATTTACATTTTCGAGAAATACAAAAATTACAATCTGCAAACATCAACATACGGTGGCAAGGCAACCCTGTCATTCACCATCATCCGGGGATCGGGAGGATCAGGTGTGCTCGGGATCGGAGATATTGTGCTGCATGCAGAGAATGAACTGATCAATGTTGAGCCCCTGTATGTCAATCCGAATCCATTCTACTACGATTTTGGAGAAAGACTCTGGATTGACAATCTTCTTGTGGGCGGCGGATTGAGTCAGACACTCGGCGGCAGTTTGGGAATTTCAATGTTCATCCTCTGGGATGTGACACAAAATCCTTATTCACCCTACAACAATCCGGTAATTAAATTTGGATTCTATTTTTAGTCCGCAGGCATCCCGGCAAGCCGACAATCCAACACACCGAAACCCCTGACCTACCGTATGGAAACGCCCAGTCCAGCTGTCAGAATGCTGTAATTGGCCCAGCTGTAATCCGCGTGCAGGGTGATGACCGACAGCTTAAGCCGGATTCCGGCATTCAGCCGCGGCTTTGTAAAACCTCCCTCACGGTTTGTGATTTCCATGTCGATGGGATCAGCTACAGCCTTCACACTGGGCGTAACATCATCCAGATAAACGGTCGGAAAATCACCCTCAAGTTTCAGATTGGTTTTGGTTGTTATGAATCCCACTCCACCGTAAAAACAGACAACCGGCAGATTGGCAGAAACAAGCAGATTTGCAGTATGGCTCTGTGTCACCAACCTGAACCACTGATCATCCCAGTCACTGCTGCCGGCTCCCGGCAGCAACTCGGCACCGATGTCACCAGGTTCTACCTCAAGTTGCAGGTAAGTATGCAACCGGGTATAACCGTACATGACGGAAATGTTCAGGACAGGCATCTTCTTCAGTCCCGGAATCCACTGTTTAATGTCGTGTTTACCGCCCAGTCCCCACAATCCGATTTCATTCTCATCAATTTTAATGTTTGGCAGATATCTTACCATCAGTTCAGTCCTTTTGACAAGTCCGATACCGGCTTGTACCATAGGCGCAGGAATGTAGTTCGTATTGAGACCCTGGGGCATGCTGAAAGCGGGTCCGGAAAAACCTTCAATGTTATAATTGATCTGAGGCCCTTCTTCTGCCACTCCTGCAATTGTAGGCGTATTGTTGTCAGCAGGGTCATTGAGCTGCAGGAAAGTCATCTCATCACCCTCGATGGTAAAGCTTTCAAATTTTTTCGGAACTATACCTGCATTTACCGTGATTGTAATGTCAAAACCACCCAACTGGTGTGGTTTGGCCGTATTGTACCACCCGCTTCCGAGTCCTGCACCAAATGCATCCACTGCCGGAGTAAGATAAGGCTGCAACAAAACTTTGGCATCATCCGCACCGGCTGCAATCAGCTCACCGATATCATTGACCTGTGCCCTGCACGTGGAATCATTGGAGAATGTAACAAGAACAAACACTGCAATGAACGATGTCAGAATCTTTTTCATAACGATTGTTATTTAACCTGTTAAACTTAAAAATCACCGACCATGAATTTTTCATCATTACCATGAGTCTTTATGGTTTACGGATTTTTGACCATATTGTTCCATATCCATTGCAAAATCTGGCCTGACTGTTAAGCTTTTCGCAGTAAAAACCTCGAAATTAACAGGGAAATTATTTTCACGGTAAAGAATAAGATACTATATTTGCAACTCTTTTAAAAAAGCTGTTTCAACTGTCTTATTAAGGTCAGAAAAAAGCTGTAAAAAGCATGTTCCGGATCCAGTAGCTCAGCAGGTAGAGCACATCCCTTTTAAGGATGGGGTCCAGGGTTCGAATCCCTGCTGGATCACATATATTAATCTTAAAGTCTTATATAATAAATATTTATAAGACTTTTTTTATTTATACACCAATTTTTACACTCATTTTTGTTTTGTATGTTATCTCCGAAAACCATTCTGATTTACTGCAGCTTACAAGAATTGCACTTTTCTTTTAAATACGTTTATATTGCTTACTTTATATTATGTAGCACTGTCCCCGATACAAAAATCCCAGTGTTTACTTGGGTTTCGTCATTTTTTAGAAACATATTGGGAATATTTTCAACCTTGCTCTTTATATAGATTATCATACCTCAGTGATTTCCCTAAATAATAATATCCCTCTTCCAATTAGGTCTTCGTAAAACTGACCTCTTTCCAAAATGTCATCATTCTCTGCCTCATAATACCAATTGTCTTTTATTCTTTTGATATTACTATTGTTCTCCAAGCCTTTTAGAATTTCAAGTAACTTCTTTGATGAAGTACTGCTTATATATTTTAACCGTAAATCCATAATTACGGCATCTATATTTAATTCCTCAACCCATTCAATGAGCTGATTATAAAATTCAGCACATTTCTTTGGCATAGATCGTCCTTTAATTAGCAACCTCACGAAATGTTGATTCTATAATTCGTAGGTTCCATTAATGTCTAAACCAACAATCACTTCTGGAGAGTTCACGTTGCCAACGTTCACTTCGATATAATAACACTTTTCATTAACCGACTTGGTCTTTATAAATTCCAATGCTTGTTTCTTGTTTTTTGCAGTATAAACCTCATAGGTAAGTTTCGTAAGAGTTCCAAGAATAACGTCTTCTCGATATTTCATTTTTACAAATTTAACCCCTTTAATTTCCTTCTTCGGATCCTTTTCTTCTGTAATTAGATCAAGCGCTACTTTCTTTGCTTTATCATCTGCTTTAGTTGCCAGGAATATTTCTTTCAATTTTGTATTACTTAAATTAAAAACTTCATTTAATACATACATGCCTTTCCCACGTATTCGCTCAATATCTGTTTCAATAACACACTGAATAATTGGTTCAATAGCGCGGCGGTCTCCAATATTACCAAGTGCTTCAATTGCCGCGTATTGAACACCCCATGCTTTATCATGGAGTGTTTGGATTAATGGATTAACTGCTTCTTTTGCACCCATTTCTCCGAGTTTGATTGCTGCAAGTTCATGTATTAGTTCAACTTCCTTTGTGAGACTATCTTTCTGGTATCCTAAAGCATTTATCAACCCATCAATATCTTGCTTCTCTTTTAATTTCTCTATGTTTGGCTTTACTATACCCTTTTTCTGTATTTCTTTTCTTTCATTATCTTCAACTTTTACTTCCTCTTTTTCAACCCTTTTATTCTCATTTTCGAACAACGCTACATGGAAAACTGTTTTTGGAATTATTTGTATAAATAAAGATATAATGACAAAACTTATTACAGCTCCTGCTATACCAGCAAAAAGCCCCCACTTCTGCCAAATAATATAACCACTAAGCCCTGAAAGTATCAAACAAGTAATAGACAATATACCCTCAATTGTTTCCTTTCTTTTATTTTCCATGGCTTTAATTTTTCTATTGGGACCAATTGTGTAAGACTAATTTACATATGCTTTTTTTATGACTATATACTCCTATATTGGAAGTATATGTATGTGTCTTTTGTCATCTTTATTCCCAACGAATACTGTACTTTTTCTTCGGCCGTAATAATAATAAATTAAATATTCAACTTAACGAATGGTGCTAAATTTAGGAAGTATTAAACATACCTCAAATACCACTATTTAAGGCGATCTTTATCTTATTACAATAACTCAACACCAATCTGTCCAATTTTTATGTCTTGACCTTCTTCATTGTTTTCCCTGTACTGGTAAAAATAGTTTAACAGAACGGGTTTTATATTATTTGGCGTTTCAAATATTATAAATCCTGTTTCTTTCTTGGGATAACCATCACTAAAATTTATGTTCGTTTGTTGTTGAAGTGAGAAATGCGATTCTCCTTCATCATCTATTAAATGAGTTTTTGTTAATCGTCTTTCTGACATTTCAACTAATAAGTCATTTTTTTCGACTATAGAAATATGAATGAAAATATATACATTACCTTCATCGGGCTGTCTGTAAATTCTTGTCTGGCCTGTTATATTAGGTTCTTTGAGCCATTCAGGAAAAGTGGCAGTTGTTTCAACACTGTCCACTGTGACCAGGATTCTTTCATCTTCTCCATTGGATACTTGTGAATATGTATTTAGGCTTAGGAAGAAAAGGAATAAAAATGATGCTGAACAAATAAATATTTTCATGGCAAAGAAGTGTTTAAGAGTTCATTATTAAAACAAAGCATGATTAGGGTTAAAGGAAATTCAAATGAAAATGTGTGAATAATCATATATATTAAATCGTTTCCGATGCATTTGTTAAGTGGTTGATTTCCCCTTTATTTTTTCATTAACGTTATGTATGAAATTCTCCCGGTCATCTTTGTTCAAAGCCATAAGATTGACCTTGGCATCATTCCCTTTTTGGCCCCGTAATATTGCCTTATTTTTTTTTGAAGTATCAATTGCCATTATGTCTTTCCATTTAAGAATTTTGGTACTTCCCCAATAAAATGTTGGGAATATCGTAATTTCATCATCTGATATCTTTATATAAATCCTGTTTTGCTTTTGAAATAAAATTTGTAGGAATGCAAAAACTGATATCGCGAGAAAAAATAAAAACGGGAATATGTTAGCGGCACCTGAAAAATATGATATCAGAAGTACGAGAGTCATTATAGTACCTATTATAACAGCCACCAGATTTTGATTGGTATAGAACTTTCCCCATTTATATTCTTTAGAATTAAAAGTTTCCATAATATTACGTGTTAATTTGGTTTTAATTGTAAACAGATTATCAATGACTTAGTATGCTATTGTTCAGCATATATTATTTCATCCACATGAAGTTAATAGGCCATTGAGCAGTCTAATCACTTTTAATTGAACGGTTTTGAACTGCCTGGACAATTGCAATGATAAATAAAATGATAGCGGCCCAGCCTAACAAGCCTATTATAAGACCTGGTATTATTGCTGCAGCTTTGGTCTCAGGCCTTATACCCCCCGTGGCTGCTGCAGCAATGATTGTTAAAACCAGCAGTCCCAAACCCCATAAGGCAGTTTTTCCTGCTGGTTTCTTTTTTTGAACTTTTTGTGGTGTTGTAAGATCTCTTCCACAATGTTTACATACAATTGCATCATCTTGAATCTCTTCTGCACAATAAGGACATTTTTTCATTGTTGTTTATTTTATGGTTAAAAATATTTTCCCCAGGTTGCATTAAAGTTAAAAGTGCTGCCATTAAGCTTTTGTAATTCACCAGGATCAACAACTGTTGTACTTCCGGCCGATGATGAATACTTATAGTTAGCATAGTAATAGGTGAGACCTAAACGCAAAGACCAGTTTCTGGGAGGGCCAAATAGCATTTCAAATTCTCCTCCAACATGAAATCCGATTGAGCCTTTATATTTCATTTTTAAATCTCCATCCGCTACATTGGTCATATCGGTCCATTCAATGTTCAAACTTCCAGGTATGTAATAACCTGGACCACCGCCTATTTTCCAGTTGTAGTCCTTATTTTTTGAAGGGAAGACATAAAATAATGTGGAATTAATATAGTAGCGTGAAAATTTGGCATCAGCATTCTTTAGATTCTTTGAAAGGCTACTGCTTTGAAAAGATGTACTGAAATCGAGCTCAATATTTTTTGAAAGCATAAACCCAAAGATGATGCCTAGTCCACCACCTCCACCGGGACTCAGAGTTGCGCTATCAGCTTCTGATGTGTAAAACAAAGCGTGTTTATCAAAACCGAAACCAGCAACAACCGAAGCTCCTGCAAAATATTTTGGAGTTGATGTGGATTGTTGGACATTGGTTTCATTTTGACCGTTTGAAAAAGACAATGTGGAAAACATGAATATTACGAAGAAGAGAAAAAACACGATTTTAGGAATGCGTTTTCTGCCATCTGGTTTCAAATAATATGAATCCATCGTTTAAGTTTATAATGTTATAGATTAAGAAAAAATTAGTCAGACTCAATTTATAATGATCCATACGTAACTATGGAGATCATCTACCAGACAAAGAAGCACTCGGGGATATTCAATATATCGGAACAGTTTAAACACGGATAGATTTTTGTGGTTATACCGGCTACATGATACCCTTGATATTGATATTCTGAAACACTCTTCTGATTTGCACTAACATTTTCAACGATGACAGCTTTTCCATCACGCCTCAAGATGTTACCGTTATAATCAAGACACAAAATATCTTCATTTTCAGGATTTTCATATACATCATAATGAATTGTATGTATCGTATCCGCAATACTTATATCTATAATATGAGCAGCAACACGTTGGAAGTTGTTATATTTAAAACTAACCCTTGCAATATCTTCTTCAGAAATATTTTTAATCACAATATCCGCTATCCTATTATATTCATCGATATGGGTAACGGTCGTAATGTAACATGTTTCATTATGAATAAGCTCTTCTTTGTATTTTGTAAGGTACAATTTGGCACTGTCTGCCAGTTCACTGTTAGGGTAGTCGGTGATAAATTGTATCATCGATTCTACTGAATTAAGATCTTTTGCTTCCTGAAATTTATACTTCGTAAGATACAAATTCGCACTATCTACCAGTTCGCTGTTGGGATGATCATTGATAAACTGAATCATCGATTCTATTGAACCAAGATCTTTTGCTTCCTGGAACTCTTTGTGAGCGCTATTACAACTTAATTGTAATAATAAGATGCTTAATAAAGCAAGAATGGTTTTCTTTGATATCATAAAGCTGTAAAAGTTAGTTTAGTCTTTAAATATAATGAATATAAATAGTATGTCCAATAAATTCTTATTATTATCCTATTATAGTTGATGAAATACAAAAAGGATTTTAAAATCAAATAATATTCAATAGAATGCTTTTTGTTATACAACCTTATTAGACGTTCATCATTGCAGGTAGTATAATTGAAAATGATTATTTTTAATTATAATATGGTTTGGCAATTAATGATTAGAAAGCAAATGAAAATATTGAATAAAAAACATTCGCAGCTTCACTACGTCCAGGGTTTTACGCGATTGACTTTCATGGTTTTATTCTGTATTATTGTTAGGTATAATATTACAGCTAACATTCTACCTTTTAATTTAGGCAACTTCAAGATTTTAACTGATCCTCAATTAGTCATTAATGGTATTTTAATTGATAATGAAGGAATACCCTGCTGGATCACTGAAATTCGTGGTATTGCATTAAAAATTAAGTATATGCAAGGCAATGGAAGATTAAGTTCTATTGTACAGGTTCTTCAGACTTACCCCAGCATTTCTTTCTGATTTCTTCCTTTTGTTCCGGGCATATCAAATCCTTTTTCAGTTTCATTTAAAATTCTTGTCCAAATTGCACCCATCAAGTTATCCTGCGATTCAGCAACTATGCACAAATCCGTATCCTTTCCAAGATCCTTTATGCAATATGGTAATTCTGGTATTTTAATAATTTCTTTATCAGACTTCTCATGTCCTTTCGCTATAAAGATTGCCTCATACAGAAAATTATCCAAATCAGATATTTCAGTTTTTTAGATTTCACGAATTATTTTTCAATTTATCAGACTGATAGCCTGGCAATTAAACATATTTGCTGTTAAGCAAAGTGGCTTATTAATAAAATTCCAATATATCCTTATGTTTTAAAGCTTCTTGATAAATTGTCCCTTTAGTAATAAAAG
>JAFGPB010000081.1 GCA_016926205.1 Bacteroidales bacterium
AGGGCCACCAGGGTTTTTCCCGATCCTGAGGTTGCAGCGGAATACTCGAACAATGAGGAATGGAGGGTGCAAATGGGACAGACCATCGGTGCCGGCATAAGCTACCCGCTCAGCTTAGGCAATAAAAGGGGGGCTTCAATAAGAGTGGCAAGAACCCGCATGGAACTTGAGCAGTTCATACTTGAGGCATGGCTCCAGAACCTCAGGGCGGATGCTTCACTCAGTTATTATTCAGCTCTGAGGGATTTTCAGATTTTCAGGTTGCAGGAAGACACCTACAACCGGCTTCTGCAACTTGCCAGGGCAGACAGTATACGTTTTATCACAGGCGATATCACTGAGCTCGATGCATCCCGGTCAAAGCTGGAAGCGAGGGCTCAGCAGTACGAGTTAAAACGCTTCCAGTCGATGCTGACCAACTCGTTGCTCAATTTATCCCGCCTCCAGGGAAGGCTCCCGGGTGACACCCTGTATATTCCGTCGGATGATTTCCCTCTGTTGAGGCAGTCGCTGGTATTAAACGAGCTCATTGAGCGATCCCTCATGCTGAGGGCCGACCTGAATATTGCCATCAAATCAAACGAGCTTTCAGAAGTTGAGCTCAGGCTGGTCAGGGCAGAAAGAGCGCCTGAATTCAGCCTTGAGGCGGGTTATACCCACAACTACATCGTAAGAAGTGAAGTATCACCGGCGGTACCGCATAACTCTTACACAGCCGGTATTGTCATCCCATTCAAGTTATCAAATGTGAACAAAGGCCAGGTCCGTGCTGCCAGGCTGGCTGCAGAGCAGAGCACAGTCAACATGCAGGATGTCGAAAACCGGATCATAACCGAGGTCACACAGGCTTATAATGTCTATGTTGCCATGGATAAACAGATTGAAAACTACAGCCGCGATCTGATTGAGAACGCTGAAAAGATACTTGAAGGCCGGACATATCTTTATAACAGGGGTGAAACCAGTCTGATTGACGTCTTGGAAGCACAGAGAACTTATAATGAAATGAATATGCAGTATTATCAGATCATGTACGATTATGCATCGGCTATCATTGAGCTAAAGCGTTCACAGGCCATTGAATAGAATGAAGGATAAACTTTGGTTTTTGAGATGCTGTGATAATTCATGAAACAGAAAAACCTGAATCAGGTTTATTGCAGAAACCAGGATTGCGTAAAAAGCTCTTATATTCGTGAGATTCAGATTTCAGGAGCGGAGCGAATTGAGATCTGTATGTTGGACAACTTGGCGCAGTGATCACATGAACGCAGGAAAGCATATTCACGCCGGCTATTTTTTCAGTTCTTTCATTGCAATGTCATAACCCAGCCTGAACAGTTCGGGGGCTTTTTTTAAGTCCCAGAATCCGTATTTGGCAATATCGTCCGATGATATAAAGATGTCGAAATGGTTTTTCTTGTTCACTGATTTTGCGGCCAGGGTCAGGTAAAAAGCACGTTCGGCGACATGCACGATGCCCTTCAGGTTTTTAACCTCCCCGGCAGGCATGATGTAAACGCCGATCAGTTTTTTGCATTTTTTCTCGATGGGCTCGACAGGCATGTTGTTCAGCACGCCACCATCAACATATTGCCTGTCATTCATCTTCACCACTTCAAAAAGTACAGGTACGCATGATGAAGCCATCACCGCATCAACCAGGTTGCCTTTAGTAAGGAATTCGGTCTCACCTTTCAGGAAATTGGTGACCGCGATAACCATTGGTATTTTGAGCTCTTCGATGGTTTTCGCGCGCAGGTTCTTTTTAAGCGTGTCCTTCAGACCGTTTGCATTCAAGAACCCTGTTTTCGGAACGGTGATCTTTATCAGGTCAAAGAGGTTTTTGGACGTATATATCTCCAGGATCTCATCGGGCGTATAGCCGTCCGCATAAAACGCACCTGCAATGGATCCGGCGCTCACGGCGGATATGACATCAGGTTTGATTCCGGATTCCTCGAGTGCCTTCAGTACGCCAAGGTGCGCAAATCCGCGTGCAGCGCCCCCGCTGAGCACAAGTCCCGTATTGTATTTTTTTGCCATTTGCTTTTATATATTCAATAGCATGAAGTTACAACATCACCAGATCATATCAAATGACATTCGCAAATTAATTTGAATTACAGGATATACAACATTTGAACCATTATCAATAATAATGGTTATACAAATGACAATATGAAGTCTTACAACATCATGAAACCGAAATTAGCGTTTTTCGATACCAGGCCATATGACCGTGATCTCTACAAGGAGGTCAACAAGAATTACGATTTTGACATCACGTTTTTCAAGTTTCATCTCACGCCTGAAAATGTGATCCTGACACAGGGATTTGATGCGGTGGTCATTTTTGTGAACGATGTGATCACGGCAGATATGATCGATAAACTCGTGCAGTATGGCGTAAAGCTGATTGCACTCAGAAGCTCCGGATTTAACAATGTGAACCTGAAATCCGCACTGAACAGGATCACGGTCGTGAGGGTACCCGCTTACTCCCCGCATGCCATTGCGGAGCATACGGTGGCACTCATGCTTACGCTGAACCGCAAAATACACAGGGCTTACTTCCGCACGCGTGATTCGAACTTCACGCTGCAGGGATTGCTGGGTTTTGATATGCATGGCAAGACGGCAGGAATTATCGGTACCGGAAGGATCGGCAGGGCGCTCATCGGGATCGTGAAGGGATTCGGGATGGAAGTGCTGGCTTATGACATATACCCGGATGAATCCTTTGCCAGGAAGACAGGTTTCCGGTATACCATGCTGGATGAACTGTTTTCAGCTTCCGATATCATCTCTCTGAATTGTCCGCTCACAAAAGAAACGGAATACATCATCAACAGGGACAGTATTGCCAGGATGAAAAGGGGAGTGATGATCATCAATACCGGTAGGGGGAAGCTGATCAGGACGACAGACCTGATAGAAGGACTGAAATCAGGGAAGATCGGTTCGGCAGGGTTGGATGTATACGAGGAGGAAAGCGACTTTTTCTTTGAGGACCTTTCAGACCAGGTGCTGTCCGACGATGTCCTGGCACGGCTCCTTACCTTCAATAATGTGATCATCACCTCACACCAGGGCTTTTTCACCCGTGAAGCCCTGCAGAACATTGCCGGTACCACGATGCAGAACATCAGTGAATTTTTCAAAGGAAAATCCCTCACAAACGAGATCTGCTATAAATGTCCTGGAGCAGCCGGTACTTGATTTCATCTCTATTTTTTCTTTTCGTCTCAGGATTATAAAGACGACAATCATTACGGCCCTTACAAAGAAAATATAATTAACCGTTCATTAAGCCGGCCCGACGATTCCCACCGCCCTGACGGGTGATCCGTCCCCGTTTTTTATTTTCAGTGGGAAACAGGCAAAATGGAATGATTTATCCACAAGCAGTCCGAGGTTGGTCAGGTTTTCGATCAGGAAGATGTTGTTTCCGAGCAGGATGTGATGGACGGTCAGGTCTTTGGAACCCACCGGGTCGGCGCTGGGCGTATCAAATCCTACTCCCTTCAGGTCCAAAGTCGTCAGATATCTTGCAGCCTCTTCATCCAGCATCGGAAAATACTCATTGTATTTGGGTGTATTCCAAAGCTGGCTCCACCCGGTGCAGAACAGCACAAAATCCGCTTCCCGGAGTTTCCTTTCATACTGATAAAGAAAAGACCTCCGGATGATCTTGCCTGACTTCCCCATACGGCAGTCAATAACAAATCCCGCGCCGTAAAACCTGCCGGAGGGTGCACTGTCAACCGTAAATCCTTTTTCGATCAGGTGTGCGGGGAAGTCGATGTGAGTTCCCGTATGCGTCAGCATATTCAGACGGATTTCTGCGTAGCCGTGTGTGGCAACGCTTGTGATCTGTTCGATCTTTGGAGTATCTGAACCCGGATATACCGGCATATCATTCTCCAGCGTATGGGAAAGATCGATTACATGATTTGATATCATTGGATAATGAGTATGATGGTAAATTTCTTAACTCAGTGTCAACTCATTGTGTTTACCAAAGTTCCGTACTTTACAGAAGCTTCTGTTTCCGGATGTGTCTGAAAGCTGCTGAAACATGACAAATATCAGGTATGCGGGCATTCATTCGTCACCGAAAAACCCTGATACTAATATATGAATAACAGTTAACTTCTCCAATTTGTATCGTTGTCAATATAAATATTATGTTCGTCAAGAGTAACAATCAAAAGCGCCCGTGTTTGCGTACAATCAGGTGAAAGCAAAACCAAAGAGTCATGGAAAACATTATGATAGAACCAACAGCAAGCACACCTGCCGTTCGTTTCAATGCATCCGGCAGATTGTTGATCGAAGGCCGTTCAATGCCTGAGAATGTATTAGGATTTTACAATCCGCTTATTGAATGGGTCAGAAGTTTAAAATCAGAAATCACCCGCGTCGATATCAACCTGGAATATGTCAACAGTTCCTCCTCAAAGAAACTACTGGAAATTTTAAGGATCCTGGATGCCAGCGATGCAATCAAAGAACTGATCGTAAACTGGCATTATGAATCCGATGATGAGGATGCCCTTGAGAAAGGACAGATATACGAAGAATTGCTGCACAAGGCCGTCTTCAGATACCACGAATACAGAGAAGCAGCGTAGTGCCCTATGTGTCAATTCTATACGCTCTGCTGTCCGGATTATTTGATCATTTCCTCGACAAACCGCACCATCCTTTCATAATGCGCACCCTTCCAGTATATTTTACCGCACCCCCTGCAACGCCGGAAATCGTGGTAACATTTCCGGGTACCCGGTTCAAGTTCTGATAGGATACTTTCTTTTGAAACCTCTTCAAGCACACCGTTGCATTCCATACAGCGACTGAAAGGCTGCACGTTGTTTTTCAGCCCGAATCTTTCAAAAACTTCTTTAACCTGTTCACCCGGATTTTGTGAGCGGAGCCAGTATCCGCGGATCACTCCTTTGTTTTTCAACAGTTCCCTGTCGCGTGTCAGGATGATCCGTTTTTCATCACGGGCCCGTTCGATGAGTTCAGTGTCACTAAAATCATTCCTGTAAAGAGAATCAAAACCGCACAGCCGCAGGTACTTTGTAAGCCTTCCCAGATGCACGTCCAGGATGAAACGGGTGTTCCTCAGCGGTTTTTCATGCAGATGCTGAACCGGTGTAATGTCTATGGATTCAAAAACCGGATATACCGAAACAGTGTCGCCGTGGTTCAACTTATAAGAGAAATCGACAGACCGGCCGTTTACCAGGATCAGGTCGACTTCTGTATGCGGTACGCCCAGCGCTTCGATGGCGAATTTAACCGACGGGTTTCCGCTGAACGCATAAGGGAACAAAGCTTTCCTTCGTTCTCCTTGCAGAAAATCGTTCAGTTCCTCATAAAACCTGAAATACGCAAGAACCATAGTTATTGGGAGTGTTTCTTTCTTTTGCCTCTGGCAAAAGAAAGAATATAACTAACATGTCAGGTGAAGGATAAAATTCGTATCCTTGTTATTCACCAACTTAATGGCCTCAGGAGTGCTCATGAGCGTGACGTTCACCCCTTTTCGCACAGCCGTTTCAAAAACCTCATCCATCACCGGCAGGCTTTCGCTGTGACCCGTTCCGACGATGAGCTGTTTGCAGTTCCAGGGTATATTCTCATCAGCAGATAAAGGAGTATGCCCGAAACGGTCGCGGTACTTTTTCGATTCCTTCTTTTTCCTTTTCTTCACCTCACCACGGTCGACGATCACGTCCTTATCGTATCTGACACCATCGATGGTGACCGACCCGAATGTAAGTTTTTCAACCAGCATGGCAAAAATTTTAAGGATTTGCAGGATATTAAATTTACAAAAACTCCCTGTGTTTTTCATTGCAGACAGAAAAAAATTCGTATATTTATATTTGTCAAGGCCGCTGACTTTTATATGCTTAAAATAAAATGATTGAGACTTAGAGCTCGTAAATTAAATCAAACAGCGGCCTTGATTTTTTTTGGATTATATCGATTAAATGGCTGCTGGCCGTTAAAGGAAAAGATTTTATTGATCTGTATTTTCTCCTGAAAATATACAGCCTTAAGGAGATATTTACATGGTATGCAAAAAAGTTTGACTTATGATCATGTGCAGAGGCACCGGATTGCAGCGGTCTGAGCCGCATGAGGATTTATAAGCCGGAAGCATCATAGAAGGGAGATTAAAAATTAAATAAAGACTCTCCAATCAGATAGGTAATGACGGATACCGAAGCAGCCAGAAAAGAGCCCCAGATCAGATCGACAACCGTCACCAGCACAGGCCAGTTCTTGAGTGTGGCGAGATTGGTAAGGTCATAGGTTGAATATGTGATGAGTCCGAACAATGCTCCGAATAAAAGCGCATGCGTCCAGGACCCCTTTTGCACCGCCTGAGAAATGACAAATACAACAAGTCCTGCTATGAAAAGCAGGTAAAAGACAATCGCTGCCAGCCAGTTTATATTGGTTTTCATCAGGAAACCGATCTGGCCGGCATAGAACTTTTTTGCCACCAGTCCCAGCCATGCCATGTCAATGGCAAAAAATACCGGAAGCGCTATAAGGTAAAGTTTTATAAACATCATATCAGATTATACTTTCAAAGGTAATCAATCTCTTTTTCATATTTGCCTGCCTGCAAAATAAAAAACCTGTAAAACGACAGAAGAAATCTGCAATTTTCTGTTTGTTTTTTGATTTTCCGGTCAGCCAACCGAATGGCTGTCATAATATGAAAATGATTATTTTTGTTTAAATGGGATTTTATGCCTGAAGTTACAGTTATGACAATAAAAGCCTGGTATGAAAATGGAAAGATTTGTATGAGACTTGATGACGAAAGGGAAGAAAACAGGAAGAAATCTTAAATAACCACCGGTTCAAAGCGACACACCGGCAATGTAGGAGCGCCCGGGTTGTTATAGCCACATAAACTTCACAATAAACTCCTCATAACCATAGTTTATAACTCAGTATTTCGTATTCATATATTATAAATGCTTTTAGTTATTTTTACGGTTAAAATAAACCGGATACAATGGAGCAATACCCCGAAATATACCAGGAGGAAGAGAGCATAGACCTGAAAAAATACCTGTTCCGCATCCTGTATAACTGGTGGTGGTTTGCGCTGGCCATCTTCATCGCGCTCACCATAGCCTACCTGGTGAACCGTTACAGTCAGGAAACCTATCAGGCGACCTGTTCCGTCATTATCGCCAACGAAAGCACAACCGCACGAAACGATGTGGCCACCATCATCGAGGAAATGACCAACCTGCGCACACGGCAGACCCGGGCCATCGTGCAGAACGAGATCACCGTGCTGAAATCCTACAAGATGGCACGCATGGCAGTCGAGGAGCTCGATTTCGACATCACTTATACCGCTGTGGGAAGAAGGGGCATTGCCGAATCCAAAATGTACCAGTCATCGCCTTTCATCGTCATACCCGATACCACAAAAAACAATGCATACAACTACAGGATCAACATTGCAGTCCTTTCCCCGACAAAGTGCAGGATTGAGATCGATGACCGGTACGATATTTCAGAAGAGCTGTATTTCGGACAGAAGTTCGAACATGAAAGCTTCAACTTCACCATATTGCCCCGCACTCCCGAAAGCATTGCAAACCTGCCCGATTTCCCCAAAAAGTACTATTTCGAGATCAATACGCCCAACAGTCTGGCCAACCGCTACCGGGGCATGCTGAACGTGGAGGTGAATGACGACCGCGGATCCATTCTCACCCTGACACTCAGCGGACCCAACCGTGAGCAGATCTGCGATTACCTCAACAAGCTCAGCGAGGTGTACATCCAGTATAATCTTGATGAAAAAAACGCGGCCTCCTCCAACACCATACAGTTCATCGACGATCAGCTCAGGGATATTGTGGATTCGCTGGAGATCGCCGGCAACCAGCTGCAGAACTTCAGGACAGTGAACCGGGTGATCGACATCAGCCGGGAAGGGAATGTATTGTTCGATCAGATTGAAACGCTGAATACCGAAAAAGCCGGTTACGACATACAGGCCAGATATTTCAACTATATAAAAGATTACATTGAATCCAGAAAGGAGACCAGTGACATCATAGCCCCTTCGGTCATGGGCATTTCAGATGCGCTTCTGAATTCGCTGGTGGCGCAGATCAACGACCTGAACATGCAGCGGCGTACGCTGGAATTCAGCACGTTCGAAGGCAATCCTGCAACAAATCTCATAGAGATGCAGCTTGCAGACGCAAAACAGGCTCTGTTAGAAAATGTAAACAACCTCATCGAGACCAACAGCATTTCCCTTGCCAATCTGGAAGAACGTATTGCTAGGGTGGAGGCAGAGATCCAGAAACTGCCCGCTACAGAAAGGCAGTTGATCAACATAGAGCGGGACTTCAACATCAACGACCAGATCTATACCTTTATGCTCGAAAAGCGCGCTGAGGCAGGCATTACAAAGGCATCCAACACACCCGACCACAGGCAGCTCGACATCGCGCGGCCGGAAAACACGGTGATGACCAGACCCAAAACTTCCATGAACTATATGATGGCACTGGTGATCGGTGGCCTGTTACCGCTCCTGCTGATCATCCTGATCGAGTATTTTAACAACAAGATCGTTGACCGCAAAGACATCGAAAGCCGCACGGACATTCCGATCCTGGGTTCCGTGGGACACAATGACAAGGCTTTTGACATACCGGTATATGAGAATCCGAAATCGTCCCTTGCGGAATCCTTCAGGGCTTTGAGGACAAACCTGCAGTATTTGCTTAAGGATGATCATAAGAAGGTCATTTCCATTTCCTCGGCCATTAGCGGTGAAGGTAAAACATTCATTGCGGCAAACCTGGCCTCCATCGTTGCCATCGCCGGAAAAAAGACCCTGCTGCTGAGCCTTGACCTGCGCAGGCCGAAAATCCACAGCCTGTTCAGGATCAACAACGCGGAGGGACTGAGTTCTTACCTTGCAGGGATGATCGAACGTGACCAGGTATTGCATCCCACACATATCAGCAACCTTGTCGTGGCCAATGCCGGACCCATACCCCCGAATCCGGCAGAATTAATCGAATCGGAAAAAATGATCAGGTTCATTGAGGATATGAAAAAGGAATTTGACTACCTTGTTATCGACACACCCCCCATTGCCATCGTGACCGACGCCATGCTGCTGAAAGAACTTGTGGACATCCATATTTTCGTGCTGCGTCACGGGTATTCAAACAGGCAGGTTCTTCAACTGCTCGATGAGCTTTATACCAAAAAGGATATGAAGAACATGGCGCTGCTCGTGAACGATGTCCAGACCAAAGGCTATTACGGATACAATTACCGCTACAGTTACGGATACGGATACGGAGGATATGGTTACGGTTACGGATATGAGCACGATTATTACGATGAGCAAACACACATCGAACGTTTTCCGGGAAAGCTAAAAAAATGGCTCAGATTCAATAAGCTGAAAGCAAAAAGTTCATAACAGGCCATGATCCATCCTTCCAAACCCTTATGGTACGCTGCTTATACGAAATCCCGGAATGAAAAGAAAGTTGCCCGGGAACTCGGGAAACAGGGTATTGAATATTATCTGCCTCTTTACAAAACCATCCGGCAGTGGAGCGACAGGAAAAAGAAAGTGGAAGAACCCCTGATCCGTTCCTATATCTTTGTGCGCATCATACAGAAAGAATATCTTCCGGTTTTGCAGACCAACGGGGTGGTGAACATCGTCAGGTTTGAAGGGAAACCCGTTCCGATTCCCGACTGGGAGATCGAAAACCTGAAAATCGCACTGGGTGCCGAAGTCCCGCTCACCCAGGAATCCAGAGTGTTTACTGAAGGAGAGGAAGTCAGCATCAGCCACGGTCCCCTCCAGGGCCTCCGCGGAACCATCATAAGGATACAAGGCAGGCAGAAGCTCGTGATCAGCATATCAGCCCTGAACTACCAGTTTACCATTGACATCAATCCCGCTTTCGTTGAAAATATACAGGAATTATAAAAAAATCGCGCCGCTGAGACGCGATTTCATATACATTTTTAAAAAATACTATTCCGGCAGGACAGCGTCAAGATCAATGGTTATGGCAGTCTGGCCGGCAACATTGGTGGCATCTTCCAATTCCGCGATGACAGCAAAGAGATTTTTATCCTCGTAACACTCCAGCAGATCCCCTGGGTTGGGTTCACCATTACCGTCAAAATCCACGAAAGCGCCGATGTATATTTCAGTTTCCCATGGAAGGATGTTTTCAAAAGTAAATGTTCTTCCGTTCAGGATATCATCGGC
>JAFGPB010000082.1 GCA_016926205.1 Bacteroidales bacterium
CGGTGGCTGATCGGGAACGATTTCCCGTTGATCTCCTCGGCACGGGCAGTTTCGATGTCGTAACCCAGTTCAAATAAAAAGGGCGTCATCCACAGCTTCCGGGTTTCCGTGGTACCGTAATCGCCTTCGGGCAGCTTTTCCATCTTTTTGGAATAGAGCGCCCATAAAATCTTTGCCTGCGACCAGGCACCGCCGATCTTGTCCCGGATGGAAGTTCCTTTATCAAACCCGAAATCCTTTGGCTTCTGGTGCGGATAATTCTCGTCGTTACGGATCTTGTCGAGGATCTCCAGCGAAATGATGTTGCCCTGTATGCTGATGGCCGAATAATTCATCTTACACTTCGAGTTTTGGTTTCGGCATCAGGATGTACACTCCCATCACATCGGGAGGCAGCACCGGCGTGGCCTTTTCGTAGCGACGGCCACCTACCAGCTCTTTAAACCGGCCATGGGCTTCCACCAGGTTTTCGGCCCTCCGGGTTGCCAGCTCAATGAATTCCGGCTCCAGGGTAATGAACTGCCTGATCTCCGCTTCGAAATCGGCCTTTTGGCGTTCAGGGCTGATATCTAAGATACTCTCTGCTTCGTTTAAAAGCTGTTTTGCTTCGCCATAGCCAAGCGACCGGGCCTCAGTGCCGCTTCCCTGATAGCCCCATAAATACATTTCTTCAGATACGACCTCATGACAGCTCCTGACCTCCTTGATCACATTCCTGACACGGAACATGATTAGGGTGGTTTTTATGTCGACGGAACGGGTGATGATCTCAGCCACGCGGGCCACACGGTGGTAAACGGTATGAGGTTCAAAAGCGAGGGTAAACATGAACCGGCACAACTGCTCCACAAACAGATGATTCCGCCCGATATAACGGTATCCTTTGGGCGTAGGCGATTCAAAACTGATCTTCACCTTCTCCTTATCCCCGAAATAGTCTTTCAGGTGGTTGGGCAGGTTCCGCGGATAGAGCATATAGCCGGGCCCGTCTTCAACGAGCGTCGCGCCCAGATGCGTTACAGATTGTATGACGAACGCCTCAACGGTTTTCACATCGCCGATGGCTTCATCCACCGCCTTCAGATCGTCCCTGATCAGTTCCGGTTTGATGGACGCATGGGCAAAGATGCTACGCAGATTTTCAGCCTTTAACCTGGCTTGTTCAAGCTCATGGGTAAAAAACTCCTCAGCGAACATGCTCATTTGTTTACCCTCCCCGGTTCTGCCGTCGCCCATAAGCAGCTCCCGGAGCACTTCATCCATCACCGATTGTTCATTGTCGCCGAGGGAAATATTCACTCCGGTCGATTTCTGGATATCCCAGACTTTCTTCACCAGCACCTTCAGCACCAGTTTATCAATCTGGTTGTCCTCACCGATCAGCAGGTAGGTTTTTACCTTTCCGGCATCCTGTCCAAAACGGTCGATACGGCCATCCCGTTGTTCAATGCGGTTGGGATTCCAGGGGAGGTCATAATGCAGTACGGCGGTAAAATAATCCTGCAGGTTGATCCCTTCGCTGAGGCAATCGGTGGCCACCAGGACACGCTTATCGCTTTGCCCCATCAGTTCGATCTGTTCCTTTCGCTGCTCGTCCGCGAATACCGAAGTGATGATCCGCACATCCACCGATCCGGGCAGATGATCCCTGAGTATTTTTCCGATATAATTGGCGGTTTCGATGTATTTGCAAAAGACAATGGGATGAAATCCCTGTTTCAACCAACTTTCAATGATCCCGATCGCTTTTTTGGCTTTCAGGTCTTTCTCCGTTCCGAACAATGATCTGACCGACCCGGCCAGTTCTTTGATCTCGTCAAGCTCCTCCCTGACCAGATCCGCCTTGTCCAGCAATTCCGCTCTTGTAAAATCGGTATCCTGGGACAACTTATCCATGACCGGATTCTCAATGTGTTCAGCTTCCAGCAACTCCTCTTCATCCATACGCCGGTTTTGGCGGTTCTGGAGCATATCCAGTCCGGCGGCAGGGCTCGACATCACACCCCGGAGCAATGCAAGCGCGGCCCAATACCTGACCCGTGCTGTTCTTTTATTCTGCCCCTCTCTGGTCATGGCCCGGGCAAAACGGCGCACATCCTCATAAAACAGAAGGTATTCCGGCGAGAGATAAAATTTCTCCTCCCCTGCCTCTCTCTCAGGAAAAGGCGTTTCCTCCTCCAGCCACAGCTTGATGTTCTTTCGTTTGCGCTGAATGAAATGCCTTGCAATGGCCTCCCGGTGCTTTTGTCCGATCTCGTCGAATTTGTAGCTTTTGAATTCATTGTTTAGCAGGCCCATAAGTGAAACAAACTCGCTGTCCTTACCGGAATGGGGCGTTGCTGTGAGCAATACGATGTGTTTGTTTTCGTCTTCAGCCAGGTCGGAAACGAGGGAATGCCGCATCTGCTGGTTTTTATTCCTGGCATTGGCCGGAAGGGCGCAGGTGTGTGCTTCATCCACGATGATCAGGTCGGGCGCATCAGTCAGGAAATGCATCTTGCGCTTTTCAAATTTGATGTAGTCGATGGAGATCACCTGGTAAGGCACATGGTAAAAGATGGAACGGTCGTCACGCAGCTTGCGGTCAAGCTGTGCTGCCGTGCTGGAGCGGATGATCTCCGCCCGGATGTCGAGCTTGTCGCGCAATTCGTTCTGCCATTGATCACACAAATGGGGCGGACAAATCACCGCAAAGGTTTTGATCTCGCCGCGTTCAAGCAGTTCTTTCAGGATGAGCAAGGCCTCGATGGTTTTTCCGATACCCACATCATCAGCAACCAGCAACCGGGTGATCTCCTGTTTGAGCGCCATCACCAACGGAACGATCTGGTAGGCTCTGGGTCTGAAGGAGAGTTTTCCCATGCAGCGAAACGGTCCGCTGGCATTTCGGAACGATAATCGGGAGGCGTCAAAAAGCAGTTTTGCAGTATTGAAGGAGCCCAGGTCATCGGGGGTGGGCCGGGGAAAGGAATCTTCATCGACGATCTCCCCGGGCAGTTCCAGCGGCCGGAATACGCCGGTGATCTCATGATCCGATCCGCCTAGCGGTTTCAGCACCATCACCTCCTGATCATCCGAAGGCAATACGATCCATCTACGGTCACGGTACCTGACAAGTTTGCCGGGATTGAATGTGTTTTGCGGCATCTTTCAGATTTTTCTAAACACATCCTTGCGCCTTTCCACCAGTTCATGCAACGGCTCGGAATGGCGCCATACGATCACATCGTAACCATGGTCGCGCAAACACTGACGTTTGGCGTCATCTTCCTCCATCACGTTTTTGGTATCGTGCACAGTACCATCACAAAAAACCAGTACCGGCCCGTTGGTTGTTTTATACACGAAATCGGCATTCACATAACATTCCTTAATATTCACCTGCGCTTTGTCGGGATAAACGATGTCATGCTCCTTCAGATAGCGTATAAACTTCAGTTCTGTCGCTGAACCCTTGTCATAATTTTCCAGCAGATATTTGTATTGTTCGTCCCGATCGGCGTTTTCTCTGGTCGGCACGATATCGCAATGCATCAGTCGCTCTAAAGGTCGTTTAACTGAGAAGCGGTCAAGCTGATCATGAAAACGCTGGTTATAGTAAGATAACAGATCGTCGTAGGTGGCTTTGGGGATATCGGGTTGATCATCTTCCAGGGTTTCGGGGTTAAAGTGAAGGGTGGCATAGGCTGTCCGGAATAACTCCTTCATCCTGGAAGCGCTTTCGACCAGTTGTGATAGAATGCCCAGGCTTCCTTCAGCCGATTCGTAAAGCATGATGTTCTGTTCCTCCTTTTTACCCATGATCCAGACGCCAATTTCGCTTTCTTCCACTTCAAACAGTCTTTCGACGGCCCTTTTAAGGGCATAGGCCAGGGAGACTACCTGATCGGGATTGAGTCCCAGGTCCTTCACCGGCTGGATGTAAAGTGAATCGGCATGATCGCGGGCAAACAACCGGACCTCTTTGCCATGTTCATTGGTTTCGGGATCTTCCAGTTCTTTTTGTCGCAGCCAACGGCCATTGCGGTCATCGATATAAAACCCATTGGCATCCTTGGATCTTTTCCAGCGATGGTTCACCTGGATCAACTGAGTGGCCTGGCAGAAAATGATCCGGAGCAAGGGTTGATTTCCTTCCTTGACAATGGATTGAACTGTCGATTCAATGCCTTTGGGATAATTGAAATACTGAGTGATTTCGAAACCTTCGCGGGTTCGTTCTTCTTCTTCACAGGAAATCCGTTCCTGCGGGGAAGCTTCGGTTTCGGTCAGCTCAAGCAGGTTGTTCCAGGATTGTGTCGACGACTGATCTTTCAGGGGTTTGTTCGTGATCGGATCGTTGTTGAACCGCTCGGTATCTTCATCGAGAAAGGCATAGCAGGTTTCGGTCGAGATTTTGATTTTGCGCTTTTTCAAACTGGCATCGGCCAGCATCATCCGGTTGATCCTGTATTTGTTGCCATTGTGATAAATGAGATTACCCGGGCCAAATTCACGCAATGCAATAAACCGTGCCCTGGAGATATATTCGCCTTGCTCCTGATGTTTGTATCCGACAAATGTCCTGACAGGAAGGCGGGTGAAGTTGTATCCCGGCAGGAAGCCTTCAGAAGCAAGGTACCGGAAAACATAGAACTCCGACTCATTACCATAGCTTTGACCGGATTCATTCAGCAACAGCGCCCGCTGCATCAGCCCGATATTATGTTGTCGTTTTGCTTCACTCATTACCGGACTGGATTGTTTCAGAGCAGGGTCATCCATAACCGTTCTCGACTTCTGAATGATCTCTTCGGCATTCCTGAATAATATCCTCCACCTCTCGAAGGCGGCATTGAACCGTTCATAGAAATTAGCAGCCCGGGTGTAAAGCCAATCAAAGTTGAACCAATTGGTTTTTTCTATTTCAGGAATGCTTGCACGGATTATTTTTTCAAAACCAGCGATCCATTCATCTTTATAAAACTGTACAGCGTTTTCAATAAAGCTTATCGTGTGGCTTTTTACTGACAGCGTTTTTTTATCCCTGGTATCAATAATATCACTTATTGAAACTTTCAGGTCATCCAGACCCAGGTTCATGAGGATATATGCGTTGAAATGCGTCAGGATCAATTCCTCATTGAGCAGGTCTATTCTGGGCGGTACCACGGCTCCGGCGACCATTTTTTCCGGTTCCCTGAAATAGTGGCGGTCGTGGGGCGACAGGTTCGAACAATAATTGATGACCAGGGCGGTTTGACCGGATCGCCCGGCACGACCGCTTCGCTGCACATAATTTGCAGGGGTAGGCGGCACATTCCGCATGTGGACAATGTTCAGGTCGGCAATGTCGATACCCAGTTCCATTGTCGGTGAGCAGAAAAGAGCAGACAGTTCGCCGGAACGGAACCGGGTTTCACGGGTGATCCTATCGGAATTTCCAAGCTGCCCTGTGTGTTCCTTCCCGATAAACTGCTTATGGAACTTGGTGAAATCGGTCTGATAAAACTGCCGGAAGAACTTGTTGGGCTCCGTTTTCTGTTCCTTATAAGAGGCCAGACGGACTTCATCGGGAAGTACCGTATTGCCGTCACCCAGCTTCCAGACGACATGATCCACCCGAAGCCGGTATCCTTTCACAATGCCTCTCCGGCCACGGACATCCTCAGATGACAGGAGATTCGCCTTTTTTAACAGTTCGCAAACCAGATCAATATAATCAATGTAATCATCACCCCTGAGCTGATCGAGATTATGCTTCTTGAATAGTCTTTTGAAATATTTTCCGGCATAGGAATGTGGTCCAATGCTGGCGGTATAAACATAACGTTGTGTTTCTCCGGGATTTCGGCTCACCATATAAAGAGGGACCTCGATCTTCTCATTCTTATCCAGTGACCACAGTTTATCAGGGTCCATCTTGAGCTTGATGAACTCCTCAGCTTCAGATCTTTCTGTGGTGATCAGCGGATGATCCAGCGCGTAGGATGTTCTGAAAAAATTAAGGAACTGAACGAGGATATGTTTGCGTTCATACGGACTGAGATTATCAAACAATAAAATATTCTTAAAAAAATCTTCCTTTTCACAAAACTGATCCAGCAGGTCATAGTCCACAACCAGCAATGCCGTCTGCTCCAGGTTGGGTAAATTGTATCGCCAGCCCCTTCTGAGGTCGTACAAAATCCTGATCAACAAGTATTTTTTCAGTGCACGTTCATTTTCCGGATCAGTCCAGTCATCATTGACTTCGCCCCTGGCATAATCCGATTCTTTGAGATTCAATTGCGGAAGGACTCGTTCTGCAAGCTCCGAAATCTTCAAACAGTTCCCTTCTGCCTTTTTCAAAGTGTGATACAATGCAGACCTCAATCTTCCGGTATTGATAAAATCATTGAAGTGACCTGCCTGCAGGGAGGCATCCTGCCGGTTATCGGTAAAACTCAATAACTTCTGAATGTTCCCCGGCTCTCCCTGGTGATGCAATTCACTGACTACGGTGTATGCGGCCATGGTGGTCGCAGTGCTGCGTCCTTCGTTACCGAGCCGCATGAGTTTGGTGTTTTCGCTGGTTTTCAGGTCATAGATCAAACCGGCAGTCGGATCGAACAATAACTTTGCGGGCATGAACCAACCCCACTGGTTATATTTGGGTTCGGATGAAAAGTGTCCTGATTCATCAAAATAGATTTTTGAAGGAAGCCTGTGGAAATAATAATTATAGACCTCTATACGTCCTTTGTTCACCCTCCACCATGATTGAGGCAGATCTTCGATGTTTTCATCTGACCATATTTCTTCGCCTTCATAAGGGATGATCAGATAGCCATCGGTAAAATCCTGTTCGGTGAGCTTTCTGGGCTTCAGGCCGGTTTCCCTGTCGCCTTTAAGATCATCTTTGGTAATCTGTACCGGAATTTCTGAAGGATCGCGCGGTTCAAGAATATTTTCCGCGAAATTCTTCCTTACGCAGATAAATTCATGTCCCGAATGTCTGCTGAACAATAGGGGATAGATATACTTATCCCTGTCGTTTTCACGCACATACCTGCCTGTTTCCAGTGAAACAGTTCTTTTGTCACGATGTTCAAGGGTTACATAAACTGTACTCGTCTGGGAGATAAACTGATGCAACTTATAAGGCAGGAAGGATTTGAAAGTATGGTTACGGTTGGCTTTGATATTAAGTGCTTCCGCCCAATCCAAAAGGGTTCGTATGGCCTTCTCACAATCCGGTTCCCTTTCCCCGGAATCATCCGCCAAAAGCCTGACAATTTCACTTAAAGTACGTGGTTTGCCTCTTTCAATGAAACCATCTTCAGTTCTGAACAGTGCAATCTTGTTTTCAATCCATATGGCAAGAGGATGTTTCACAAAATCCTCTTCGCCTCCTTCTTTGAAAATAGGCTGATGAATCCCTTCCTGCAATTCAAATTTACCCGGCAATGTTTCCGTGCAAGTACAATTCTCCAGGTATTCACCAATGACCTGATCGTTTTCATAATGGTTTCCAAAAATGGTTGATGCCACCTCAGCAACCGCCTTTTTCTTATCCTCACGGGAACCCACCGTGGTCATCGTAGCAGAAGTTCCAATGCAGATTACTGTCTTCTTAGCCAGGTCTTTCACCCTTCTGATCAATAATGAAACGTCGGAGCCCTGACGGCCACGATAGGTATGCAACTCATCAAAAACAAGGAAGGCCAGGTGGTCTTTGATGGAGGTTCGCATCCACTTTTCCCTTGCCCTTGTCATGATCAGTTCCATCATCATATAGTTGGTCAGGATGATGTCCGGTTGTTCATACTCTATACGAGTCCTTTCCTCTTCGTCTTCCTGTCCCGTGTACTTCGCATAGGAAACCGGGAATTCCTTGCCGGTAAAACTTTGGGACTTTTTGAGAATATTCTCCAGGCTCAGATCTTTATTTTCAGGTGACTTCGGATCAAACTCTGTTTTTTTATCCTCCGGAACGAACTGAAGCAAATAGTTCAGCTCATACTTCATGATCTCCTCTTTCTGTGAGTTGATCAGGGCATTCATCGGGTAAACCAGGATCGCCTTAACGCCTTTTTGTTTTTCTTTCAGGTTCAGGATATTATTGAAAACAGTGGCAAGATAAATCAATGACTTGCCTGAACCCGTCCCTGATGTAACAATGAACCCCTGTCCTGAAACACCTTTCCGGATTCCTTCCACCTGGTGTTTATATAGCTGGTATGTTCCAATAATAGGGACAAGGCCTCCATTAATCAATCCTTCATTATGCAGGTCAGCAAGGGTGTCTTCCCTCTGGTAGGACGGATTGAAATGGATGAATGGTTCAGGAATGAATCCTTCTTTTTCAAATTTACCCTCAACAAATCTTCTTATTCTTTCATCCTTGATATTGATAAACGACCGTATGTATTCCCTGTAATTCTCCGTGACGGTTTTATGAAGTCTGAAGGCATCCATCGCTGGTTCCGTTAAAGAGATAAAATTAATCAAAACATTCATTGATGTTTAATCCTTCATCAGTCATAATTTATCTTATCCATCGACTTAAATGATTGAAACTGATCAAGTGATTTTACTTTAATTTTGAGTTGCCATAGTAGATTGCGATATTATTAAAAAAGCAATTTAATAATCATCATGGCAGAATTTCTAACAACCAATGGCACCTCATATCACATTGAGAATGTGATCATCGGGGCGAAGAAAAAGCTTTTCCTCGTTTCTCCCTACTTGCAGCTCTCGAAGACATTCTTCGAAAGGCTCAAGGATTCAGCAAACAATAATGTGCAAATCATTATCATATATGGAAAGGATGAACTGAAACCCAATGAAAGAAATTCTCTTGCAGAACTTAAAAAAATTGAACTATACTTTTTCGAAAACCTGCACGCGAAATGTTACTTCAATGAATCGGAAATGGTGATCACTTCAATGAATATGTTTGAGTTTTCGGAAAAGAATAATCGCGAAATGGGAGTGTTCATCACCAAACAAAAAGACCCTGAGCTTTTTGAAAAAGCAGTCAATGAAACCCACTCCATTATTAAGTCATCCGAGCTAATTGGGTTATCAAAAGTTAAACGTCAACTTTTTCAGGTCAAAATGAGCAAACCTGAACAGGGTATTACTCTCGGCAGAAAGAAACCCACCAGGGGCTATTGTATAAGATGTGAACAACGTATTCCGTATGATCCTGAGAAGCCATATTGCTACCTATCTTTCTAATTTGGTCACAATTCGAAAATCCGGATTTTGAAGAAAATGTGTGTCACAGCTGCGGTGAATTTTACAGGACGACAATGGCCAAACCGCTGTTTTACAAATGCTTCAAGGAGTTCGAGAAATCATAATAGGACATTCACATAAAAACGGATATACCTTCCGTATTTGCTTCATAAAGTTTCTTAAAAATGGTAACAGGCAAGCGCAATTGCCCCCTACCCCACCTTCCTCACCCTGATACTTCCGGTCATTTTCCTGAGCGTGACCATTCCGGACTAAAACCTGCCACCCATTCCGGAACAAACCCGGTCAGTTTTTCCCCGGATCAGGATTGAGATACTGTTTAAAATTGGAAATGATCAGGTGAAGCAATCATTTTACATTTTTTTAGATACACGTTTTCTATGTGGCCTTCTATGTGTTCTATGATTCTATGTGGTTCAAATTCAGAGATATAAAAATACCGTACTAACACAACCTGGCCCGCCCCAAAGGGATGGAGTACAAAGATTTCATAAAGAGAAATTCATTTTCATTCATCGGATCAGGTTCAGAAAATCAATTTTACACAGTCTCAGAATGATTGCCCGGGGATTCCGGGGAGAAAGGCTGACACGTGTATACAACTTTGCTACTTTTGTTCACCTTGATCCGGCAGATCGACCGGGATGAGTAATTATCGATCATAATAACGGTCATTACCGGCTCATTTGAATGAGAAACGTTACTGACATCCTCCGCCTCCCCGAAAGCCGGAAACTGGAATTCAGCGAATCTCTTCCGGGCGGGATGGATCTGGCCAGGACTGCCGTTGCATTTGCCAATGATGCAGGAGGCACGCTGTATATTGGTATAAAGGATCATCCACGCTCACTTACCGGCGTGGATAAGGACAAACTGATCCCATATGAAGAGAAGATCATCCGTACCATCCATGACCTGTGCGAGCCGCCCGTACTGCCTGAGATCTCATTCCTGCAGCATGATGATATTTACATCATCAAGGTTCAGTTTTCCAGGGGAAGCAATCCGCCTTACCACATCAGGAACAAAAGCATTGAGGAAAGCACCTATATCCGCATGGGATCCGCCAACCGCAGGGCATCACGGGAGATCATCCGGGGTCTGGAACGGCAAAGGCAAAACATATCCTTCGACAGTGAGCTGTGCGACCTGAAAACACTCGACGAACTGGACCTCGGGTCATTCAAAACCCTCTTTCTGGAAAAAACGGGCGTAGCGCTTACCAGACAGACGCTGAAAAAACTCGGGCTCTTTCGCACGGAGCATGGCAGGGATCTTCCCACCAATGCACTGGTGCTGCTGTCCGGCGGTGGGCTGAGGAAACAGCTGTTCCCCAATGCCATCATTGAATGTGCCAGATTCAAAGGGACAGTGCCCGGCAACTTCATCGACCGGGAAACGATCGATGCGGGACTTGGAATGCAACCCGAACAAGCCTTCCGGTTCGTATTGCGGCATATCTCCATGGGCTCGGCGGACTGCACAGGGGTGTACCGGGACAGCCGCCGGGAATATCCCGTGAACGCCATACGTGAAGTGATCACCAATGCGGTCATCCACCGTGACTATTCCCTCTCCGGTAAAGGTGTTCAGATTGCCGTTTTCGACGACAGGATCGAAGTCACCAGCCCGGGAACTCTGCTGCCCACAGTGGACTTCAATGATATGCTTGCCGGTCAGTCGGACATCCGGAATAAAACACTGGCCCCTGTCTTCAAACGTTTGGGCATCATTGAACAGTGGGGCGGCGGGCTGAAGCGGATCGCAGAAGAATTACAGGACTATCCGGAGATCGGGTTCAAATGGGAGGAACCCGGCCTGGCTTTAAGGGTGACATTCATCAGGAAAAAATACCTGCAGGAGCAGGAATGGCAGGACGAGTCGCAGCAGGAGTTACAGTATGAGTTACAGCATGAGTTACAGCACGAGTCATTATACGGGAAAATACTCAGGCTGTTCCAGGTCAGGACATTATCCACCAGAGAGATCTCCGTTGCGTTGGGACAGAAAACGGTATCGGGTCAACTGAGAAAGGTTCTGGCAAAACTTTTAAAGGATCAGCTGGTGGAATGGACGGAACGGGAAGCAAACAGCCCACTGCAACAATACCGCATCACGCGGAAAGGAATCGCTTTTATCAAATTATTAGACGAAAAGGGAAAATAGAATAATTACACAGGGTTACACCGACCTGCCTTACGGCAGGCAGGTCTGGCACAGAGAAACACAGAAAAAATCCGGCAAAACATCTCTGTGACCCTCTGTGACTCCTCTGTGGCCCTCTGTGTAATAAAAAATGGATACCCGAATCCCTGATCGTGATCGTGGTTGGTAAAAGGGGCAAAGCTGAGGTCAGAGGAAGCAGAAGTGAGAAGAAAGAAGTTAGAATGGTTCCGGGGTAGATGATTTGGTTATACGGAATCAGTGAACTACAGGGAAGCTCAATACTTCGTAAATCGAAAATCTGCAATCTGCATCCTGCAATCGAGCATCACATCGTTCTGGTCGTGATCGTGATCGGCTTCATTAATCGTAGAATAGAACACACCTGCCCGACCTCATGCCCGCCAATCATGCCTTCGGCAGATAAACCGGCGGGTAAATCGGATAGCAGGCGGGGACCCACACAGATAAAACAGATTGCCGCAGCCTTCTCATCAACACTCCATTTCATAACAGTGTCAATCCAGGCCATCTGCTATGATCAGTGTTCCATTTGTCACGATCCAGAGCGGATAATTCAATGGTTACACAGAGTTACACCGGGAATTCACAGAGAAACACAGAGAAAATCCTGATAAATATCTCTTTGTGACCCTCTGTGTATCCCTCTGTGGATCTCTGTGCAATAAATAGGAACATGAACCTTGGTCGTGATTGTATAAATTTCAATAGTGTTTTTTTATTGTTCTCTTGGCTTGATCCAAAAGAACCAAAAGATCAAGGATTGACCCACCTTCATCCGCAGGAAGGATTTTTTATAATGCCGATCTGCTGTCTGCATGTTTATTGTGATGAAATTTGGTATTTGAAATCTGATAATTGACACTGTGTCCTTCCCTGAATAACGATATACTGCGCAAATCGAATATCGTTGATCTGCTCCTCCTGTTGCATGCCTTCCAACCGCTGGCCTATGGCGAGGCAAGCAGGTCCGTGGATCTCTGTATAATAAAAAATGGATAACCGAATCCCTTGTCATGGTCGTTATCGTGGTCGGTAAAAGGGGCAAATCTGAGGTTGGGCATCGAGCTTGGTCGAGATGCCACCTGCCCCCTCTCCCAAAAAAACGGAGAGGGGGGTACCCGTTCAATAGTATCTGAATCACTTCAGGTTAAAGTATCCGGTTTACCACGCCAATGATTCCAGGCCACAGCCTGACAATACTCAGGCCCCGCTGTCATGAAAATCCTGGTCGTGACCGGAATCGCCCTGTGATATCTCTCATGTAGCGGATGTGGATAGAGTATTTTCCCGGGGCGACGGTTTTTTGCCACTTCCAGTCTTGCCTCAGGGGGGCACGAATTGAAGACGAATTCATCACACAGATCGTGACCGTGATCGTGGTCGTTTGATCAGAGGCACGCCGGTTGCCGTTTTACCCGGCATCCTGCGAAAAAGCATATTTCAAACGATTCCGCGAGTTGCAAAACATATGGGCGAGAGTGTCCTCCTCCTTCCGGGTCTTTTTCAGCATGTAATAGAAGATGTTGTTCACCGTCTCACTCATCTCATTCTCCGATGCCAGTATATTGTAAATCCTGATGAGACAATCGTCAAAATGCATCTCCAGCCTGATGAACTCTTCCATCGTTATGTCAGATCCGGCGGAAATGTTTGTAAAACACTCGGTTATCTGATCGGACAATCTGTCACATGGAAAATCAAGCCAGCAATTCATGGCCTCGGCGATGATCTTATGCTTTTCAAGGTATTTCTCACGGAAGATCTCATGCTCATACAAATTGAACACGATCGGCCTGATCTCCGGGTCACCCATCCTCTCATAAATCTCATGGTATAATTTCGCCAGTTGCTTATGATAGGCCTGGATGTGAGCGATTATTTCACTTTTTTTCCTTAACATGATGACATATCTCCTTTCTTTTTGCTTGATCTCTTTTCTCAGGTCAAATTCCAGAAGCATTTCGGTCAGATACAAATTTACAAAACCCAACCCCCTTATTACAAGCAAAATAGGCTTAAGCATGGCAACCTAAATGATGATATTCGTCAACTTTTTTCTTGAGAAGATCTCTGTTGCCGGGTATGTATTCCCGTTACAGTGAATCCTGAAGAGAACGACCGATAACGGAAATCAGCTTATGGAATCTGTGAAAAGGAATGATCAGCCTCCGGTAAGGTACTTCGGAAATCAGTAGAATGTATACTGACGGAAATCAGGTTTATAAATTTGAACTGTCTGATTTCGTCAGTTTTAAAATTCAGACATTTATCGTCTGAAATATGCTGATCTGTAAGATTTTGCTTTTGCCTGTCTGCC
>JAFGPB010000083.1 GCA_016926205.1 Bacteroidales bacterium
GGAATTGGATAATGGATTAAAGTGAAAAAATTTCATTTTTTGCCTTTTAATAAATCTATGGATTTTTAATCCATAGTGGTTTAATTTAAAGTATGCCGTACTTTCCAGGGTAAGCGGAATCTGTTCGATGTGCACGGTACTTGTATCAAATCCAAGGGCCTTAACATCGGAGATGCTCACTTTCATCAGGAAGAAGTATAAATTAATGATCAGTTTGTCAAGGAATTTGAATTCAATGTCAGAAGTGTGAAGCCTGTCAATGATAATGAATTTAAAGTCCGTTAATATGTTGTGCTTTCGAAGTGATGGATAACCACTGAACAGATCAATTTCTCCTTCCTTGCCCAGCTCATGTGTTACCTGCTTGAACATGGAATAGATCCTGGGTTCCACCTTGAACCCGAGATAAAAGTCAACTCGTGTCAGGATTCCGGGAATTAGTCGGGTTACCTGATATTCCATACGGTGCGGTTCATCCACGATATCAACATGGATGAACCAGTAATGATCAGACCTCTTGGGATGTGTGTTGAGCATTGAAAAGATGACTTTTGATTCGATGTCCGATATGCGGTTGGCTTTGGTCAGGAAAGCCAGGTTGGTCGCGGTTTTGGGTATACTCTTGTCATTGTGCAGATCAACAATTACATTCCTGTACTGGTGGAGGGGCAGAAACCGGAGGTAGCGGTTGGTAATCTTCCGGCCGTTGTACCAGGAAAACATGATGATTGAAAGTGCACTGCCGATGATGATGGGAAACCATCCGCCACTGCCGATCTTATGCAGGTTTGCGTACAGGAAAGCTCCCTCGACCGTCAGAAAAGTAATGATGAACAGCGCGCTGAGCATCCGGTTCGTTCGCCTGATCGACAGAAAGGATACCATAAGAAAAGTGTCGATAAGCATTGTAATGTTGATGGATAATCCGTATGCCGCTTCTATGTTTTCCGATTCGCGGAATATCAGCACTACCAGAAGACATGAGATCCAGAGAAACGTATTGATGGACGGAATGTACATCTGACCTTTTTTCAGTGTAGGGTATTTGATTTTTATTCTGGGCCAGAAATTTAACGAAATAGCTTCACTGATCAGGCTGTAGGATGCGCTGATCAGAGCCTGACTGGCAATGATCGCTGCAGCGGTCGCGATAAGAATTCCAACAGGAAGAAACCATTCCGGCATGATGGCATAAAATGGATTGGTGGCTTCATTGATTTCGCTTCCATGGTTCAGGACCCAGGCTCCCTGTCCCAGATAGTTCAGGATCAGGGCAGTTTTTACAAATGTCCATGATACCCGGATGTTTTTCAAGCCACAATGACCGAGGTCGGTATACAGTGCTTCCGCCCCCGTTGTGCATAAAAATATGGCACCCAGCAGCAGGATCGCACCCGGATACTGCACAAGTAACCTGATGGCATAATGGGGACTGAAAGCTTTTAATACAACCAGTTTATCAAAGATCATGTGCATGCCAAAGACCGCAAGCATGGTGAACCATATAAGCATTACGGGACCGAAGGACTTGCCGATATACTGGGTTCCGGACTGTTGTATCAGAAACAATAGCGTGAGGATGATGATAACGATGGGAATGACCCTGATTTCAGGATTGATCATTCGCAATCCTTCGATAGAGGATGTAACGGTAATTGCAGGTGTGATAATTCCATCAGCGAGCAGAAGGCTTCCGCCTGCAATGGCCAGAATGTATATCCAGCGGTTGCTTTTTCTGAGCAGGGCAAAAAGTGCGAATATACCTCCCTCACCCTTATTGTCCGCCCTAAGGAAGATCAGTACATATTTGAGGGTCGTCTGGATGGTCAGCGTCCAGATTACGCAGGACAGAACACCCAGAATAAAATTCTCCTCGATTGGGAAGCCTTCGCGTATGGTTGCCTTGACGACATATAACGGTGAAGTTCCGATATCCCCGAACACGATGCCCAGCGTAATGATCACCCCTGTAATGCTGAACTTTACTCCCCGGCTTGTACCGTTATTGATCATTTATGAACCGCTGTTGTTTTTCCTTTCACCATACAGTTTTTTGCAATCACAAAGATCCAATTGCGTCCGGTTAAGTTAAAAATTTCTTTTCATGTTTGGCTTGTGAAAGTAAATTTTAAATGCATTGCATTAAAATAGGTCAGAGTTTTCTTTTGCCGTCAGCATTTCACCATGACGCTATTTACTTTTCACTTTCTTCCCGGCTTTGTGCCTCCATTTCTTCCTGATACCTTCGGTAGAACGTATTGCGCTTGGCGTCTGTTGAAACCATGTAGATGTAGGATTCTCCGCTTGTCACCTTCATCCTTCGCTGGCGGTTTTTCAGGTTCTTGATCTTATCCAGCAGCTGTGAACTTGATGAATGGATCTGCATGACTCCGCGCGTATAACCGAAATAATACCAGGTGCGCCGGTCAATTTCCAGATAGATGTCACAAATATCGCCGCTGCGCCTGATTTGCAGTTCCAGCAGACCGTTTACCCTTTTGTTGATCTGTATGTTGTTGATGCTGGCAATTCCTATTTTACCGACTGATTTCCAGGAGTTGGCTTCATCGTCCCAAACCAGGTTCAGTTCGCTGAACATTAGGGTATGCCTTAACTGTGCAGGAACTTCCTTTACCAGGCCAAAAAGGCTCATCTCGGATCTCAGGGCGTTAAATTCTTCTTTCCCGATGAGTTCGGTGATGCTCTGGGTATAGATCCGGTTGTTCAGATCCGTTGCCTGAAGGTTGGGAATGCTGTCCAGTTCATAGGCCATCTGTTCAATCACATCGTCGTCGATGAAGAAGTCCATTCCCAGAATCACATTCAGTTCGGTGCTGTTGTTGTTCATCTGATGACGGGCATTCCCGAGTGTTATAAGATTCACCTGTCCCAGGTCGGCTCCAAGGTCCAGCCGGCCTTCACCATAAAGATCACAATTTTCACGGTGCAGACTGAGCATATTGCCCGGTAAATCATTGTTCATCAGTTTTTCCTTGCCGGCAATCAGGTATTGTTGTGTTGCTTTTTCATAATACAGGTAACCGGAGGACGTCACGACAGCCTTGTCGCTGATAAATTTGCGTCCTGAAAGAAAGGCAGGGTATACATGAACGGAGTCGTAATACATGTACAGTCCGTTGAACAAATGGTTTCGGTCAATATCCAACGGTTCCCCGCCCACCGGTATGAAGATGTTGTAAGGATCAATCTCCGACCTGAATGCCAGCCATCCTGAAGATACCCGGTCACAGTTGTCCTCTATCATCACAGCTCCGTCAAACAGGAGGTTTTTCCTGCCGGCTTCCATGAAAAACCTTCCCTGGTACATGAAATTCGGACTTAATGTAAAATGATCGGGTTCAATGATGGTACCGGTACCAATGGTCTGCCGGTTTTCATCCGTTCCCAGCGTAGTAAAACGGATCACCTGTGCCTTGTCAAGTTCATCGATATAATCATAGTCCGCACTGCCGGTATAGCTGTTCCTTCCTGAAAGGGATACCGTGGCATTATAAAGGTTGAAGTACTGTGTTTCACGGTTTGCAAGTATCGATGATTGGTTCAGGGTCCGGATGCGGCCGTCAGGATTCACCACCAGTTCTTCACCATCCGGAAAAATGCGGACATCAGCAACATCGATAAACTTAACCTGTGTTGCTTGTATCGTATTGCCTTCATAATCGTAATAGGCCAACGGTGAAACGAAGCTGAGTGAATCCTGTTTGGGATCAAGTGAGATGTACCGGGAACCCGATAAAAATCCTTCACCTGATCCGGGCGCAGCTGAAGGTATGTTCAGGGAACCCATGGCGAGTAATTTCTGTTGCATATCCCATTCAAAATTATCAAGGTAGCTGACATATCTGTTTTCCGGAAATGAAACCAGTGTAAAGGCGTCATTGGCGTTGAAAGTTCCTTTCTGGGTGCTGAAATCCAACCGGGCACTCATGTTCTCGGCAAGTACGGTGTAACCTTCACTGTGCAAAGATCTGAGGTAAAAATCCACGGTATCCGCAAGAACTTCATCGGCTTTGAAAGTGTACAGCTCCGAATCAAATTCGGCTCCTTCCATGGAAACCTTACCCCATCCCGAGAGTCCGGAAGGCTGAAGTTTCAGATCCCCGTCAAGGTAAACGGAATCGTTGAACATGGAAAATCCTTTGTCGGTCTGATATGCATAAAGCTCATCCCGGTACGGATACCAGTTGATTTTGTCGTCCGATGCATTCACCATGGGATACTGCGTTTCCGTAGTCTTTTTCGCAAGTGTGAAATCATCCGCCAAAGCCAGTACAGAGTCGGGGTAAAAGATAAATTCATCAGAACTGGTTTCTGAACTCAGATACCGGAGTGTGCCTTCACCGGTCAGACCTTGCACGCTTAAGTTCAGCTCATTGATGAAACAACCCTTTCCGCCGTATGCCGGCAGTCCGGTATCGGGTGTCTGATGGTTAAGAAATCCCAGCGAGTTGTCAGGGTGCAGCCTGAGCGTCTCATAGAGTGTCGGGAATATGTCCGCGGAGACAAGCTCTCCATCAAATTGCATGGTGCGGTAATCGAATGTATTCAGGCTGTCCATGACGAAGGGATAGATTTTGAAGTAGAACCTGTCCGCCGTATAGACGCCATCCTGTATGGACTTATCATCGTAATACACGAATCCCTGCCTTTCGGATTTAAAGACTGGATATTCAGAAAATGCCATGCGTCCTGATTTGTTTTCAGGCTGGTCGATATAAAGTGTGCCGGAAACATCCTGAATGAGGTTGTTGACGTTGGCGATCCTGTTGAATCCATAATCATCGATCTGTTCTGTCAGGTAACGGATGTGGAGGGAATCAATGGTTCCCATGTCAATTTTAAAGCTGTCGTATTCAAAGAAGAGGTCCCTTCCCATAAATGAGAACAAACCGGCTTCAACCAGTCCGCTGAATGAAATGTCCCTGTTCTTTTTCAAGGTTATGCTGGCTCCGGTGGGGTAAATCGCAACTGACCGGGATTCACTCAGGATGATGCGCGAGATGCCGTTGATCCGGAGCTCATAATTGCGCAGGTCGAGCACGGCATTTTCAAGGGGTGCGGTTGTTCGTGAAGCAAAGCTGATCGCATCATAGTCGATCCTGTTCACACTGGCCGCAAGGTAATCGTGGAGCCTCTGCTTGATCGTTGCCATACCCGTTTCCGTGTCATAATACACAAATCCCGATACCGCCATGCGCATGAGGAGTTGCTTGACCTGTGAGACAGGTTTTCTGAGATAGTTGGCAAAATCTTCGGCCAGGAATGTTTCTGTTCCCATGGTGCTGGCAAAGCTTCTGATCGAGATCAGCGGATGTCTTTCATCCATGCCCTGCATACTCAGGAATTTGCTGTTGTTAAAATAATTGACCGATTCAAATGTCGCGTTACCGATTGTGCTGCCGATCAGTGCGCTGAATTGCATATAGGGCTCATCCATTTTCCATGTCAACTGTTCGAAAGTCATGTCAATGTTATGATAGGAGCTATAGTAGGGACTCTGCGATGTAAAATTGTCCGTCTGCGTCAATGTAAGCTCGCGTTCCGACGGGATGTACGATAGGGTAATCCCCGGGTGAAATATCGAATCATTCCGGAGGCTGATCGCAATTTCGGCATTGGGTGCATCGATACGTGCTGCTTTGAAGGCAAAATAATTGGATTTCGCGGTCAGCCTGAGGGTATCTTGCTGGAAAATGAACAGCATGGCAGGCTCAACCGGGTTTCCGGTTCCGATGAGCTTGGCACCCTGCATTGACAATCCACCCGTATAATCAATGTCTTCATACAGGTCAGCGATTTGAAAGTCCCTTTGGTACGTGTCAAATTGTGGATAATCAGCATCTTCGGGTCTTTTGTTTAGTTTTACCCGGTCCAGCAGACTGCCCTCGATCGGCATGTTGAAGTAATGCTTGTTGATGAAGATCACATGTTCTGCTTTGTATTCAAATCCCGACATATCAATCCTGTAATTGTCCAGTTCCGCATAAACATCCTCCCGGGCAAAACCGGCACGTTCCCATGTCACAATACCTTGTCTTCCATGCCATGATGCATGTTCCGGGTAAAACACACCTTCAGTACCGTAAATGCTGATGCTGTCGCGTCCGGAATAACATACCAGGTCGGTTTTCCCGGTTTCAATCCTGACAACGGTGTCTGTCACGAAACTGTAACTGGGTGAGGAGATCTTCCATTGAACCGGTCTTGAATAATGCAGAAAATTGCTGTCAACGAGTGTCTTTGAAAAAACAAGATATTCATTCACCCGCTGAAGGGAAACATCCGTTCCCGTCAAAAGAAAATCAAGGCCGTTTTCCCATCCGTCATAGTTTGTCTCATATTGCACCGAACGTCTGAACGAGATGATGCACGACAGGAAATTGCTGAAATGGGGATACGGACTGGCATTTCTGTTGGCAAGATAACGGGAAGTGTTGATGATGCGCTGCTGCTCCTGATTGTTAAAAGCACTGTCACTCCATAGGATCAGGAAATCGTTGAGGATCCTTTCACTTTCGGTATTGATGTTTTTCTGCATGTGCAGATACAATTCCTCCGGATACTGTGCCGGATTTCCTGAGAATATTTCGGATCCCTGTGAGACTCCAGGCACAGCAATCGAACACAGGAAGCAAACAAGAAAGAGTATGCTCAATCTGATGTTCATGAACGGAATTGATTTCCCCCACCTAAAATAGTTCAATATGGCAAAACGGACCACCATTCCCTGTTTTATATCTGATCATTTTTCAGATCATGCAAATGAAAGGCTTTCTGAAAATAAACGGCAACGAACCAGTAAAATTATTCATTGCCGTTCTGCAAAAACAAGCATCCGGTTTTTGTCAGGCCTGTTTCGTTCAGATCTCCTTGAATGCATATACAATACCCATAAAATCAGATGACGTGAGTGAAGCCCCGCCGATCAGGCCTCCGTCAACATCAGGATTGGCAAACAACTCTTTCGCATTGGAAGGTTTGCAGCTGCCGCCGTATAGTATGGGTGTATTGTCAGCGATCTGATGTCCATACCGGTCGGTGATCAGACCACGGATGATTTTATGCATTTCCTGTGCCTGTTCAGCTGTGGCATTCACACCGGTTCCGATGGCCCAGACGGGTTCATATGCAATGACAATTTTGCTGAAGTCTTCTGTCGTCAGGTCGAACAATCCGTTCTCAATCTGTGTTTTCACCACCTGAATGTGTTTTCCTGCCTGCCGTTCTTTCAGAATTTCCCCGCAGCAGAAAATGGGTATGAGATCGTTTTCAAGTGCCAGTTTCACTTTTTTGTTCAGCAGGGAATCGTCTTCCCTGAAACAGGACCTGCGTTCCGAATGGCCGATAATTACGTAATCCGCACCGGCGGATCTGATCATCTGTGCCGATACTTCACCGGTATAAGCACCTGAAGCCTCAGAAGCGCAGTTTTGCGCACCCAGAAAAAGGGAATCCTTGGTAATTATTTTGTTGACTTCCGAAAGGTGAATAAACGGTGTACACAGTACGACGGTCACGTCGTTTTCTTCAACCAGCCTGTTCACGGTTTTGGCCAGTTCTGTCCCTTCAGCCAGTGTTTTGTTCATTTTCCAGTTTCCTGCAACTATTTTTTTTCTCATGATTATTGATTTAAAATGGTTGATTAATCAGATTCAAAAGTAATAAAAACTATGATTTTCTATCAGCGGTATCTTACAGGTTATAGGGCGCGGAATTTCATACTGTACCACTTATTTATTATCTTCGTTTCATAATTAACGATCCAACTAAATTACTCTCAAATGAAAATCAATACATTATTTAAAGGTGCGACCTGGTTCATGCTCGTGGCAGTTGTTGCTGCCTGTAAACCCGGCTTGCAGGATGAAGTGGTCATTTCTTCGGGACAGGATCAGATCCTGGATCACTGGAAGGCAAAAGACATTACTGTTTCAGGGGATTCTATTGTTCTCGGGAATGAGTCTGCAACCCTGGTCTCCAGATTCCATGTGCAGAATTTCGATCTTTCCATGACACTGAAAACCACACCTGGTGCTGAAGGTTCCCTGTCATTTCACACATCGGAAAGTGGAGCAACTTCAGGGGAAGGCTATCGGGTCATGATCAACAACAGTGACTACAGGACGGGAAGTCCCCAGAAGACCGGGAGCCTCTCTATGATCCGCAATTTTTTCGTACACATGGTTGACGATGGTGAATGGTTTACCCTGAATGTTTCTGTCAGGGCCAACCATATTGCGGTTTCTGTCGGTGATAAGATTGTCAGTGAATACCGGGAACCGGATCATCCTTTGCGGACAGAAGGTAATGAAGGCATGGTGCTTTCTGAAGGTCTTCTGGTACTGAACAAATCAAATGACGAAGGCAGTATATTTGTCAGTGACATCAGGATTGAAGGACTGACGGACGAAATCCCCCGGGATACAATGAACTTTGAATCCACCGATGCGGTTGCCGAAGCGTTAACCTTGCTGAACCAGAGAGGTTTCCCAGTGATTGATTTTCACGGTCACCTGAAGGGAGGTCTTACCATGGATCAGGCTGCTGAACACGGCCGCAACCATGGTTTCAATTATGGGATTGCTGAGAACTGCGGGCTGAACTTCCCGGTAACCGATGATGCTACCCTTAATGCATATTACGACAGGATCAGCGGGGAACCGGTTTTTAAGGCCATGCAATGTGAAGGCCGCGAATGGGTAAATATGTTCTCGGAAGAACCTGTATCGCTTTTTGATTATATTTTTTCAGATGCCATGACATTTACTGACCATAAGGGGAGAAGGCTGCGTTTGTGGATTCCCGAGGAGGTCTTCATTGATAGCGAGGAGCAGTTTATGGAAATGCTCGTTGAAAGGGCGGTGAACATCATCTCAAAGGAGCCGATCGACATTCATGTAAATCCCACTTTTCTGCCGGATGTACTGAATGACAAATATGACATTCTTTGGACTCCCGAACGGATGGACCGTGTGATACAGGCACTGGTGGATCACGATGTTGCCCTGGAGATCAATGCACGTTACAGGTTGCCCGGCATAGCTTTCATTCAGAGGGCAAAGGATGCAGGAGTGAAGTTTACATTCGGTACGAATAATGCTGCTGCAAATGACCTGGGCCGGCTGGAATACTGCCTCGAAGTGCTTGAAGAAGTGGACCTCACACCGGAGGACATCTTCCTGCCCAAACCTGCGGGTGACAAAAAAGTAATGGAAATGGGGATCCCGGATGAAATGACAGGTTAATATCATGAATTTATATGCATTTTTAAAAACTTTTTAACCTGATTCAGATCACCGGGCAATGAGAAGATGGAGAATCGAAGATTCGGCAGAATTATACAACATCGAAGGATGGGGCGTGAATTATTTTTCCATCAGTGAAAATGGCAATGTTATTGTAACACCGAGGAAGAACGGTGTTAAAATTGATCTGAGGGAACTGATTGATGAACTGCAGCTCAGGGACGTATCGGCACCCATGCTGATACGTTTCCCGGACGTGCTTGACAACCGGATCGAGAAGATGGCCAACTGCTTTCATAAAGCCGCGGAAGAATACGGCTACCAGGCACAGAACTTCATTATCTATCCCATCAAGGTGAACCAGATGCGTCCGGTCGTCGAAGAGATCGTCAGTCATGGAAAAAAGTTCAATATTGGTCTTGAAGCCGGATCAAAACCTGAATTGCATGCAGTCATCGCAATCAATACCGGTAATGATTCCCTGATCGTTTGTAATGGTTACAAGGATGAAGATTATGTCGAGCTGGCTTTGCTGGCACAAAAAATGGGCAAGCGGATCTATCTTGTGGTTGAAAAGCTGAACGAGCTCAGATTGATCGCCGGCATCTCCAGGCGCCTCAGGATTAAACCAAATATCGGCATTCGCATAAAACTGGCCAGTACGGGCAGCGGCAAGTGGGAAGAATCGGGCGGGGATGTGAGCAAATTCGGATTGACATCCAGTGAGCTGCTTGAAGCCATGGATTTCCTGAAGAAGAATAACCTGCAGGACTGTCTGCACCTGCTTCATTTTCACATCGGAAGTCAGATCAACAAGATCCGGAGGATCAAGATCGCTCTGCGTGAGGCATCACAGTTTTATATTCAATTGCATAAAAACGGTTTCAACATAAAATTTGTGGATATCGGAGGTGGTCTGGGAGTGGATTATGACGGTACGCGCTCATCCAACAGTGAAAGCAGTGTGAACTACAGCATACAGGAATACGTGAACGACTCCGTTTTCACTTTTGTTGATGCGAGTGACAGGAACAACATACCCCATCCGAACATCATTACGGAATCAGGTCGTTCCCTCACTGCGCACCACTCGGTTCTTGTTTTCGAAGTACTGGAGGTGACAACGCTTCCCGAGTGGCATGAAGATCATCAACCGGCTGCTGACGACCATGAACTTGTACATGAGCTTTATGAACTTTGGGACAGCCTGAACAAACCCGGTATGCTGGAAGTATGGCATGATGCTCAGCAGATCAGGGAAGAAGCCCTTGACAGGTTCAGTCTGGGTATACTGGACCTCAAGTCACGTGCCCAGGTGGAGCGTCTTTTCTGGTCGATAGCCCGGGAACTAATGCTGATGACATCCGAAATCAAGCACATTCCTGAAGACCTGAAACACCTGCCAAAATTATTGTCTGACAAGTATTTCTGCAATTTCTCGCTGTTTCAGTCCATGCCGGATTCCTGGGCCATCGATCAGGTATTCCCCATCATGCCCATTCAGCGGCTTGATGAAAAACCAACCCGGGCAGCGACCATACAGGACATTACCTGTGATTCTGACGGCAAAATTGACAATTTTATCTCAACCCGTAATATTTCCTATTATTTGCCTGTGCATTCCATTAAACCGAAAGAACCGTATTATATCGGAGTTTTCCTTGTGGGCGCCTATCAGGAAATTCTGGGGGATTTGCACAATCTGTTTGGAGATACAAATGCGGTTCATGTCACCGTCGATGACGGCGGGTATTCAATTGACCAGATCATAGATGGCGAAACCGTTGCGGAGGTGCTGGATTATGTGCAGTACAGTGCAAAAAAGCTTGTGAGGACGGTGGAGACCTGGGTTACCGCCTCGGTCAAGTCGGGTTTCATCACAACAGAAGAAGGAAAGGAATTTCTGTCAAATTACCGGTCGGGACTGTATGGCTATACCTATCTGGAATGATTGGGTGTGGGTGTGGGTGTGAGTGTGAGTGTGGGTGTGAGGGTGTGAGGGTGTGAGTGTGGGTGTGGATGTGGGTGCGGGTGGAGGGTGTGGGACGATACTCTACTCTCCGATGATTTTTACGAGGACGCGTTTGTTCCTTTTGCCGTCAAATTCCCCGTAAAATATCTGTTCCCAGGGTCCGAAGTCTAGTTTTCCTTCCGAAATGGCAACAACGACTTCACGACCCATTATGGTGCGCTTCAGGTGGGCGTCCGCGTTATCCTCAAATCCGTTGTGCCGGTATTGTGAATAGGGCTTTTCCGGTGCAAGCTTTTCAAGCCAGACCTCGAAATCATGATGAAGTCCGGATTCATCATCATTGATGAATACACTGGATGTGATGTGCATCGCGTTGCACAACAACAAGCCTTCCTGAATACCGCTTTCATCAAGACATTGCTGTATCTGTCCGGTGATGTTGATCAGCTGTCTGCGACCTTTTGTGTGAAACCAGAGTTCTTTTCTGTAAAACTTCATAGCTGCAAATTGATTTTATGATTCAGTCAAGATTCAGTTCTTTGAGGATTCCATCGATCTTCCGTTCCAGTCTGTCATTGGTCCTGGAATAATCATGGATTGACCTGAGAGAGTCTTTTACTGCAAAATAGAATTTGATCTTGGGTTCCGTGCCTGACGGACGGACCGATATTTTGGTCCCGTCTTTCGTGAAGATCTGCAGTACATCGGATTTGGGAATTGAGATCCCGTTGTTGAGGAGCCTTGCTTTATCCAGACTTTTGCTGTCGAGGTAGTCCAGTATTTCAATGACTTTGGAGTTACCGATGCTGGCAGGGGGATTCTTTCTGAAGTTGAGCATCATCTGTTGTATTTCTTCTGTACCGGTTTTCCCTTTTCTGATCAGTGAGATGAGCCTTTCTTTATAAAACCCGTATTCCTTGTAAATGGCCAGCAGTTTGTCAAACAGGGTTCTGCCGTTTTCCTTTTCGTATGCTGCGGCTTCAGCAATGAGCGCACATGAAATGACGGCGTCCTTGTCCCTTACAAAATCTCCTGCAAGGTAACCATAGCTTTCTTCACCGCCTGCAATGAAGGTTTTCTTCCCTTCAAACTGCCGGATGATATCGGCTATGTATTTAAAACCAGTAAGAACATTGTAACAGCTGACCCTGAATTTCCGTGCCATATCTGAAAGCAGGTCTGTGGTCACGATGGTTTTGACGATGAATTCGTTTCCTTTGATCCTGCCTGTTTCTGTCCATCTGTTCAGCAGATAGTGCACCAGCAATGCAGCGGCCTGATTTCCGTTAAGGATCAGATATTCACCTGAATGATCCCTGATAACAATACCGACCCGGTCGGCGTCCGGATCTGTGGCCAGTATCAGCTCAGCTTCCGTTTCCTTTGCTTTCTCAATAGCCATGGACAATGCGGAAGAATCTTCGGGATTCGGGGAATGCACGGTCGGGAAATTACCGTCGATTACGTTCTGTTCGGGGACGGTGATCACGTTTGCAAAGCCGAATTTCTCAAGAACCATCGGTACCAGCCTGACACCACTGCCATGCAGCGGTGTGTAAAGGATTCTGAAACCGTTCTGCTTTTTGATGATATCGTGGGAAAGAGAAAGGTTCGTGATCTGGTCTGTATAAATATCATCAAACTCATGACCGATGGTTTCGATATTTTCTTTCTTCGCTTCAAAATTTACATCATCAATGGATCTGATCTGCTGAACCTCGCGGATGATCAGCTTATCATGGGGCGCTATGATCTGTCCCCCGTCGTTCCAGTAAGCTTTATAACCATTGTATTCCTTTGGATTGTGGGAAGCAGTAATAACCACTCCTGCCTGACAGCGGAAATAACGGATCGCAAAGGACAGCTCGGGGGTGGGTCTTAAGTCGTCAAAGAGATATACTTTGAATCCGTTGGCTGAAAAGATACTTGCAGTGATCTCAGCAAAGCGCCTGCTGTTGTTTCTGGAATCGTGGGCCACTGCAACTTTGATCTGCGGAATGTCTTTGAATTCTTTTTTCAGGTAATTGCTCAGTCCCTGAGTCGCCATGCCGATGGTGTAGTTGTTTACACGGTTGGTTCCCACGCCCATGATCCCGCGCAGGCCACCCGTTCCGAATTCGAGATCACGGTAAAAACTCTCGATCAGTTCCTGTTCGTTATTTTCCAACAAGTCCTTTACTTTGTCCCGGGTTTCTGCATCGTATTTCTCATTCAGCCACAGGCCAGCTCTTTCTCTTACAAATACCTTCAAATCAGAGTTTTTCATATTTTTTCAGGTTGATTGGGTAAGTGCAAAGTTCTTATTTTTTGCCGGAAAATTCAGGTGGTTGCCAGCACATTCAACACACAGCGCAGACTTTCCTTCCAGTACGGGATTTCCAGTCCGTATACCTTCTTGATCCTGCTTTTGTCCAGGACACTGTATGCAGGCCGTCTGGCAGGCAATAGATACTGGGAAGTGGCGATCGGAATGACTTTGCAGGGAAGTCCGCTCATGTTTATGATTTCCCAGGCAAAGTCAAACCAGCTGCAGATTCCTTCATTTGTATAATGAAAAATTCCGGGTATAAACTTGTTCTGAACCGAAGTTTTGATGATGTTAAAAATGGCTTTTGCAAGATCAGTGGCGTATGTAGGAGATCCGATCTGGTCACACACCACGCTTACTTCTTTTTTTTCGCGTCCAAGCGTGAGCATGGTGGTTAAAAAATTGCTCCCGAACTCGCTGTACAGCCATGCCGAACGGATTACCAGGGCGTTTTCATTGTTGCGGAGCGCCATTTCTCCCTCATGTTTGCTTTTGCCGTAAATGGACAGCGGGAAAGCCTTTGATGTTTCTTTATAGGGGATGGATGAATTTCCGCTGAACACATAATCCGTGGAAATGTGAATGAGTTTGAAGAACCTTTTCCTGGAAAGCTCACCCAGCAATGCAGGTACTTCAGCATTCACCGCAAAGGTTTCGGCCTGATCGTGTTCTGCATCGTCCACACGGGTATAGGCAGCACAATTGATCACAAAGTCAAACTGATGATGATCGAAGTAATGCCTGACATCTCCCGTACGGGTAAGGTTCAGGTCGGCCATATCTATATACTTGCAGGAGTGAGGCATGAGACCCTCTTCTGTTTTTTTAAAGGACTTCCCAAGCTGTCCGTTTGCACCCGTGACCAGTATTTTTATCGCATCTGTCATTGATCAAAGTTCATTTCTGCGTTTCTGAAGCATTCGAGGCTTTTATCCCGGACGGATACAATGATTTCCTGAGGTTCCAGTTTCCAGTCAATATTCAGATCCGGATCATCGTAAGCAATTCCCCGTTCAGAAACGGGATTGTACAGATTGTCAGTCTTATAAATCACCAGTGCTTCTTCTGAAAGCACGGAGAAACCGTGTGCAAATCCTTTTGGGATGAGCAGCTGAAATTTATTATTGCCTGTTATTTCCAGTCCGTACCACTTTCCAAATGTTGAGGAATTTCTGCGGAGGTCAACGGCCACATCGAAGATCCTGCCGGAGGGAACCCTTATCAGCTTGGCCTGGGCAAAAGGTTCAAGCTGATAGTGCAGTCCGCGGATCACTCCATAATAGGATCTGGACTGGTTGTCCTGGATAAATCCGCAGTGCAAACCTGCATTGCGCAGTTTTTCATGGTTGTAACTTTCAAAAAAATACCCCCTGTGGTCCTCAAAAACCTGAGGTTTCAGAATGACCAGGCCGTCAAATCCCGTTGTTATGAATTCCATCAGTAATTGTTGTTCATGAAGTTGTATGATTTTTCATCCGCGACCTTTTGAAGGTATTCACCATACTGGTTTCTGGCAAGGGGTTCAGCCAGTTTCAGCAGCTGTTCCCGGGTAATGAAACCTTGTTTAAAGGCTATTTCTTCAATACAGGATATTTTCAATCCCTGTCTTTCCTCAATGGTCTGGATGTAAACGGAAGCCTGAAGCAGGGTTTCATGGGTTCCTGTATCAAGCCAGGCCATACCTCTGCCCATAATTCTGGCCCGCAATTTGCCTTCGGCGAGATACATCCTGTTCAGATCGGTGATTTCCAGTTCTCCCCTGGCAGAAGGTTTCAGCAGCCTGACTTTATTTACCACATCATGATCATAAAAATACAACCCGGTAACTGCATAATTGGATTTTGGCCTGCGGGGTTTTTCCTCAATGTTGATGACTCTGCCCCTTTCATTGAATTCCACGACACCATACCTTTCGGGATCTACTACATAATAGGCGAATACCACGGCGCCGTCGGTCAGTGTCGCAGTTTCTGACAGGATTTTTCCCAGACCGTGCCCATAGAATATGTTATCTCCGAGGATCATACAAACCGGCTGATCCCCGATGAATTCCTCGCCGATGACAAATGCCTGGGCCAGCCCTTCAGGTGCAGGCTGCACAGCATAGCTCAGCCGGATACCGTATTGGCTGCCGTCACCCAGAAGATACTGAAAAAGAGGAAGATCCCTTGGTGTCGAAATGACCAGTATGTCCCGGATGCCTGCCAGCATAAGCACAGACAGGGGATAATAGATCATGGGTTTGTCGTATATCGGGAGAATCTGTTTGGAAATGCACTGTGTTATGGGATAAAGGCGTGTTCCTGAACCCCCGGCTAAAATGATGCCTTTCATGACAATTGATTTAACATGTGAAATTAATCAGACTTTTTATGAAATGAAAATAAATCATTTCATTCCGTCTATCTTCAGCTGGTTTTATACAGGGGATTTTCCGGCAATTTTCCTGCCGATGCCATAGTAAAGGAATCCGTGTTCCGTTACTTCTGCCGGATTATAGATATTTCTTCCGTCAAAGATTGTTTTTTCTCTCATGATTTTTGCAAGAAGCTTGTAGTTGAGTATCCTGAATTCACTCCATTCGGTCAGGAGCAGGAGTCCGTTTACATCGATCAGGGTATCATACATATCAAGGCCGTATGAGATCTGATCACCCATAATCTTCCGGGTTTCATTCATGGCAACAGGATCATACACCCTGACCTGCGCTCCGGATTCAAGCAATTTTCTGATCATTACAAGCGAAGGCGCTTCCCGCATATCATCCGTGTTGGGTTTGAATGAGAGTCCCCAGATGCCGAAAATCCTGTTTTTCAGATCTCCTTTGAAGTGGTTGTGGATCTTATTGAACAGAACTTCTTTTTGCCGGTTGTTTACCTGTTCGACCGCCTGCAATACCTTCAGGTCATATCCGGCATCAGAGGCAGTTCTGATCAGTGCCTTCACGTCTTTTGGAAAGCAGGATCCACCGTAGCCGATCCCTGCGAAAATAAATTTGTTGCCTATACGGGGATCACTTCCGATGCCTTCCCTGACTGAATTGATATCTGCTCCAACTTTTTCGCAGAGGTTTGCCAGATCGTTCATAAAACTGATCTTGGTCGCCAGCATACAGTTGGCTGCATATTTGGTAAATTCCGCCGAGGGAATATCCATAGTTACGATCCGGTGGCCGCTCAGCATGAAAGGATGGTATAGTCTGTTCAGTATTTTTTTTGCATTTTCCGATTCCAGTCCAAGCACGATCCTGTCTGGTTTCAAAAAATCCTGGACAGCTGCTCCTTCTTTTAAAAATTCAGGATTGGAGGCTACGTCAAAATCGATCCGCACCTTCCTTATATCGAGTTCTTTCTGGATCGATTCCCGGATCTTTCCTGAGGTACCCACTGGTACTGTACTTTTGGTGACAACAAGTTTGTATTCATTCATGTGCTGACCGATTTCCCGGGCAACGTCCAGTACATATTTAAGGTCAGCACTGCCATCCTCTCCCGGGGGCGTTCCTACAGCGATGAATACAACTTCTGCATCAGGAAGGCTGTCTTTTATGCTGCTGGAAAAAACAAGTCTGTTCTTTTCCAGGTTCCTTATTACCATAGGTTCGAGTCCAGGTTCATAGATGGGAATAATCCCTTGTGAAAGTTTCTTGATTTTGGCCTTGTTGATATCCACGCAGGTAACGAGAACTCCGGTCTCTGCAAGACAGGTACCGCTTACCAGTCCCACGTACCCGGTGCCGACGACTATTATTTTCATAGAGAATGGTTTGGGATATTTTATGCGTCAAATATACAGTAATATTAAAAACTATGAAAAACTATGAACCTTTACGCAGATTTTACACGAAGGTTCGGACTGTATACCGGATTTCTCAGGCAAAATATCACAGGCTTTATTTTTGGAAGAAATCTACGAATTGCGCATTTTTGCAACGGATCATGACCCTGCCTTACTTTCATGACTGACAGTCCGCTGAACCATTATTTTTTTTGATATCTTTAGTTTTTTATGCCAGAATATTATAGCTTTGCACCTCAAATTTACAGCATAATGTCTAACTTATTAATATTTAATTTTATAGTTTAATGGTCGAAAAAAATGAAAAACATCCTGAGCAGTCCACGGAACAGGCTGTAGAAAATGAAGAGAAGCAGGCAAGTCTGAAGGAGGAAAGCACTGAAGAAGCCGCTGATCAGATGGGATCCGGAAAAGAGAAAGCAGAAGAAGAGGAAGCAGCTGAAGTAAAGACAGGCAAAGAAATGCAGGGAGCGGAAATTGCACAGAAGGTGCAGGAAACTGAGGATAAGGTTGAAGAACAGGTGATTTCAGAAAGTGCCGGGAAACCGGAGGAGAAAAATGTGGATGCGGAGGTTGTCGGGACCAAACACGAAACCGGTCAGCCGGAAAATGGAATAAAAACAGATACCGGCGTGAATCAGGCCGTTGATGAAAATGCGGAATCCGATCCTTCGTTTGACTGGGATCAATATGAAGAGGGAGACTACCAGACAGACCTTGACAAGTCCTCCATGGAAAAGATGTATGATGAGACCCTGAGCGCTGTCAGGGTGAATGAGGTCGTTGATGGCACTGTGATCTCCATGAACAAGCGTGAGGTGGTCATCAATATCGGGTATAAATCTGAAGGTGTGGTCAGCCTGAATGAATTCCGGTATGATCCCGAGCTGAAGGTAGGAGATAAAGTTGAGGTTTATATTGAAAGTCAGGAAGATAAGAAAGGACAGCTCCTGCTTTCACACAAGAAGGCAAGGGCTCTGAAATCCTGGGACCGGGTAAATGAAGCCCTTGAAAAAGATGAAATTATAAAAGGCTATATCAAATGCAGGACCAAAGGCGGCATGATCGTGGATGTCTTCGGAATTGAAGCTTTCCTGCCCGGTTCACAGATTGATGTGAAACCCATCAGGGATTACGATATATATGTCGGCAAAACAATGGAATTCAAGGTGGTCAAGATCAATCATGAATTCAAAAATGTTGTCGTTTCCCATAAGGCACTGATCGAAGCCGAACTCGAACAGCAGAAAAAAGAGATCATTGCCCGGCTGGAAAAGGGACAGATCCTTGAGGGTACCGTTAAGAACATAACTTCATACGGAGTATTTATTGACCTTGGCGGTGTGGACGGTCTGATACACATCACCGACCTTTCATGGGGACGGATCAACCATCCTGAAGAAATTGTGGAACTTGATCAGAAACTGCAGGTCGTTATTCTCGATTTTGACGACGAAAAGAAAAGGATTGCCCTTGGTTTGAAGCAGCTGACCCCGCACCCATGGGATTCTCTTGATCCTGATCTGAAAGTCGGTGACAAAGTAAAGGGCAAAGTCGTGGTCATGGCAGATTACGGCGCATTTATCGAGATTACAGCCGGAGTAGAGGGACTGATACATGTTTCTGAAATGTCATGGTCCCAGCATCTCCGGAGCGCACAGGAATTCCTGAAAGTCGGGGATGAAGTCGAGGCAGTGGTCCTTACCCTTGACCGGGAAGAACGGAAAATGTCGCTTGGCATGAAACAGCTCAAACCCGATCCCTGGGAAAAGATTGAAGAAAAGTATCCGGTCAGCAGCAAACATACGGCAAAAGTTCGTAACTTTACAAACTTCGGTGTATTTGTTGAAATCGAAGAGGGTGTTGACGGACTGATCCACATATCGGATCTTTCCTGGACCAGAAAAATCAAACACCCTGCAGAATTTACGAACATCGGTGAAAATATTGAGGTCGTTGTACTTGAAATTGACAAGGAAAACAGAAGACTGAGCCTTGGTCATAAACAACTGGAAGAAAATCCGTGGGATGTGTTCGAAACCGTGTTTACGGTGGATTCAGTCCATGAAGGGACTGTGATAGAACTCACGGAAAAAGGAGCTGTGGTTGCCCTGCCTTATGGTGTTGAGGGGTTTGTGACACCAAAACATCTAGTAAAGGAAGACGGCAAGAAAGCCTGGCTGGATGAGAAGCTTTTATTCAAGGTAATTGAGTTTTCAAAGGGAGCCAAAAAGATCATCCTTTCACACAGCAGGACACATGAGGAAAAAAGGAGATCATCGACGGATACCGGACAAAAGGGTCCTTCCGGTTCACAGCATAAAACACCCAGGAAGGTGAAACCCGGCATGGAAAAGACCACTCTGGGTGACATCACTGATCTGGCTGCCATTAAATCCGAAATGGAAAAGAAGGAGACCAGGAAGAAGAAAATGGTGCAAAAAGATCATACTGCAGAAGTAACCGGTGAACATAAGGTCCTGTCAGGTAAAGGTCCGGCTGAATCCGCTCATACAGGGAAAGAAGAGAAACCGGAAGCTGAAGCCCCTGAAAAAAAGGATAAAACAACCAGAAAAACAGCCACCAATGATGAGAGGAAGAAAAAATCCGCAGAAGGAACCGTACCGGATTTGCAGGATGACGTAAAGAATGAGACAACAAATAAGAAAGCCAGGGAAACAATGAGAAAAAAGGAAAAGTCTGCTGAAAAGAAGACCGATGACGATGAGATGAAAGATGATGTGGAAAAAGGTAAAAAAAGTCAATAGGAAGTTACAAATACACATATCATAAAACTTTTCATTATGGAATTCAAGATCGAAAAGCTCAAAAATCATACTTTAATTCAGGTGCTGGAAGAAAAGCTTGATACGCATATTGCCCCTACACTGAAATCAGAGCTTGTTCTGGTATCGGGCAACGGTGAAAAGAACATTATACTGGATTTAAGCAAGTGCCGGTATTGCGATTCTTCAGGGCTTAGTGCGATCCTTGTTGCCAACCGTCTCTGCAAGAATACCAATGGCATTTTTGTACTGACGGGGCTCAATGATGCTGTTGAGAGACTGATCACCATCTCACAGCTAGATACAGTACTGAACATTGCAGGTTCAATGGATGAAGCCGTGAGTCTCATTGCAGAATCGGAAAGCTAGATAAACTTTTCAACAGAAATGTCTTTTATACTTACTGTACTGGGTAGTAGTTCAGCTCTGCCCACTGCAACAAGATTTCCAACCGCTCAGGTGCTCAATGTGCATGAGCGGTTTTTTTTAATTGACTGTGGAGAAGGGACGCAGATACAACTCAGGAGGTTTTCCCTGAACATGTCCCGGATCAGACACGTCTTTATCAGTCATTTACACGGAGACCATGTATTCGGGCTTTTCGGACTGTTTTCCTCATACAACCTTATGGGCCGCAAGACCGATCTTCATGTTTTTGCCCACAGGGATTTTGAACCGACCCTGGCACATTACCTGGAATATTTTGGAAAGGACCTGACTTACCGGATCATCTTTCACCCTTTCACGGCAAAGAGGCCGGATATCATCCATACGGACAAACATGTGAGTGTGCAGACCATACCCCTGAGGCACAGCGTACCGGTAGTCGGATTCATATTCCGCGAACAGGAAAAGCTGCTGAACGTGAATAAGGAAGCCATTCAGAAATACGGGCTGACGATACAGGACATCAGGAAAATTAAAGAGGGAAAGGATTTTGAGACAGAAAGCGGGAAGGTCATCAGGAACAGCGAACTGACACTTCTTCCGTACAGACCCAGATCATATGCTTTTTGCACGGATACCCTGTACTTCAGAAAGCTGGTTAACTATTTGAAAGATGTTGATTTGCTGTATTTTGAAGCGACATTCAGCAACAAGGACAGAAAACTTGCCAGAATGACAGGTCATTCCACCTCTGTCCAGGCAGCGGAACTTGCCCGGGATGCAAATGCCGGACGGCTGATCATGGGGCATTTCTCAACACGTTACAAGAATACGGAAAAGCTGCTGAAGGAAGCGTGCGCTGTTTTTCCGGATTCCCATGTCGTAGAGGATGGCGACCGGTACGAGGTTGCATTGACGCGGATCGCATCCTCATGAAGAAGGTTGGAGGTCATGTTCAGGATAACATCCTGCATAGGCAGGTCATATTGATTCTTTTAACAGCGTGAGGATTTGGAAGAAAAGATCATCATACTTGATTTCGGGTCACAATATACCCAGCTGATTGCACGAAGGGTAAGGGAACTGAAGGTGTATTGCGAAATATGGCCGTTCAGCAAAACGGACATCGTTGATCCTGCCATAAAGGGCGTTATCCTTTCAGGAAGTCCTGCTTCAGTCCTTGATGCAAACAGTCCTGCTGCCGATATCAGAAGCATGAGGGGCAGGGTACCCCTGCTGGGAATCTGTTACGGTGCGCAGCTGCTCACGCATCAGTCAGGAGGCACAGTAATGCCATCAAAACACAGGGAATATGGCCGTGCAAAACTGGAAATCACGGATCCGGATTCCAGGCTGTTCCGGGATATAAAAAACGGAACACAGGTATGGATGTCCCATGGAGATGCGATCACCGGATTGCCGGCAGATTTTCATGCTACCGGAAGTACGGGAGACATCACAACAGCAGCTTATGAAATTAAAAATGAAGATACTTTTGGGATTCAGTTTCATCCGGAAGTACATCATACAAAGGAAGGAAGCCGTATATTGTTCAATTTTGTCGTTGGCATATGCGGTTGCAGCCAGGAATGGACACCGGAGTCATTTATTGAACAGACAGTACAGGAGCTCCGGGACATGATCGGGAAGGACGGTGTCGTGCTCGGGTTGTCAGGCGGAGTCGATTCATCGGTTGCCGCAGTGCTTCTCAACAGGGCAGTCGGAAAGAACCTCACGAGCATCTTTGTGGATAACGGACTGCTGCGCAAAAATGAGTTTGAGAAGGTACTCGGAAAATACCGGGAAATGGGGCTCCAGGTCGTTGGAGTCAGGTCCGGTGAACTATTCCTGAAAGATCTGGCCGGATTAACGGATCCGGAAATGAAAAGAAAGAGCATCGGAAGGAATTTCATTGACATTTTCGAGCGTGAGGCCCGGAAGATCATGGATGTGAAATGGCTCGTCCAGGGTACGATCTATCCCGATGTGATCGAATCAGTTTCTGTCAACGGACCGTCTGTGACCATAAAATCGCATCACAACGTGGGCGGATTGCCGGCGAAAATGCATTTAAGGGTAGTGGAGCCATTGAAACTCCTTTTCAAGGATGAGGTGAGGAAAGTCGGAAATGCACTGGGAATTGATCCGGAGATTGTCAACCGTCATCCGTTTCCCGGACCCGGTCTGGCAATACGGATCATCGGTGAAGTGACAGGGGAGAAGGTGCAGCTTTTGCAGGAAGTCGATGAAATCTTCATTGAGGGACTCAGGGAATTCGGCCTGTATGACCGGGTCTGGCAGTCCGCAGCCATTCTCCTTCCCGTACGTTCGGTTGGTGTCATGGGGGATGAGCGCACCTATGAGAATGTTGTTGCCTTGAGGGCAGTGACATCCACCGACGGGATGACAGCCGACTGGGCACATTTGCCCTATGAATTTTTAGGAACGGTTTCCACAAGGATCATCAACAATGTGAAGGGAATCAACAGGGTGGTCTATGACATCTCCTCAAAGCCTCCGGCTACCATCGAATGGGAGTGATTCGTCAATTTCGCCCGGTGATTGTCGGAAATATTTCAATTAATTCGTTATTTTTATAGACATATAATTGGTTCATCAGGTATATGGTTGTGAATGATCACTGCATTGTTTCACAGAAGTTGCCAAACATATTTCATTATGAGAAGCTTAAATAAGATTTTGATCCTGGTTTGTATGCTGTGTTTTCTATTGCCGTACAGTGCAGAAAGTCAGTTTCCTTTCGATGATCAGGGTTTGAAATTCAGCAGGGTGATCGATTGGATTGACAGCTATTATGTTGATTCGGTCGATAAGGAAGAGCTTGTTGAACATGCGATATATGAAGTTCTGCAAGAGCTGGATCCGCATTCATCTTACCTTACAAGAGAAGAGGTGATCGCGATGAGTGAACCCCTTCTGGGGAATTTTGAAGGCATAGGAATTTCCTTTAACATTCTTTGGGATACCGTATATGTGATTTCGGCCTTACCCGGGGGACCTTCTGAAAAAGCTGGTTTGAAGCCGGGAGACCGCATCCTTAAGGTTGACGGAAACAATGTGGCCGGAATTGGCATTTCAACGGACGAGGTATATGATATGCTCCGGGGAGACAAGGGTTCACAGGTGATTATATCGGTAAAACGCAAGAATATCCCGGTGATGATAGATTTCAGGATCACCCGTGATAAGATTCCAATCAACAGTATCGATGCAAGCTATAAGGTGACCAATGATATCGGTTATATCAAGATCAACCGGTTTGCCCAGACCACCATGGATGATTACATGGAAGTCATGAGGGATCTCAGGAGGGAAAATATCAACAATCTGATCGTTGACCTTACCGGAAACGGCGGAGGATATCTGGAAGTTGCCATCAATCTTGCAGACCAGTTCATTGAAGCGGATAAGCTGATTTTATATACCGAGGGCCTCAACAGTCCGAGGAAAGAATACCTTGCCACAAGGGAGGGCAATTTTGAAAAAGGGAACCTCGTAATCCTCATCGACGAGGGTTCGGCCTCAGCCAGTGAGATTGTATCGGGGGCAATACAGGACTGGGACCGGGGCATTATCGTAGGCCGCAGGTCGTTTGGCAAAGGTCTTGTCCAGAAACCCCTGCTGCTTCCGGATCAGTCCATGATCCGGCTGACCGTGGCCAGGTACTATACGCCTTCAGGACGCCTGATCCAGAAACCCTATGATATGGGAAGTGACAGCTACAATCTTGAGATCATCAAAAGGTTTGCGAACGGGGAGTTCTCTAATGCCGACAGCATACACCTGATCGATTCCCTGAAGTATTATACACTGGAAAACATGCGGATTGTATACGGTGGTGGAGGCATCATGCCGGATTATTTCGTGTCTATGGACACAAGCTATTACACCGATTATTATAACCTGCTGGTGCGGAAAGGAACCATCACAAAGTTCGCGCTGGATTACATCGACAGGCACAGGGAGGAATTGCTTGCCAGGTATCCGGACTTTGAACATTACAAACAGTATTTTCGCGTTGATGACAGCTTTCACAGGAAGCTTGTGGAGTTCGGATGGCGGGACGGTATCGCTGAAAACGTTAAAGATTATGCTGTTTCCAAGGAACATATCAGCCGTTTGATCAAGGCCTATATTGCTCGCGATCTCTGGACGGGCAGCGAATATTATGAGATCGTTAATGAAACTGACGCCAAAGTCCAGACAGCAGTCATGATCCTGAAGAACTGGGATAAATACGAAGCCAGTCTTTTAAACAAGAAAAACTAGTCCCGGATTCTCATTCGGTCTTTTATTTCTATGTTGAATCTTCAATATGCCTCCTGCTTCAAATGATCCTTTATGACTGAAAAGGTTTTTACCATGGTCGCAAAGACCTTTTACGGTCTGGAAGACCTGCTCGTCAGCGAGCTGGAAGGACTCGGTGCGCTTCATATCCGGAAACTGAACCGTGCGGTGCAGTTTTCAGGAAATCAAAAAATACTCTACAGCACAAACTACATGTTGCGTACAGCACTGAAAATCCTGATTCCCATAGCGACATCCGAAATTCGCGATGAAAAGGCATTGTATGAATGCATACGCGGCATTCCCTGGTACAATTATCTCGCCCTGAAGGATACTTTTGCCGTGGAAGCTGTACTCCGTTCAGACACATTCACACATTCACGGTATGTTGAGCAGAAAATCAAGGATGCTGTGGCGGATCAGTTCAGGGACAAATACGGCAGGCGTCCTTCGGTGGACCTGAAGGATCCTGTATTGAGAATACATGCCAATATCGTAAAAAACACGTTAAGATTATCTCTTGACAGCAGCGGCGATGCACTCTTTAAAAGGGGGTACCGGACCGGACAGGGTGCTGCTCCCTTGAATGAAGTGCTTGCGGCAGGATTGGTACAGCTGAGCGGATGGAAAGAAAGCAGTCCCTTTGTCGATTTCATGTGCGGATCAGGCACGCTGCCCGTGGAGGCTGCATTGCTTGCATTGAATATCCCTCCCGGTGGCATACGGCACGATTACGGATTCCGGAAATGGAGCGACTACAATCAGGAACTGTACAAGGAGGTGGTTGCGGAGTGCGTCCGGAAAGGCCGCCATAATCTGAGGATTTATGCCTCGGACATTTCACAGGCTGCGGTTCATAATGCCCGGAAGAATGCCCGGCAGGCAGGAATTGAGAAGTACATCGGTTTTTCCGTCAGTCCTTTCAGGGATTTCAATCCGCCTGACGGCCGGGGTACAGTGATTATCAATCCGCCCTATGGTGAACGTATGAAACAGGAGAATCTGAATGACCTGTATGAAGGGATCGGCGACAAACTGAAAAAGGATTTCACCGGATATCAGGCCTGGATCTTCAGCAGCAACAGGGAGGCTTTGAAGCATGTGGGACTGCATCCGGAAAGAAAGCTGACGCTGTATAACGGACCCCTGGAATGCCGGTTTCATCAGTACCTCTTATACGAAGGTTCGAGAAAAGAAAGAACAATAAAATGAGTTTGTAATCCGACTGTCTTATATGATCCTCTGCAGCAAAAAATCGCCGAGAAGTTGTTGTGAATGGATAAAAATAACTATTTTTAGAAAGAGGTTGGAAATGAGGAATGAATGTCAGTAAGTTCTGAATTCTTAAGCTTAATGTTAAATA
>JAFGPB010000084.1 GCA_016926205.1 Bacteroidales bacterium
GATGCACCCCTGGAAAGTGCCTCTGCGGCAAAATCATTCCCGTTGAATGTTGATCCCCTGAGCGCAAAAAATATGCAATCCTGTTCAATCTTTCTTGTGTCAGTACATATAATCCTTTTCCCCAGATAAATCCGGTACAGGGAAGAGAGGTCCATAGCGAAAATTTTATATTGAAAGATACAATCCCCTTCAAATTTAACCCGAATAATTCACAGATCGGATGATCAGGGAAAGATTTATTCCGTTTGTGAGAAGAATCTCGTACAAGACGCACAGGGAATTGCACTCCTATGGAACTGTCCCCGGCAGAACGCGACAAAAAAACCGCCATGAAATGATCAGGGCGGTTTGTTATCTTGACTTTGGAGTAAAGTTATCTGATTTCAGGTGAACCCACACGGATCATCGCACAGCGGAATCCAAGGTCATCTCTTGACTGGTCTTCATCAAGAAATCTCCTTGTCCCGGGACTCATCCAGTAAGCCCTGTCACGCCATGAACCTCCCTTGTAGACCCTTGAATTGTCGCTTATCAGAGAAGTCTCATAACCTTCTGCTTGAGAATACATGCGTTGTGAAGACTTTGCCTGAGCCTGTTCATCAGCGATCAGCCAGTCATTTCCATCACTGACACTTGACTGATAATCTCCGTCACGATAATTCAGATAGTAAGACTGATTGTAGTTCCATCTGTTGATGGCCTCTTCTTCAGTTACATCCCTGTAACGAAGCCGGCCGAGACTGTCCTTCTCAGCTATGTGTCCTTCCTCATCCGTGACAATCGTTTGAAATACATTGCCCCTGAAAGGATTGAACTCATCGACAGCTTCATAGGTCATGGGACGGTATATATCCTGAACCCATTCATTTACATTGCCCGCCATGCAATATAGGCCAAAATCATTGGGCCAGAATGATTCCACAGGTGCCGGTATGGTAGCCTGGTCATTTAAACTGCCTGCCGTACCCATCAGGTCACCGCGTCCGCGTACAAAATTGGCACGCATTTCACCCAGGTGCTTTTTTTCATCGTTTCTGACATTATGGCCATCCCAGGGATAAATCCTTCTTTCGTAAACACGTTCCTCATAGGTATTTCCGATCAGTGCAAGTGCCGCATACTCCCATTCCGCCTCGGTCGGAAGCCTGTATTTCGGGAGCAGCATTCCATCCTCGATCAATACTCTTCTGTATTCCTGATTTGGGTCCATACTCGGAAGGTTCTGATTGACCAGTCCCTCATACTGTCCTGCCAGATATGCCTCTGTGTTGAAATTTTCCCGGCCGAGCTGGTTTGGATCCGGATCCAGTATGCCCTCTCGGATCAGGATACCTTCGTTCACCCGATCCGTTCTCCATGTACAATAGTCATTTGCCTGCAACCAGTTGACACCGATGACAGGATAATCATTATAGGAAGGATGCCTGAAATAGTACTGCACATAAGGTTCATTGTATGCCATCGGTCTTCTCCAGACAAGTGTATCAGGCAGAGCATTCTGATAGACAAGCGGATAATCCATAAAAACCCGGTGGATCCAGTGGAGGTATTCACGATAGTCAACATTCCGCACTTCGGTCTGGTCCATATAGAACGAACTTACTGTTACTCGTCGCGGTACATTGTTCCAGTCGTAAAGAACATCCTGCTCCACACGGCCCATGGTGAAGGTTCCTCCTTCGATAAGAACCAATCCGGGCCCTGTTTCCTGTTCAGAACCTGCAACAACTTCAAAACCTCCACTTTCCGGATCATTGTAACTCCAGCCCGTTGTAGGGGAAACCTGCTGGCCTCTTCCGGAGCATCCTGATATTATTAATGCACATACGGGGATTGACAGTACAGTAAAAAACTTACCTTTCATGGCTCTGATTTTTTTCAAAAGTAAAAAATTATTAGTTCTGTGATCATGCATTATTTGAACAACATTGCATATGCGGGACATTCAACTGCCCTTGCTTTCCTACCTTTATACTCCATTCGGTATAAAAAGGTTACTTCATGGGCTCCCATTTTTGTTGATAAAAAGTTCAATTTTTTTAGATTAACGTCATAACTGTAGAAAAAATTGTATTTTTCCATTAAAATACCGACAGAAAATATCACTGCATCATAATTGAATCTGAGATTCTGCCTGAACCATGCTCCTGCCGCAAATACCGAGGAAAAAACAGCCTGCATTCCCCAGATCAGCTCCTCGTTCTTTGCCTGCCTTGAATAGAATGCTGAGGGTTCGAAGGTAACACTCAATCCTGAATACCGGGAGGAACTTCCGAATCTTGTTTTAATGAACCCTGCGTATTTCAGGGGTATTCTGCTGTTAAACTGACTGCTCAAGGACTCTTCAGGCCTTGTGATATGACTGACAGAAATGCCCGCAGAAAAGCCGTATCCATTCTGAACCACCATTCCGATAGCGAAATCGGGATAGCTTCTTGTTTGATTTTCCAGTGTGACAGCACTGTATCCATATCCCAGTTCGTTTAATATTTCTGACCGGAAAACCAGTTCATCCGCATCCAGCTTCCTGAAAACATAAGAGGCACTGATTCCGGCTCCCACCTGCCAGTCCCTTTGCAGGTCAATTCTATACCCGTACGACAGACCAACATAGGTTCGTGTAATGACGCCATCCCCCTGTACATCATTAAGAACATTCACGCCCAGTCCACTCTTCATGGACTCTACCGGCAGTATGAAAGCAGCACCGTATGTGACGAAGGTCGCAGGAATTCCGGGCCATTGATTCCTGTATGTTACTGTAAATTCAGGGGAAACTGGCATTACAGCTGCAGCAGGATTCATAAAAGTCCTGTTCGGAATAAAACCTGAAAAATGAAAATCCTGTGATCGGGCTGCCATGCATGCCAGAAAAAGAAATAAGAAACTGATGTATCTGCCTGCTTTCACCCGGATATATTTACACTGTAAATCTATAATAATCTTTTCTGTTTAAAGAATGATGCAATAATAATTGTATTTTTGAAACGTTCAATTTGTTATGCGTATTGCAGGTTTTCCGGGTATCCCGACCATTTCAACTGTATGGATCAGCTATGACAAGATATCCCTCAATTTCTGCCTTTTTACTTTTTATTTCCATCATAACGTATGCACAGTCTGAAAAGTCTGTCATCCCGGAACAAGATATTGCCGGTAGTCAAACTTCTTATAAAAGCATTACTGCCGGGACGCTTGTGGATACAGTAGAGAATTCTGTGCTGCATAACGGAAGATGGTATAAGATCAGGGTCGCCCGGGATGCCATTTACAAGCTTACCTATGAAGATATCTCCGCTATGGGATTTTCCGATCCGGAAAACGTGCGCATCTATGGGAACGGGGGAACAATGCTGCCTTTAATGAACAATGAATCCCGCATTCATGATCTTGCAGAAAATGCTGTATATATGTATAAAGGGACTGACGAAGTATTCAGTCAGGGTGATTTTATCCTGTTTTATGGCAGGGGGCCTGTAACCTGGATCTATAATCCCGTTTCCGGGATGTTTGAACACGAAAAGCACCTATTCAGTAACGCATCCTATTATTTTGTCACCACCGGTCCGGGACCGGGTAAAAGAATCACCGGTCCGGAAACGGTAACCGATCCCCCGAACACCAGTGTATCCCAATTCGACTGTTATACACACCACGAAATAAACCGGTATAACTTCCTGAAATCAGGCCGTCAATGGTTTGGTGAAAGAATTGACCAAACCCCGTACGATACCTCTTTCGTGTTTCAGAACATCATTGCATCATCTCCGGTAACCCTGAAGTCGAATGTGGTTAGCCGCTCCGCCGATACAAAAACCGTCAGTTTCAGAAGCAACGGACAGCTTATAGGCACCATCAGTATTTCCGGTGTCAATCTTGCAAATTCCACCGGAATATATGCCCATCAGAAATCGGATGTGTTCAGCTTCATGACATCAGGTGACCAGATACAGCTCAACGTTTCCTACAACAAAACAAATGTTTCGGACGAAGGCTTTATTGACTATATCATTCTGAATGCCCGATGTGAACTGAATATTACCGGAGATGCATTCTTTTTTCGCGACCGGTCGTCTGTCGGAGCGGGTAATGTTGCTGAATTTACACTGGAAAATGGGGGTAACGGGACTGAGATATGGGATGTGTCAGACATTTATGACATCCGGAAGATGCAGTGCCAGCTTGAAGGTAACATACTGACTTTCAAAGCTCCTGCGGATTCGCTTATGGAATATGTAGCAGTCAACATTACCGGAACCTTTCCCAAACCGGTATTTCAGGGCTCCGGCAATGATATTGGTGAAGTACCTAACCAGAACCTCCATCATGCCGGCCCCCGGCAGATGCTGATCGTAACACATCCGTTGTTCCGGGAAGCGGCTGACAGTCTTGCAGACCTTCACACAACGCAGGACGGACTAACGGTTTTTGTCGCCACCACAGAAGAGATTTATAATGAGTTCTCTTCAGGATCTCCTGATGTAAGCGCAATAAGGGATTTCTCAAGACTGATCTACAACAGGGCGAGCGGGGATCATGACAGGCTCAGGTACCTGATGCTTGTCGGTGACGGTTCCTATAACAACCATACTCAGGGAAACGGAAATTCAAATTTTATTCCGACGTATCAGTCGGAAAGCTCTTTAAATGCTTCTACTTCCTATGTATCGGATGATTTTTTCGGCTTCATGGATGAGGAGGAAGGAGGCTCAAACAATATGGAAGATTTCACGCTGGATCTTGGTGTTGGCCGACTGCCTGTGAAGACAAAAGAAGAAGCCATGATTCTCTGCCGAAAAATCAGATTCTACACTTCAAAACAAAACATGAATGACTGGCGTAACCGGATCCTGTTTGTCGGTGATGATGAAGATGTCAACATTCACATGACCCAGGCAAACGGTCTGGCCGACTGGGTGCAGGAGGAATATCCCCAGTTCCATGTAAGCAAAGTCCTGCTGGACGCATACAAACAAATTTCGACATCCACAGGTACAAGATATCCTGACGTCAACAGGATCATCTATGAAAACATGCACAAAGGCTTGCTCATTTTTAACTATACCGGTCACGGAGGTGAAAGGGGACTTGCTGCGGAACAGATCATCATGCGGGAAGACCTGCAGGATTACAGTAATGCCAATAACCTGCCGCTGTTTGTAACAGCCACATGTGAATTCAGCCGGTTCGATGATCTGTCGGACGAAGGAGGGGTATTGCTTGAAAGTACTTCTGCAGGTGAAACATCACTGCTGAATCCAGACGGAGGCAGTATCGGATTGCTTTCCACTACACGCATTGCTTATTCTGACCGGAATCATTACCTGAATACACAGTTTTACAGGTTTGTATTTGAACGGGATAAAAACGGAAATTACTATAAGCTCGGAGACATCATCAGGATGACCAAAGATTCGACAGGGACGGAACGGAACAAACTGAATTTCATACTTCTGGGCGACCCTGCACTGACCCTCGCAATCCCTGAATTTAACATTCTTACCGATTCACTCAACGGAACTGAAATAACCCAGGCACCAGATACACTGAAAGCTTTTTCCCGGATCCGGATCTCAGGCCATATTGAAGATGAATACCAGAATCTTATGGAAGATTTCAATGGTATCATTTATCCTTCGGTCTTCGATAAGGTTGTCACGGTCACCACCCTGGCAAATGACGGCGGTGAGCCCATGGATTTTGAAATCCAGGAAAACCTTATTTTCAAAGGAAAAGCCAGCGTGAAATCCGGACAGTTTGCTTTTGAGTTCACAGTTCCAAAGGACATATCCTACAGTTATGGCAACGGAAAGATGATCTACTATGCAAAGGACTCCTCCAGTGATGCACATGGGTATTATGAGGATTTTATTATCGGAGGTACTTTTTCCACCGCATCTGCCGATCAGACCGGTCCTGAAATCCTGTTATACCTGAATGATGAGACTTTCAACGACCAGGGTATCAGCAATACAAGTCCGGTGATACACGCCAGGATAACTGATGAGAGCGGCATCAATACCGTCGGCAACGGTATTGGTCATGATATCACCGGGATCATTGACAATGATCAGTCCGATCCCATCATCCTGAACGACTTTTATGAAACGGACCTGGATGATTTTACCAGCGGCACACTCAGATATCAGATGCATGATCTGGCTGAAGGCTGGCATTCACTGAAAATAAAAGCGTGGGATGTCTTCAACAATTCCTCAACTGCAACCATTGAATTCAGGGTACTTTCTGAGGATGTGCTGATGCTCGCCAATGCTTACAATTATCCGAATCCGGCGTCAGACCACACCATATTTCAATTTGAACATAACCGTCCGGATGAGGAACTGATGGTAACCATTTATGTATTTGACATGTCAGGCAGAGTGATCGCAAACATTGAGAAAAAAATCCGTTCAACCGGATTTCAGTCAACACCGATCTACTGGGATCTCAGGGACATGAATGGCAATTATCTCCGGCAGGGTGTGTATCCATACCGCATTCTGGTGCGGAGTGAAGAGGGTTTGCAGGCTGACCGCCACGAGAAACTTGTGGTGATCAGACAATAATTTTATAAAATCCCTGTTTTAAAAAAGTCCATCGAATAAATGTTCTGTATTTTTGTGCCACTAAATAAATAAGATAATGATTTTAAGAAGATTAACGCTGTTTGTGTGTGTTCTGACAGTTCTGGCTTTAAATGCATCCGCTCAGAGTTCGGGTTCGGGAACCATTACGAACAAGCTTCTGGGTTCACTGAATGCCATACAGACAACGGTACCTTTCCTGTCCATTGCTCCGGATTCCCGGGCGGGTGCCATGGGTGATCTTGGTGCTGCTACCAGACCTGATGTGAATTCCCAGCACTGGAATGCCGCAAAATATGCGTTTATTGAAAATAAAACCGGGGTTTCCCTGGCATATACACCCTGGCTGCGAAACATTGTCAACGATATCAATCTGGCTTACCTGTCAGCTTATTACCGTTTTGATGACAGGCAGACCATCAGCGCGTCTCTGAAGTATTTTTCACTGGGTGAGGTTATCTTCCGTGATATTGAAGGTGTACTAATCGGTAATTTCCATCCCAATGAGTTTGCCCTTGATGCCGGATATTCCAGGCTTCTGTCGGATTATTTATCCGGTGCGCTGGTAATGCGTTTTGTACGTTCTGATATCACAGGAGGAGGAACCATTGAAGGTCAGCAGTATAATGCGGGTTATTCATTTGCTGCCGACCTGGGCTTCTATTATCAGCATCCACTTGATATCGCAAATCAGGATGGTGAAATTGCATGGGGAGTGAATTTCAGCAATCTGGGTACAAAAATCTCCTATACCGAAGGATCTGACAAACAGTTTATCCCTGCTTCTTTACGGGCAGGAGCACGATATACGCTCGGAATTGACGAATACAATTCGATCACGGCATCTTTTGACCTCAGCAAACTGCTTGTTCCCTCCCCTCCTATTTACTATGCCGACAGTACTGATTTGAACGGCGATCCGGTGATCCAATACGGGAAAAAAACACCGGCCTCCCTTCCGCTGAGCTGGATACAATCATTCTATGATGCACCCGACGGTTTCCGCGAAGAAATGCATGAGATCATGTTCTCGGTAGGGCTGGAATACTGGTACAGGGAGCAGTTTGCCATACGCATCGGATATTTTAACGAGCATGAAAACAAAGGAAACCGCAAATATTTTGCAACCGGTATCGGCATGAACCTGAATGTGTTTTTCCTCGATTTTTCCTACCTGATCTCCACGTCAGGAAGGAACAATCCTCTTGCAAATACCATGCGTTTTACACTGGGTCTGAATTTCGACTATTAAAACTACCGGTATATGAATGTCAGAATCGGCTTTGGATATGATGTTCATCAGCTGGCAACGGGACGAAAACTGATTCTGGGAGGCGTGGAGATCCCTTCTGAAAAAGGTCCGGTTGCCCATTCAGACGGGGATGTGCTGATACATGCCATTTGCGATGCATTGCTGGGTGCTGCAGGACTCCGGGATATCGGCACCCATTTCCCCGACAATTCCAGAGAATATAAAGACATCAGCAGTATGGTCATCCTGGAGAAAACCATTAATATGCTGAATGAAAACAATTACAGGGTGGGAAACATCGATGCGACCCTATGTCTCCAGCAGCCAAAAATCATGGATTATATTGGAACCATGAAAGAAAAGCTTGCATCTGCAATCGGAACCGGAGCCGGAAATATTTCAGTCAAAGCGACAACTGCCGAACATCTGGGTTTTGTCGGTGAAGGAAAGGGAATTTCAGCTTATGCGGTTGCATTGATTACAGGGAATGATTAAAGATCGATAATACCGGTTATAAATTCAAAACAAATTACAATTTTAATCATTTGATTACCACTGGTAAAACGGGCAAAGTTGTTGTACTTGGAGCGAGTCCGGATCACATGCGGTTTTCCTACAAAGCCGTAAAAGCCCTTCGCAACAGAAACTATCAGGTGATCGCGCTTGGAGCCAGAAAGGGAACAATCGCCGATGTGGAAATCGATACCGGTAAACCTCTTCTTGATGATGTGGATACAGTATTGCTTTATATCAATCCTGAACGCCAAAAGCGACATTATGAATACATCCTTTCCCTGAAGCCAAAACGAATCATTTTCAATCCAGGAACACAAAACGCTGAACTTGCCGGAATGGCAGAAAGGGATGGCATTCAGGTCGTGAACCAGTGTTCCCTGGTCATGCTTGGTGCAGACACATTCTGAAGACTGAAAACCGCTTGATTTTAACCTCACCGCCTCTTGTTATTTGTTACCGATAATGTTACTTTTGTCGGCTGTATTCATTCCAAATACTATGACTGCATTCGTATTTCCCGGTCAGGGGTCCCAGTTCCCCGGAATGGGAAAAGATCTTTTCGATCTTTCACCGGAGGCTGAAGATCTCTTTGAAAAAGCAAACGAGATACTGGGATACAAGATTACGGAAACCATGTTTTCAGGCACGGAAGAAGAACTGAAACAGACGAAAATTACTCAACCTGCAATTTTCATACATTCAGTAATCCTTTCCAGGGTTATGGGTGATCGTTTCAAACCGGATATGGTCGCAGGACACTCCCTCGGTGAATTTTCCGCAATAGTTGCTGCAGGAGCACTCTTATTTGAGAACGGACTGAAACTTGTATTTGCAAGGGCTGAAGCCATGCAGAAAGCATGCGAGCATTCACCCTCGACCATGGCTGCTGTTCTGGGACTGGAAAACGATGTTGTGGAAAAAGTATGTCATGAGATCAACGAAGTGGTAGTACCTGCCAATTACAACAGTACGGGACAGATCGTAATATCCGGTTCCGTCAGGGGAATCGATCTTGCCGTTGAAAAGCTTCAGTCACTCGGTGCGAAGAGGGCACTGAAACTGCCTGTCGGGGGAGCCTTCCACTCACCTTTCATGGAACCTGCAAGAAAGGAACTTGAGACAGCGATTGACCATGCTGAATTCAGGCCGCCTGTATGCCCCGTATACCAGAATGTCACCGCCGGACCTTCAACAGACCCGTCAGTGATTAGGGACAATCTGAAAAAACAGCTAACTGCTCCGGTAAAATGGACACAGACCATCCAGAACATGATCTCTGATGGCGCTGATACGTTTTATGAAACGGGACCCGGATCGGTATTGCAGGGTCTGATCCGAAAAATTGACCGTAATGTGATTGCTGAAAGTGTAAAACTTTTTTAATCATAATTTCTATACTATTTTTAGGGATCAGAATTCATGAGCAGGTTTTGCTCAGGCCGAAAGATTTGGTATTCCCTGAAAAGTATGCGTGCTGGACGGGGAAAAAAGTCCTCATCCACGGGATTTAGTGAGTAAAAACAGTTAATTATCTGGACTATGAAGGTATTGAAATTCGGAGGCTCAACGATCAGTTCTGCTGAGAACATCCTGAGGGTTAAAGAAATCATTGAATCACAATCGGACCAGACGATCATTGTGATCTCTGCGTTTTCAGGCATTACCGATCAGCTGATCGAACTGAGCAAAAGGGCTGCAAAAAGGCATAAGGATTTCTTCAGGATTTTCAATGCGATAGAGAACAAACACCTGGATATAGTTGACAGTTTGTTCAGGGATCCACTGAAAACTGAAGTCCGTTCTCATATCACATTATTGCTGAAGGAACTCGGGTCTGTTATAAACGGTGTGTATCTGCTGAATGACCTGACACCGAAAATCCAGGACAGGATCCTGAGTTTCGGTGAAATCCTCGCAACATATATCATGAGCAACATCATTCCCAACGGCTATCAGGTCGATGTGAAGGTTCTGATCAAAACCAACGATGATTACGGAAATGCCAAAGTAAATTTTGATCTAACAAACCGCCTTATCCGTTCATATTTCAGGAATTACAAGAAGACAGGGGTTGTCCCCGGATTCATTGCAACCAGTGAAACGAACGAGATCACAACCCTGGGAAGAGGAGGTTCGGATTACACGGCTTCCATCATCTCAGCTGCACTGGAAGTCGACCGCCTGGAAATATGGACAAATGTGGACGGATTCATGACCGCAGACCCGAAAAAGGTAAAAAAGGCCATTGCAATTGATGCATTAAGCTATGCAGAGGCAATGGAACTTTCCCATTTCGGTGCAAGGGTGATCTACACTCCCACGATACATCCGGTTTATCAGAAAAACATTGAAATCGCTATAAAAAACACCTTCAATCCGTATGCTCCCGGGACGATCATCACAAGGCAGGCCAAAAGTGAAGGGAAATCACTGATCAAGGGCATTTCTTCAATCGATGACATCAACCTGATCACATTGCAGGGTGCCGGAATGGTGGGAGTCAAGGGGATATCATCCAGACTCTTTGGTGCACTGGCACAGAACAACATCAACATCATGCTCATTACCCAGGCATCTTCCGAGTATTCAATCACTTTTGCCATCAATCCGGAGGATTTTGGCAAGGCACTCAAAGCCATTGAAGATCAATTTGAAACGGAAATCAAAATCCGTAATGAGATCAACATTCTGGTTGAAAAGGACCTGTCAGTCATTGCCATCGTGGGTGAAAAAATGAAGAACACACCCGGCATTTCAGCCAACCTTTTCACTTCACTGGGCCGTAATGGCATCAGCGTTATTGCCACTGCACAAGGTTCATCCGAATTGAACATTTCCATTGTCATCCGCAAGGAAAACCTTAAAAAGGCCCTGAACGTCATTCATGAAGGATTCTTCCTTTCTCATTACAAAGATCTTCACTTGTATCTTGTGGGAACGGGTACGGTTGGCAGCAGGTTGCTCACGCAGATCAGGGACCAGCAGGAGATCCTGATGCGGGAACACCACCTGAAAGTAAACGTGGTTGGCATTTGCAATGTATTCAAAATGATGCTGAACCCGGATGGGATCAACCTGGTGAGCTTTGAAGAGGATATGGAAAAATTCGGGGAGAAGACAGATATGGACCTTTTCATAAAGAAAATGCAATACCTGAACCTCAGGAACAGTGTATATATAGATTGCACTGCCGATCCGGGAATTGCAGGAACCTACAGGGAGGTGCTGAATTCATATGTCTCCGTGGTAACGGCAAATAAGATTGCGTGTTCATCAGCTTACAGCCAGTACCGTGATCTTAAAAAAACCGCGCAGCAAAAGAACGTAAAATTTACTTTTGAAACCAATGTGGGTGCGGGATTGCCGATCATAAGCACACTGAATGACCTGATCCGGAGCGGGGATAAGATCATCAGACTGGAAGCCGTCCTGTCCGGTACGCTGAATTTTATCTTCAACACCATAAGCGAAGAGATCCCGTTGAGCAGTGCTGTTAAACTCGCCATGGAATGCGGTTTTTCCGAACCTGATCCAAGGATTGACCTGAGTGGCGTTGATGTAAGAAGGAAACTTCTGATCCTGTCACGGGAAGCAGGTTATGAATTTGAAGACAGTGATATAATTACGGTTCCCTTTTTACCTGCGGAGTGTTTTCAGGGATCACTCGACGATTTTTGGAAACATGTTGTTAAGCAGGATATCGTTTTTGAAGAACGCAGAAAACAACTGGCAAAAGAGAACAAAAAATTAAGGTATATTGCACGGCTGGACCAGGGCAAGGCGACCATTAAACTGGTTGACGTGGATGTCCACCATCCTGCCTATCCCCTGGAAGGGAGCAACAATATCATTCTGATCACAACAGACCGTTACAATGAGCAGCCCATGGTGATTAGAGGCTATGGGGCCGGAGCTGATGTAACGGCTGCCGGAGTATTTGCGGATGTGATCCGGGTAGCGAATGTATAAAAACCGGGTATATGCTGGAAGCAGTTATCTTTGATATGGACGGAATCATCATTGATTCGGAACCATTATGGCGGGAAGCTGAGATCAGGATTTTCAGATCTGTGGGTATTGAACTGAATCCTGACTTGTGCCGTCAGACCACCGGTCTTGATACTCAGGCCACAATCCAGTACTGGTACAATCTCTTCCCCTGGAAAAACAAGAGCCTGTTCCAGGTACTTAAAGAACTGCTGGAAGCAATGCAAACCGCTTACGAGGAAGATGCAAAGCTGATGGAAGGGTTTCTCGATGTACTGCAGTTTTTTAAAGATGCCGGCGTTACAACTGCCATTGCTTCATCCACCCCACTGAAGCTGATCACCCTGGCTCTTAAAAAGTTCCATCTTCTTGAACTCTTTAAGATCATACATTCCTCTGAGAATGAAGAGTTTTGTAAACCACATCCTGCTGTATACATTCAAACATCCAGGAAATTGAATATCCCGCCCGATCACTGTCTGGTATTTGAGGATTCCTTCAACGGGGCCATTGCTGCCAAGGCAGCACGTATGAAGGTTATGGTAATTCCGGACAGTCATGCAGTGAACAGCAGCAGGTTTGACTTTGCTGATCTGAGACTCGAATCATTAAAGGATTTCAGGCCGCATCATTTTGAACAACTGAATTCATGAATATGTATATTGAATCCGTATTCTATGTTCCAGAGTATTTCATATTATTCCACCAACCACAAAACTGAAACGGCAGGTTTCCGTGAAGCCCTGCTTAAGGGACTTGCTCCGGATAACGGATTGTATATGCCGGATCATCTTCCGCATATCGATACATCCTTTATTCGAAATCTTTCCCGGAAAGATTATCATGAAACAGCCTTTGAAACGGCCCGACTCTTCCTCCGCGAAGAGATCAAAGACACGGATCTGTATGGGCTGGTTCAGGACGCATATGACTTTGAGGTCCCGATCGAAAACATTTATGAACGCAAGTATATCATGCGGCTTGACCAGGGTCCCACAGCCTCTTTCAAAGATTTTGCCGCAAGGTTGATGGGCAGGCTTATGCAGCATTTTCTGGCACAGGAAAACCGGAACATGCTGATTCTTACGGCAACTTCCGGAGATACCGGAAGCGCCATTGCAAATGCATTTTACGGACTGGACAATATACAGGTCGTGGTACTGTATCCCGAAAAAGAAGTAACCTCCCGTCAGCGAAAACAGATGACCACACTCCGCAAGAACATCCGGATCATTGCACTTAACGGCAAGTTTGATGATTGCCAGGCACTGGTCAAGAAGGCTTTTTCCGACCATGACCTGGATGACCTGAACCTTTCATCGGCAAATTCCATCAATATAGGCCGTCTGATTCCGCAGTCGTTTTATTATATATATGCATACAGCAGGACTGCAAATGCGGATGAGCAGGAAAATATCATTTTCTCGGTACCTTCCGGAAATTTCGGAAATGTTATGGGCGGACTCCTGGCATGGAAGATGGGACTTCCGGTCAGAAGATTTGTTGTTGCGACAAATGAAAATGATGAAGTGCCCGTTTACTGGCAAACCGGCAGCTATAAAAGCATTGTGCCTTCGCGGAATTGCATATCCAGTGCCATGAATGTAGGCCACCCAAGCAATATGGCCCGATTAGTCACCCTGTACGGAGGCATGATGGACGAGACCGGAAAAATTATGAAAGACCCTGATGTTGAACAAATGCGAAGGGACATTTTCGCGATCAGCATCAGTGATAAAAAAACGATAGAAACCATTGCCGGTGTATACAACAAACACAAAGTCATCCTTGAACCGCATGGAGCAGCAGGTTGGGCAGGACTGCTTGAAGACTTCAGGGTACATCCCCGGGATGCGGATCCCGGACAGCTTTGTGTCAGTCTGGAAACCGCTCATCCAGCCAAGTTCCCTGATGAGATCCGCCGTGTGATCGGAATCGATCCGGAACTGCCGCCCAGCATGAAAGGTCTGGACCAGATGGAAGAGACCTATGACAAGCTGGATAACAATTATGAGATTTTTAAAGAATACCTTAAGGATAATTATTGATCGGGAATGAAGAACCGGTCCCATAGTATATTGAATTGTTATCCCTTGAAAAATCATAACTGCTGATGTTGCTATTGGAGAGGATTAAAGGAGAAATAAAAATATGAAGAAACTTCACGCTGTATGCTCGGATCTCGAAGGTGTCTGGGTCCCCGAAGTCTGGATCAATGTGGCGGAAAAAACAGGGATACCTGAATTGCGCCTCACAACGCGTGACATCAAGAACTATAACGAACTGATGCAGCACAGGTTAAGGATACTCCGCGAAAGAAACATCAGCCTGCGTGACATACAACAGGTCATTGCCTCCATCGAACCCCTCGACGGTGCACTGGAGATGGTCAGCTGGCTGAAAAGCGTGACCCGTTTTATCCTGGTGTCCGATACTTTCGTTGAATTTGCCGATCCCCTTATGGAAAAACTCGGCCATCCCACGCTATTCTGCAATTCGCTTGAACTTGACGAAAACGGTACAATAACGGGTTACAATCTCAGGCAAAAGGACGGCAAGAGGCATACGGTCAGGGCCCTTAAAAGCCTGAACTTTGACGTATATGCTTTCGGTGATTCCTACAATGATATAAGCATGCTGCAGGAATCGGACCACGGTGTGCTGTTCCGTCCCCCGCAGAATGTGATCGACGACCATCCTGAATTTACCGTCATCAATGATTATAAAGATCTCCGGCGACTGCTGGAAGAGAAATTCTAGAAGTTGTTTATCCGGCAGGTACAACAGAATTGCTGTGTTCTATCTTGAACTAAGATCAGATGTAAAATAAATCCGTATCTTTGAACACTTTGACATGCTGGCTTGTTTTTGATATCACACTATCTTTGTCACTTGAAATCCATATGATAATATTATAATGATCACAAATAAAAATAATTAAATCATGTGGGTTCCAACGGTCTTTCAACATTAGATTATTTACTTATGAAATCTGATAAATCCATAAGTTTCTCAATTGTTTTGAGCATCACCATGATGCTTTTCTTTGTGTCACCTGATGCGAATACCCAAACCGGAAACATACCAAAGAACATTTTTATCCTGATCAGCGATGGATGGGGGATCAATCATATCAGGGCAACCAATTACTGGCAAGGAATCGACAGTACATCATATCAGAAGTTCCCGGTGCATTACTTCACAAGCACCTATCAGGGCATTCAGGCACCCCCCGCCGATACACCGTCAATTGAAGGTTACAGGACAGAGTATAACTCAACCCTGGCATGGACCGACACGAATTATGTAAAGAAAGATTTTACCGATTCGGCACCCGCAGCTACTACCCTGGCATCCGGGACCAAAACATCCAGTAGCGTAATCGGTGTTGATATGTTCGGTAATCCTGTCGAGCTGGTTACCGAAAGGGCGACCGGACTCGGGAAATCAGCCGGAGTGGTCACTTCTGTACATTGGTCACATGCCACACCTGCGGGATTTTCGACCCACAACATTAACCGGAACAATTATGCTGAAATCGCGCTGACCATGTTGCTCGAATCCAGATTGTCCGTGATCATGGGTTGCGGACATCCGCAATACGACGATAATTCCGATATGAAAAGCGACGCCTTCAATTACAATTACGTCGGCGGTCGGTCCACCTGGGATTCATTGGTATACGGAACATCAAATACTTTCAGCATTGCCAGTTTGAATGGAAGAACGGAACCTGAGGACATTGACGGGGACCGGTTGTCAGATCCATGGTCCCTTATTGCGGACAGCATTGATTTTGTGAATCTCATGAAGTCTGTTCATCCACCCAGGCGCGTGCTGGGAACTGCAAAATGCCTGACCACATTAAACCAGTCCAGGACTATAGCGGACAGCATACCCTATCAGAAAAACAAAAACGACAGTGTACCGCATCTCTATCAGATGACGCTGGCCGCAATCAACGTCCTTAAAGAAAATGCTGAAGGCTTTGTACTTATGGTAGAAGGCGGTGCGATTGACTGGGCAAACCATGCAAATCAAAAACATCGTCTGATCGAGGAACAGCAGGATTTCAACATGATGGTCGATTCGGTCATTGCATGGGTCGAAAACAACGGTGGCTGGAGGGAAAACCTGGTGATCGTAACCGGGGATCATGAGACCGGATATCTGACCGGTCCGGATTATGACAAGACGAACATTATTGATGGGTATGACGTTGTAGACAACGGCAAAGGAAAGATGCCGGGCATGAAATTCAACAGCCGGAACCATACCAACATGCTCGTACCGCTGTATGCCAAAGGATCCGGAAGTGAACTTTTTCATCTGTATGCCGACGAGATTGATTATGTTTTTGGCTATTATATTGACAACACTGAAGTCGGACTTTTATGCAAGGATCTGTTAAGAAAGGAGTCCATGCACCTGCCAAAAAATGTCATATATATGATCAGTGACGGGATGGGTTACAATCAGTTACTCGCAGCAAACCTCTATAACGGAAAGAACGAGCACGCATTCCAGAAACAGATTTCCGGGGTGGATTTCCTGTATACAGCCATGAGCACATATCCCGGAAGAACTGCTTTAGCCATGGATTCAAACGCTGCAGATCAGTATGATGCAGGGTACAATTCTTTCATGACCTGGATTGATTCAACCCATGCCATGAAAAGATCTACCGATTCGGCTCCGGCAGCAACATCAATGTTTTCGGGCAAAAAGACTGCATCCGGTGCAATCGGTGTTGATCATACAGGCAATGAACTTCACAACATTGCGGACAGGGCATTTGAACTTGGCAAATCAACCGGTACGGTTTCCACCGTTCAGTTTTCGCATGCGACACCTGCTGCATTTGCAGCTCACAATCCCAACAGGAACAACTATGCCGAAATCGCAAACGAAATGATCATTGATTCAAAGCTTTCCGTGATCATTGGGTGTGGAGCTCCTGATTTTGACAATGACGCCCAACCGTCGGAGCCTTCCGATTACAGTTACGTCGGCGGAGAATCAACATGGGACGGATTAAATCAGGGAAGTACCCTATTCGCTACTGCCACCATTCATGGCAATCATACGGTTCAGGACATCAACGGGAACGAAATACCTGATCCATGGACACTGGTACGCGACAGCATCGATTTCGTGAATCTGGCTTCTGGAAAAACGCCCCTGCGCCTGATAGGCATCCCGAAAACCGGGACCACCCTGAATCAGGGGAGAAACAGAAGTGCAGAACCTGAAGCCTATGAAATCCCTTTTAATCAGAATGTCCCGTCCTTATCCGATATGACAATGGCAGCTTTGAACGTGCTCGACAACAACAATAACGGTTTCTTACTGATGATCGAGGGAGGTGCTGTTGACTGGGCAGCCCATGGCGGACAGATGGAACGGGTAATTGAAGAACAGAATGCATTCAATGATGCCGTTGAGGCCGTCATGAACTGGGTGAACACCAACAGCGACTGGGAATCAACCCTTCTCATCATAACAGGTGATCATGAAACCGGTTTTCTTGCAGGACCGGAATTTTCAAATTCCAATGCCATTAAGGGCTATCCTTTATCCGGCAATGGTGAAGGCAGGCTGCCATCGGGCATCTTTCTTTCAAATATGCATACCAATCAGCTGATTCCTCTTTACGCCCATGGAGCAGGAGCAAAAGAAATTGCCGCGTATGCAACACATTTTGATTATGTTCGCGGCAGATACATCAACAATACGGAAGTCGCACAAGCCATACTGAAAATATGGAAGGATATGCCGGACAGAAGTCCGGATATAAATCCGTCTGAGATAGTTACACAAGTCCGTGAAAAACCTTCCAGTTCCGGTCTCAGCGCTGACATACAAATATATCCCAATCTGGTTCAGGATCATATCAACCTCCTTTTACCCGGTCCGGCAGATGCTACTGTAAGGATTCTAAACCTGCAGGGCGGACTGATGAGGAATTATAAGGTGAACGGTTCTGCGATACTTAACCTGACCGGTATTCCTGACGGTATGTATATCATTGAAGCAAAAGCAGGCAGATCAACCTTCACGACTAAAATTATCAAACAGGAATGAATCCGGTATTTCTTTCTCAGAGACCACAGACATAAATGGTCCGGAACGTTTTTTAAAGGATTGAACTGAATCAGTGCACGGCATTCAGAACTTTTACTACCAACCTGTAAGGCAGACCGGGATTGTGGACCTGGTTTATGGTTCCTGCCAAATAGACATCTTTTTCCGGACAATAATAGGCAAATGCTCCTGTTGTACCCATATGTCCGATTATGGGCGGAATCCGTCTGAAGGGTGAAAATATGAAAGGAAGTTTAAACCTTGCAATTCCCAATCCGTAATGAAAGGGGAAAAAGATCCTGTTCCATTCCTGCATCTCACTTAAATAAGATGTCGGAAAAAACATCCCTCCAAAAAATGCTTTCAGGAACACAACCGATTCTTCAGCTGTTGAGACCATGCTCCCGTCGGCCCAGAAAGAAGTCATGGCCAGCGGCAGGTGTGCATGGTTATCCCTGTAATACAATTCTTCAGGTGTGGTATCTTGTATGTCCTGATACAGATATGTTTTCTTCAGACCGAGAGGTTCTGTGATGAATTCGGAAATAACCTCTGAAAGTGGCCGTTCCTTAGTTGTTTCAATGATCTTTCCCAGAAGCTGGAAGTTGGTATCCGAGTAAAATGCTTTTCCTTTCTGTCCGGGTTTAAAATGAGGTTGCATGGATTTGGCGATCTGAATTGCTTCACTGAATGTCCATTTCCGATCATTGCCTGAAATCAGGTCCCTGACCAGACTTTTGCCGTCAGGTCCTTTCTGGAGAAAATAGTCCGGCAATCCGGAGGTGTGCGACAAAAGATGCCTGATCGTGATTTGATCCGAATAATCGGTCCCTTTAAAGACATGAAGATTTTTTAAAGTGTCCCGTGGAAAATATTCTGAAATCTTATCCTCCAGTCCCAGTTTATTTCGATGTCTCAATTTCTGAACTATGGCAGTAATATACAATTTAGTCACACTGGCAATAAAATACTGACTTTGTCCGGTAAGGTTGCCTGCGGAACCGGTCCAGCTCCAGTCATCAAAGCATCTGCCAATACTGACAACAGTTCCGAAGATATTTTTATGGTCAATGCTTTTTTCCAGTATTTTTTGCAACCGGATCTGAGTTTTTCCTGTTTGAACTGACATGCCAAGTGTTAATTTTTATTGATGAAAAAGTGAAACTGTGAAGTTTTTCCGTCAAAGTACTCAACAGGCAAATATAATGTCCGGTATTACATACATTGTAAATTCTTTTTCCAGGTTATCCAAATATTTCATGGTCAGATTGGTTAAATTTTAGTTTCAGACAAAAATAATTATCTTGAACACATGATTCAAGGATGATGAGAATAAAATCAATTCTATCGCCATGATTACCCGATCAGAATTTTTTCTTTTTTTTGCTTGCAAACGCCCGTGAAACAGTGTCTGATTCCGGCTGAGTATGACAACACGGGATAAACGGCAAATTGTAATTTTTATTTACCTTTAACCGAAATTTTCCGATCTCAACGTGAACACAATCAAAAGATTCCGCAGACTGATTGCAATTGCCCTGGTTGCATGCTCACTAAGCTTCCAAACCGTATATGCCCAGATATTGAATGACACTTCCTCGCTTGAGCTGATCAAATCAGGTGTTGATTGCGTTTACAATTTCCAGTTCGATCAGGCAAATGAGGTATACAGACAAGTTAAGATGTCCTATGCCGGACATCCTATTTCCTATCTTTTCAGAGCTTTGATCACATACTGGGAAAATTATCCCCTGATACCGGGTTCCCCTGCCGTACAGTCATTTGAGGACGACCTTTACACCTGCATCAACTTGTGCAATAATGAATTCCCCCCCGAGCATGAAGCTGAATACCTGATGACAAACCTTGGTGCAAGAGGTCTTCTGCTCCTGTTCTATGCAGATAACGAGATCAGTATGGAAGTTTTGTCTCTGGCTGCAAGCACTTATAAATACGTGAAGCAGGCTTTTGATTTTACCGGTACTTATCAGGATTTCTATTTCATAACGGGTCTTTATAATTACTACCGGGAAGCCTATCCTGAAGCGCATCCGATATACAAACCTCTGGCGTTGTTGTTCCCCAGAGGAGACAAGGTAAACGGACTGAAAGAACTAAACCTTGCCGCTGGAAATGCAATTTTTCTCAAAGCAGAAGCCTTCACATTTCTTTCAGGAATCTATATCAGCTTCGAGAACAATTATCAGCGGGCCTATTATTACAGCAAGACGCTTCATGAACTGTATCCGGCAAACGTGCAGTACCTTTCCAGTTATATTAAAAACCTGTTGCTCATAAAAAGGTATGATGAAGCGGAGAATATGATCAGTCAGTCACGTAAAACTTATCAAAACCAATATCTTGAAGCCCAGCTGGACATTCTGCATGGGATATTGTATGAAAAAAAATACCATAACCTGTCACTTGCCAGATATTACTATGCAAAGGGACTCAACGGAACCATACCTTTTGGCGTCTTTGCAGGAGAATTCAATGCTTATGCATATTTTGGGCTGAGCCGTATTAGTGATTCCGTCAATGATTCACGAATGGCCAGGAATTACCGGAAACAGGCACTGGATCAGGCGGACTACGAGAATGTTACGTTTGATGATTGAATTGTGGTCATACCGCTGTAGGTTCAGTTGTGGTGATTGCGGTCATCTTTGATGAATTATGGACAATCCCGGTATTCAGGGAGTTTCTAACAAAGAACTGACCTGAAGTTCGCTTATTTTGCTCAATCCCTCTTCAAGCCACTGTATAAAATTATCGACATCAGTACTATAGGTATAATAGCTCCGTGTCAGGTCATTGCCGTTACCATCCACTATGGCATAAAGCGGAAGGGCGTTTGAATTGAAACGGCTGACCTGAATATGCTGGTTGATCTTTCCAATGGTATTCCTGACTTTGCCTTCATCCGATGTGATCCATTTGCTTTCAGGCAATCTGGTCCTGTCATCCGTGTAGAGTGTTGCAATAATATATTCATTACTGAGAATATCCAGCACCCTGGGATCAGACCATACCTGGGCATACATTTTCTTGCAGTTGGAACAGGTATGTCCGACAAAATCCACCAGTACCGGTTTGTTCTGTTCACGAGCACAGGCAAGCGCTTCATCATAATCGAAATATCCTGCCAGGCCGTGAGGCAAAGTCAGAAAATCGGAGTATTGCGGTGTTTCGCACAAACCTGCAGAAATCCCGTCAACCGTCAATTTCCCATCCTCAAAGCCAATCACTGCTGCCTGCCTCGCAGCGGACGGTGGTATGATGGACGAAAGTCCCTTCAGATCATTGCCCAGCAGACCTGTAAACAAATATAGCGCAAAGGCAAAACTAGCCAGACTGATCACAAGGCGCGGAACACCGATAAAGGACAATTCACTGTCGTGCACAAAGCGGATCTTGCCCAGCAAATAGAAGCCCAGCACCACGAAAATAACCACCCATATGCTGATGAACAGTTCGCGGCTGAATACATTCAGGTGATAAGCCAGGTCAATCTTCGAAAGAAAATAAAATGAAAATGCAAGCATGATGAACGCAAAAAAGACCTTGACCGAATTCAGCCAGCCCCCTGATTTCGGAAGATTCTTCAACCAGGATGGAAATACAGCAAACAATGTGAAAGGCAGCGCAAAAACAACTGAAAAACCTGCCATTCCGACAATTGGTTCCAGCACATCACCTGTTGAAGCTTTTATCAACAGCGACGCCACGATCGGGCCCGTACAGGAAAATGACAGGATCACCATGGCCAGTGCCATGAAGAAAGCACCTACATAACCTCCCTTATCA